>NZ_JBAKHS010000065.1:0-543 GCF_036906795.1 Micromonospora sp. CPCC 205739 | reverse complement strand
TGGTCGCGGACGTTGCCCTCCGCACCGTCCAGCGTGACGATCATCAAGGACGCAGCAGGCCGGTGCTTCGCCTCGTTCGTCGTGCAGAGCACCGAGGAGGCGTTGCCGCCCTCGGATGCTGAGGTGGGCATCGACCTGGGGTTGACCCACTTCGCGGTGCTGTCGGACGGTACGAAGGTGGCCGCCCCGAAGTTCCTGCGCCGAGCGGCCCGCAAGCTGCGCCGGCTGCAGCAAGACCTGTCCCGCAAGACCAAGGGGTCGAACAACCGCAAGAAGGCCGTCGTGAAGGTCGCCCGCGCTCATGCGCGAGTCACCGACACCCGGCGCGACTGGCAGCACAAGCTCTCGACACAGATCATCCGCGACAACCAAGCGGTGTACGTCGAGGACCTGTGCGTCGTCGGTCTCGGCCGGACCACGCTGGCGAAGTCCGTGCACGACGCCGGTTGGGCAGCGTTCACGGGCATGTTGAAGTACAAAGCCGCCCGGTACGGGCGCACCTTCGCAAAGATCGACCGGTTCGCGCCCACGTCGCAGACGTGC
>NZ_JBAKHS010000064.1:0-650 GCF_036906795.1 Micromonospora sp. CPCC 205739 | reverse complement strand
CCCGCAGGCCGCCGCAGCCCGGTCACGTCAGGGCAGCTCCGACGGGCGGTAGCTGGTCGTTCCCTTGTCGCTGTGCACGGTCACCGTGAGGCGGTCGACCTCGCCGCCCTCAGGACCCGGCCACCAGGCCGCCCACCAACCGGACTTCACGCTGGCCTGGAAGACCTTGCCGTTGTCGAGGCTCACGTCCACCCGGTTGACCCCCGGGCCCACCAGGCCGACGATGTTCGACCACTGGGCGTCGCCGTCGCCCATGGAGCTCATCGTCTGCAGGTCCACGGTGCCGGCGGGCAGGGCCGGCGGTGGGCCGTCGGCCAGGCCCATCGAGGCGAGCTGGTCGTCGTCTCCCGCGCTCAGGCACTCGACGATGACGCCGCTGCTCTTCTTCATGATGAGCAGCGTCGCGAGCCCGCGCTGCTCGGCGAGGAGTACGTCCTCCGGGTTGACCGCCGACGAGCTGCCCCCCACGTCGTTCCCGGCGCAGTCCCGGGCCTGCGGCAGCACCTGCGCACCGGTCAGCGAACCGGGTGCGGGCGTCCAGGCCGCGACCGCCTTCTCGGCCGTCCCCGGCAGCAGCGCGGGCACGGCCACGACCCCGGCGGCACCCGCGGCGACCGCGGCGAGGCCCATCACCAGCCGGCGCTTCACCG
>NZ_JBAKHS010000063.1:0-681 GCF_036906795.1 Micromonospora sp. CPCC 205739 | reverse complement strand
GGGGTTCCGGTCGGTTGTAGGCAGACGGGGGCGTTGATGGTGTTGGTGTCGAGGGTGACCGCGCCGGTCTGGGCGAGGGCGCGGCCTTGGAGGGTGGCGCCGGTGTTCATGGTGATGGAGGTCTGGGCCAGGATGTTGCCCTGGAAGCGGGTGCCGGTGCCGAGGGTGGCGGAGCTGCCGACCTGCCAGTAGACGTTGCAGGGTGAGGCGCCGTTGATGAACACGACGCTGCTGTTGGAGGCGGTGATGAGGGTGGAGGCGATCTGGAAGATGAAGACCGCGGCGGGGTCGCCCTGGCTGTCGAGGGTGAGGGTGCCGGTCAGTTGTGCGGTGCCGAGGCGGTAGACGCCGGGGAGCAGGGTGGCTCCGCCGAGTTCTGCCGGGAGGTTGGTGAACGGGGTGCGGCCGGCGGCGTCGTTGTAGGCGGTGGTGAGGTCGTTCTTGGCTTGCAGGGCGACGGCGTCGCCGAGGTGGATTTCGCCGGCGACGGTTCCGGGCGGGAAGCCGGGGGCGGTGTCGCCGGGGTGCACACCCAAACTTTGGGCCAGGAAGCTCGGGCCGGTGTTGGTGACGGTGGAGCCGGCCAGCACGGAGAAGTTCGCTGCCGTCCCCAGGCCGACCGGTGCTTCAGCGGCGCTCGCGCCGGTGCCGCTGACGATCAGCACGGCGACGGCCGCGCCG
>NZ_JBAKHS010000062.1:0-763 GCF_036906795.1 Micromonospora sp. CPCC 205739 | reverse complement strand
CAACAACGACCCCACCAACTGCGCCGGCACCGTCAAGGACTGCTTCAACTGACACAGGCGCACGACCAGGGAGTCCCTTCCCGCCTCGGCGGGGAGGGACTCCCCACCGGGTACGACGCGCGCCCGCGCGGCCGCCACCCAGCACGCGCTTTCGCCCTCCGCGCCGCCCTTCGCCACCGGTGGCACCTCTGCTGCACCGCCGTCCGCCGTGCTGTCGGCTGCACCGCCCACATACCTAATGTGGGCTTTTTTCGGATAAGCGCACGAGGTGAAGAAGGTTCTCATACGGTGTTCTTCAGCAGCTACAACCGATTTGTAGCGAAGGCCGCCTCGCTGTGGCGAAGCGACCTTGTCGGGTACAAGGAGAGGGCAGAGAGCTCCGATGTCCAACTACCTTCGCAATAACGATGACGCCAGCCGTGAGACGGCCTCCCCGCTCCGCCGTCGCCGGCTCTGGCTCGCCACCGGCGTTGTGGGCCTGACAGGAGCGGTCAGCCTCGCAGGGGTCGCATACGCGACCACCGGGGCCACCGGTGCCCACCGGTTGACCGACCTGAAGTGGTCCACGGCTCAGCAGGTTACGAAGGACGACGGCCGCGGCCGCGACTTCGGCGAGCGGGGCGAGGACCGCAGGGACCGGGACAAGGACCGGGACCGGGACCGGGACCGGGACAAGGACCGGGACAAGGACCGGGATGGTGATGAGCACGGGCGGGTGTGGAAGGTGCCGTGTGATGACGACAAGCTGATCGAGGCTGTCGAT
>NZ_JBAKHS010000061.1:0-780 GCF_036906795.1 Micromonospora sp. CPCC 205739 | reverse complement strand
GAGCGGACGACGGGATTCGAACCCGCGACCCTCACCTTGGCAAGGTGATGCGCTACCAGCTGCGCTACGTCCGCGTGCCGCCCGGTCTCCCCGGCGACGGGTTGAACTCTACCCGATGGCAAGATCGCCGGCTCCGCCGCCCCACCCGCTCGCTTCGGGGCGGGTGATTGCGCTGGTCACCGACGGGGTACTGATTGCCGCGACAGCACACCACATCCCCCTGAAGGAGGCTGTCGTGGGTATCGGAACGAGTATCTTCCTGCTCGCCGCGGGCGCGATCCTGACCTTCGCCCTGGACGCGAGCGTCGGCGGCGTCAACCTCGACGTGGTCGGCTGGATCCTGATGGCGGCCGGCCTGCTCGGCCTCATCATGACCGCCCTGGTCTGGGGTCGCCGCCGCCAGGTGGTCACCACGACCGAGCCCGAGCCGGTGGAGTACCGGCGGGTGGAGGAGCGTCGGGACATCGCCCCGCCGCTGTAACAGGCACCACCACCGGCCGACGGAGCTGAACGGTCCGGCGCACGACGTACGGCGGGAGCGCCGGTCGCCCTCGGGTGGCCGGCGCCCTTTCGTCGGGTGACCCTCGTGGGCTGGCACGCAGCGGCCCCAGCAGCGCAGCGACCGGAAGCGGGCGGGTGACACCGCAGGCCGGCAACGGAAAAGGCTGGCCACCGGAACTCCGGTGACCAGCCTCGTCATCCTGGTGGGCGATACTGGGTTTGAACCAGTGACCTCTTCCGTGTCAAGGAAGCGCGCTCCCACTGCGCCAATCGCCCGTG
>NZ_JBAKHS010000060.1:0-836 GCF_036906795.1 Micromonospora sp. CPCC 205739 | reverse complement strand
CTAGGCGGTGTCTTCAAAGGATCTTGGTGTCGGATGATGTAGGGCGTGGGTCGTCGTTACGAGTTGTCTGACGTCGAGTGGGAAGCGCTGTCGCGGTACCTGCCGTCGGCGGTGACTGGTGGTCGGCCGCGGGCGGATGACCGGCGGGTGCTCAACGGGATCGTGTGGAAGATCCGGGCCGGGGCGGCGTGGCGGGACGTACCTGCCCGGTACGGGTCGTGGCAGTCGATCTATACCCGTTTCCGCAGGTGGGCCTTGGACGGGACGTTCGAACGGATGCTCGCCGGGGTCCAGGCCGACGCGGACGCGGCCGGGGACATCGACTGGCTGGTCTCGGTCGACTCCACGATCGTGCGAGCCCACCAGCACGCGGCCGGCGCTAAAGGGGGCACGGAGAAACGGACGAACCACAAGATCACGCCCTCGGTCGAAGTAGAGGTGGACTGACCACGAAGATTCACCTCGCCTGCGACGGCCTGGGCCGGACCCTGGCGTTCGTGCTCTCCGGCGGCAACGTCAACGACTGCACCCGCTTCACCCAGGTCATGGCCGCCATCCGGGTCGAACGTCACGGTCCCGGCCGACCTCGGGTCCGTCCGGACCATGTCATCGCCGACAAGGGCTACAGCTCGAAGGCCATCCGAGCTGACCTGCGCCGGCGAGGCATCGGGCACACGATCCCTGAGCGCGCTGACCAGCAGGCCAACCGCCGCCGGCGCGGCAGCCGAGGCGGCCGGCCACCGGTGTTCGACAAGCAGCTCTACAAGCGGCGCAACGTCGTCGAACGCTGCTTCAACCGCCTCAAGCAGTGCCGCAGCGTCGCCACCCGCTACGAC
>NZ_JBAKHS010000059.1:0-1027 GCF_036906795.1 Micromonospora sp. CPCC 205739 | reverse complement strand
CCGGCCTGCTGCGTCCTTGATGATCGTCACGCTGGACGGTGCGGAGGGCAACGTCCGCGACCAGCGCACCTCGACGTCGCCGATCTTCGGCAGCCGCAGCCGGCCGTTGTTCAGCACCTTGAACCGGGCGTTGGCGGTGAACCGGATCGCCTGCCGGTTGTCCTTGCGCGAGCGGAACCGCGGCGGTGCCACCTTGCGACCCTTGCGCTTCCCGGACAGGGATGCGAAGAAGTTGCGGTACGCCACGTTCAGATCCGCCAGAGCTTGTTGCAGGACGACCGAGGAAACCTCGCCCAACCAGGCTCGCTCGGGCGTGGCCTTGGCCGCGGTAACCCGCTTGGACAACTCACCGTCCGACAGATACGGCAGACCCTCGGCCTGCGCTTCCTGCCGTGCGCGCAGGCCGTCGTTGAACACCACCCGAGCGCACCCGAACGCCCGAGCCAGCGCTTGCTGCTGACTCGACGTCGGGTAGACGCGGTAGTTGTAACGGAGCTGCACCCGTACACCGTACCGTTGGTTTATGGCTGAACTCGAAGGTATCCGCACTGGTAGGCATTGCGTTTTTGCTCTGCATGCTCACTTGGTCTTCGTGACGAAGTTCCGGCACAAGGTGTTCGGCGACGCGCACCTCGCCCGAATGCAGGAGATCATGCGGGCGGTGTGCGCCGACTTCGAGACCACGCTGGTCGAGTTCAACGGCGAGAACAACCACGTCCACCTGCTCGTCAACTTCCCGCCCAAGGTGGCGCCGGCGAAGCTGGTCAACAGCCTCAAGGGCGTGTCCAGCCGGCGACTCCGGCAGGAATTCCCCGACCTACGGCGGCACTACTACCGGGCCAACAAGCTCTGGTCGGGTTCCTACTTCGCCGGCTCCGTCGGCGGCGCACCGCTGAGTGTCGTGCGTCAATACATCGAGCAGCAGAACCGCCCGGTCTAAAGGCACTGCTCCGGCCTTGGCGGCCCTCCCAGCGCGGGCCTTCACCCCCGCCCTGAAGGGCGGAGCACTGGCCCGCATCCCGGTAGC
>NZ_JBAKHS010000058.1:0-1049 GCF_036906795.1 Micromonospora sp. CPCC 205739 | reverse complement strand
CTAGGCCGTGTTTCATAGCTTGGTTCAGAGCCATTCGTTGATCGCGGCGACGTGGAGTGTGGCCTGGTAGCGCACGGCGAGCTTGTCGTACCTGGTGGCCAGGCCGCGGTGGCGTTTGAGCTGGTTGATGCCGCACTCGACGGCGTGACGCTGCTGGTAGATGTGGGCGTCGAAGGTCGGCGGTCGGCCGCCCTTGGACCCCTTCTTGCGCCGGCTTGCGGCCTGATCGATTTTGATCGGGATCGTGGCCGGGATGCCACGTCGGCGTAGGTGCTCACGGTTGGCGCGGGAGCTGTATGCCTTGTCCGCGAGGACCCGGTCGGGTCGAGTGCGGGGTCTACCGCCGTCGGGCCGGGGGACCCGGATGCGGGCCAGGACC
Organism: Micromonospora sp. CPCC 205739; assembly: GCF_036906795.1. Classification (NCBI taxonomy): domain Bacteria; kingdom Bacillati; phylum Actinomycetota; class Actinomycetes; order Micromonosporales; family Micromonosporaceae; genus Micromonospora; species Micromonospora sp. CPCC 205739. The sequence continues at coordinate 670 of NZ_JBAKHS010000058.1, read as the reverse complement.
CGGGTGAACTGCGGACTGTCGCCGCGCTGCCCGGCGGTCAGCAGCATCGACAGCGGCTTGCGGCCCTGCTCGCAGGCCAGGTGCAGCTTGGTGGTCCAGCCACCTCGTGACCTGCCCAGAGCGTGATCAGCCGGCTCGTCCTCGACCCCGCCGGGTGGTTCCTTCTGCAGCCCGGGTTGGGTGCGGGCGCCGGCGGCGTGCTGATGCGCCCGCGCGAGGGTCGAGTCGACGCTGACGTCCCAGGTGATCAGACCGGCGGCGTCGGCGCGGGACTGCAGCCCGGTGACGATCCGCTGCCACACCCCGGCACGCTGCCAACGGCGGAACAGCCCGTAGACCGTCTGCCACGGTCCGTAACACTCCGGAACGTCCCGCCAGGGCGAGCCCACCCGGACCCGCCACCGGATCCCGTCGATGAGCTGCCGTTTACTCCACTTCAGCGGTCGCCCCGGCTTCTTTCCCCTCGGCAGCAGCGGCTCCAGCGCCGCCCACTGCACGTCAGTCAGGTCGAACCGCCTCGTCACCGGTATGGTGGCCACGAGGTCTCCGTGCTGATGGTCTGTCTTGGTCGATGAACCATCTACCGGAGACCTCACCGCGTATCGATCACCGACACGCCGAGATCCCTGGCCGGGCTGACTGGTCAACCCCAGCTATGAAACACGGCCTA
>NZ_JBAKHS010000057.1:0-1184 GCF_036906795.1 Micromonospora sp. CPCC 205739 | reverse complement strand
GCCACACTCCACGTCGCCGCGATCAACGAATGGCTCTGAACCAAGCTATGAAACACGGCCTAGTGCCGCGCGTCTCGTACGACGAGTACCTGTTCGCCGTCGCCTTGACCTTGGCCCGACGGCACCGGCCGGTCTGGTCATGGCGGCATTGGCGGCGCATCTGCCGCTGCGGCGCGAACCTGCCCTGCCGCAGCCGTCACCGCATCCCGATCAACCGCGGCCACTGGCCCCACCAGGACGGCTCGCGATGACCACTCACCATCCGATCAAGCCGGCCTGGACGTGCGGTGGCTGTGCAGGGGAGTGGCCCTGCAGGACCTCGCCCACGTCCCCGCCGGCCACCTGCACCACCGGTTCGTCGGCTGGACCCGATGAGCATCGTGCGAACCGGCGACGAGAAGTTCCACTACAGCGACGGCTCCCATCGGTGGATCCCGCCGGACCCCGACTACGACCAGGATGTCTGGAACGAGCAGGTCCGCCAGCACAAGCTAGGCCACCTAAGGAACGAGCGCCCGAAGGTCCGCATCCAACGCCTCGTCTGACGCCAGCAGTACAGCAGCGAAGTGCAGCAGCCGTGCCAGCCGAACCGGACCGAAGCGACCGCCACCAGGCCGGTTGGCCTCGCATCAAGCCCGTTCCGACCGCCTCGCCGAGAGTTCACACCGAAGAGGTCACTGGTTCGATCCCCGTATCGCTCACCATCGATGTATGCAGGTAGAAGCCCGTCGCCGGAGTCACTGGTAACGGTCTTCTTCGCTGTTGCCCCTTAAATTGGGAGCGCATTGGGAGCAGGGGTGTTCGACCTGCCCGCCGTCCTGCTGCCGAGCGGTGGCGCATCCGTGGGCGGGTAGTACAACGGCCCGGGCTGGACCATCAGCTGTGGCCTCCGGCCGACGCTGGCGGTCGCGGTCGCGGTGGTGGTGGCGGTGGCGGTGGCGGTGGCGGTGGAAAACCTGCCGCACGCGAAGGTGACTGCACTGCAACCCACGTCGCGGCGACATGCAGTCCCGCGCAGGTGAGCAACCAGAGCCCTCAGCCGACACTCATTTGAGTGGGCGGTGTCCGGCTCTCCCGACGGCGGTCGGCGGGCGAGGGGTGCTGACGATCTCTCCGCCTTGAAGGGCGGAGATTCCCTCCACGCTGCGCGTGGAACACGCGGCGTCCGGGCGGATTCCTGCTTC
>NZ_JBAKHS010000056.1:0-1291 GCF_036906795.1 Micromonospora sp. CPCC 205739 | reverse complement strand
CCCTGACAGTGAGGATGTAGGAGCGGTCACCCGGCTGTCTGACCCTTGCCCTGACCGACGGTTGCTGTCCTTGGCTGGATTCGTCGACTGTCCGGGTGACCGCGCCTGCACGTCACTGGCTGGGCGTTCGTGACTTCATAGGAGCCTGTGCGAGAGGCCCCGTCACTGTCTTGTCCGCCTGCCCGGCGGGTGCGTGCCGACCCTGTTCGGTGCGAGCGAAAGGGACGACGAGTTCAGCATGGCAGCCAGGAAGCGCCCGGTCACGGGTGGGATAGACACCCACGGCAAGACTCACCACGCCGCCGCCGTTGATCAGACCGGCCGAGTACTCGGAGATCAGCAATTCGCGGCGACGCCGGCCGGCTACCGGGCGCTGCTGGCCTGGCTGCGTTCGTTCGGGCGATTGATCAAGGTGGGAGTGGAGGGCACCGGCACCTACGGCGCAGGCCTGGCCCGCTACCTGGCCGGCGAAGGCGTCGACCTGGTCGAGGTCGACCGGCCCGACCGCAAGACCCGACGCAGCAAAGGTAAGTCCGACCCGATCGACGCGATCGCCGCCGCCCGCGCGGCGGTGTCCGGGCAGGCCACTGGCACACCCAAAACCCGCACCGGACCGGTCGAGGCCATCCGCGCGCTGCGCGTGGCTCGCCGGGGCGCGGTCAAGGCCCGCACCGCCGCCCTCAACCAGCTCCACGGACTGATCACGTCGGCCCCCGAGGCCGTGCGCGCAAACCTGGCCGGACTGCCCAGGCAGGCGATGATCACCGCCTGTGCCAGCCTGACCGTCGATGAGATGGCCATGACCGACCCCGTTGAGGCGACCCGGGCAGCGCTACGCGCGGTCGCAACCCGGGTGCAGGCCCTCGACACCGAGATCGCCCTAGCCGACCGGCGGCTGCGCCCGGCGGTGGCAAAGACCGCCCCACGCCTGAACGCCCTCTACGGCGTCGGACCCGAGGTCGCGGGACAACTTCTCACCACTGCCGGTGACAACCCCGACCGGCTGCGCTCCGAAGCCGCCCTCGCTCACCTCTGCGGCGCCGCACCGATTCCCGCAAGCTCAGGGCGCACCGACCGCCACCGCCTCAACCGCGGCGGCGACCGAGCCGCCAACAACGCCCTCTACACGATCGCGTTAACCCGCATGCGCTACGACCCCCGCACCCGCGACTACGTCCAACGACGCACCAAGCAAGGCCTGGCCAAGATAGAGATCATGCGCTGCCTCAAGCGCTACATCGTCCGTGAAATCCACGCCGCACTCATGGCCGACTTCGCCGCCCTCAACACC
>NZ_JBAKHS010000055.1:0-1318 GCF_036906795.1 Micromonospora sp. CPCC 205739 | reverse complement strand
CGAGCTGAAGCCACCCGAGCCGTTGCCCTTGTACAGGTGCAGATCCTTCGTCGTGGCGTTGCGCGCCAGCACGTCCGCGTCCCCGTCACCGTCGAAGTCGTTCGAGCCCCAGAGCGCGTCCACGATGATCTGCGCGTCGCCCGCCTCGGGCTGGTAGCGGTCCGGATAGGCGGAGACCTGGACCGTCTGGCAGACCACGCCGATCTGGGTGGTCATCCAGGAGTTGTTCGGAAACTTGTTCAACATGCTGTTGAGGAAGGCGTTCGTCGCCCAGGTCGGGTTGAGCCGCTGGCTGGCCGAGCCCCAGGAGGCCCGCTGCTGGAACAGGCCCAGGCTGTCGTGGTCCACCATCTCGTCGATGTTGCGGATGCCGGTCTCCACGATGGTGGTGGTGATCGCGATCGTCGCGGCCCGGGGATGCAGCCCTCGGGCCTGCACGGCCTGGACCACCTTCCGGGCACAGGAGACGCGGTACGCGTCCATGTAGCCGTCCATCTTGGCGCTGAGTTTGGTGTTCAGCGTGGCGGCGAGGGCGGCGTCGCCGGCGGTGGTGCCGGAGGACGAGCAGGGCGCGGTGCTGTAGGCGAGGGTGGTGTAGCCGGCGTCGGCGACCAGGGCGGGAACATCGGGGCGGGCGGCGGCGGCCGCGGGCGTAGCGGCGACGAGCGTCGATCCGGCCAGGGCCACGCTGAGCCCGAGGGCGGCCAGGAGGCGGTTCTGCTGCATGGTGGGGTGTCCCTTTCGCGGGAAGGATTTGCAGGGGTGGGGCCGGGGCCGGATCCGCTGACCCGGCCCCGGGGTGGATCAGAAGATGCGGTCGAAGGCGGACCAGTTGTTGCTGATCGCTCCGGCGCCGGAGGAGAACCCGCCCGAGCCGTTGCCCCGGTACAGCCACAGGTCCTTGGTCGAGGCGTTGCGGGCCAGCACGTCGCCGTCCCCGTCACCGTCGAAGTCACCGACCGAGAAGATCAGGTCGAACGCGGACCAGTTGTTGCTGATCGCGGCGCCGGTGCCCGAGGTGAAGCCACCCGAGCCGTTGCCCTTGTACAGGTGCAGGTCCTTGCTCGACGCGTTGCGGGCCAGGATGTCGGAGTCGCCGTCGCCGTCGAAGTCGCCCGGGGAGAAGATCCGGTCGAACGCCGACCAGTTGTTGCTGAACGCCGCTCCGGTGCCCGAGACGAAGCCACCCGAGCCGTTGCCCTTGTACAGGTGCAGGTTCTTGTTCGAGGCGTTGCGGGCCAGCACGTCCGGGTCACCGTCACCGTCGAAGTCACCGGCCGGGAAGATCATGTCGAACGCGGACCAGTTGTTGCTGATC
>NZ_JBAKHS010000054.1:0-1322 GCF_036906795.1 Micromonospora sp. CPCC 205739 | reverse complement strand
CGCGACGGTTCGAAGGGTCGGGACGATTCGAAGGGCCGCGACGGTTCGAAGCGCAAGGACGGTGACGCCGATGGTGGCGCGTTGCTGGTCGAGCGGGGCGGTAGCGCTCACCTGAAGAAGGTCACCCTGACCCGCAACAACGCCGAAGGTGACGGCGGCGCGATCGCCAACTTCGGCCGGGTCGACATCGAGGACAGCAAGATCGAGGACAACCACGCCCGGGAGAACGGCGGCGGCGTGTTCAACCTCGGCCTGCTCACCGTCAAGGACAGCAAGGTCGACAACAACACCGCCGGCAAGAACGGCGGCGGCATCGCCAACGGCCGCGGCGACCGCGACCGTGACCACGACCGCAACGGGCACGACGGGCGCGACGACCGGAACGACCGGAACGGGCGCGACGGGCGCGACGGGCGCGACGGGCGCGGCGGGGACATGAACCGAGTCCTCGACGGCCGCGACAAGGCCGGCAGCGTGGAGATCTACAAGAGCCACATCGAGGGCAACAAGGCCGACCGCAACGGCGGCGGCGTGTTCAGCTCCGGCGGCTTCGTCAAGATCGCAGGCGGTGCCATCAAGGACAACACCGCCTGCGACAACGGCGGCGGCGTCTACGCCAAGGACACCAGCCTCGACCTCGACCACGTCATCGTCGCCAAGAACCACGCCAGCAAGGACGGCGGCGGCGTCTACAACGCCGACGACGAACACCGCAACGACAAGAACAACGGCAAGGACGACAAGGACAACGGCAAGGACAGCTGGAACGGCATGAACGGCAAGAACGACGGCCGGGACGGCAAGGACGGCCGGGACGACAAGGACGACAAGAACGGCCGCGACGACAAGAACGGCCGCGACGACAAGAACGACAAGGACGAGCACGACAACAAGTCCAGCGCCACCATCGCCGACAGCAAGATCGTCGACAACACCGCCGGACGCTTCGGCGGCGGCATCTTCAACGGCGAAGCCGACGTCAAACTCGCCGAAGGCTTCCGGAACAAGAACGACCACAACGGCGACCACGACGACGACCGCGACCGCGACGGCGCCCGCCTCACCCTGCGCGACACCGAGGTCAAGGGCAACACCGCCCTCAACGGCGGCGGCATCTTCAACAACAAGGGCACCATCACCCTGACCAAGACCCACGTCACCAAGAACACCGCCACCGACGCCTCAAAGAACCACCGAGTCGCCGGCGGCATCCTCAACAACGACGGCAAGGTCCGCCTCGACGACAAGTCCACCGTCACCAACAACGACCCCACCAACTGCGCCGGCACCGTCAAGGACTGCTTCAACTGACACAGGCGCAC
>NZ_JBAKHS010000053.1:0-1327 GCF_036906795.1 Micromonospora sp. CPCC 205739 | reverse complement strand
CGGCCACGCTTCGGACGACCAAGTCTTGAAGACCTCGGGGCTCTGCCCCGAACCCCGGCCCTCCTCAGAGATCAGCCGGGGGGGATCACCTCGCCGGGCACCACAAGGGCTACCAGCCTCCCCGGACGGGGCCAAGGTCGTTCGTCCGGTAGGGCGCTCCACCTTGTCCCCGTCCGGGGAGGCTGGACGGTCTACAACTGCCCGACGAGGAGATCCGCTAAGCAGTTTGTCGGGCCTAATTCTGACCGACGGCGCCGAGCTGTTGTTCATCTGACCGATTCGGTCCGACGGTCGGTCGGCTGGGCCCTGCTCTCGGGCGTGGCCTAGCCCAACGGTGCCGCGTCTGGGCCCTCGCCCCAGATGTTCATCATCGTCCAGCGGGTAAGCCCGTAGACAAGCGTCCAGCCGACCGGCGTCAGGTAGGACACCGCGATGACGAATGCGGCGACGGTGCCGGCCCGGATCCGGTCCCGCAGTGCCTGCTCTCCCTCGCCCTTCAGCGCGCGCCGGCCCCGCCAGGCAAGAAACGCTGCGAGTAGCGGAGACAGCCAGGCCACCACCATGGCAATCACCGTGAACCAGGCGATCGGATTAGCCAGCGAGCCGCGTACCGACTGCCCCTCACTCAGCGGCGCGTACACCATGTCGTACACGCTGTTGCTATTCCCGCCGTGCGGCCCACCTAAAAGCCCAAAGAGGACGAAGAACACCGCGAGCCCGAAAGCCCACACTAGGGCCAGCTGCGTCCGCCACAGTCCGCTCGTCATCAGTCCAGCACCCAGTTCAGCAGCAGCCGACCCGGCGGCAACAGCGTGAAGACGAGAAAGGCCAGCGTGAGCCCGGCCGCCCCGAAAACCCAGCGCCGCAGAGCGTTCGACATCTCCCGACGCCGCCGAGCCAGCGAGGTGAACGACATCAGTAGGGAGAGGACCGCAGCCATCGGCCCCAAAATCGTGATGATCATGGCTGGAATCAGCAACACAAACATCGGCCCGTCGAACACATCGCCGGGCGCCTGACATCCGGGCGAGCAGTGATCGGTCCCTTGGAAGGTGAACTTCACAAGGTAAGGAACGAGCGCGCCTGACACGTAGAGCGCCACCATCGATAGCTGTCCGACCACAAGCAACCGCGCCGCTATGAAACGGGACCCCGGCTGTGACACCCGCGAAGGATACGGTGTTTGGATCTCCAGCGCCAGCACGGCCGCGATCTTCGCCCTTCCAAAATGAGGTCCCCAGCTCGAGCCAGGGCGCCCCGTCAACGGGACGGTCCGCATCCAGTCCGCAAGAGGTCCACGGAGGGTGGGGAGCGGTGAGAGACGCCG
>NZ_JBAKHS010000052.1:0-1328 GCF_036906795.1 Micromonospora sp. CPCC 205739 | reverse complement strand
GGCCGGCCCCTGGTGGGGGCCGGCCTTTCGTGTGTGGTGTGGGTCAGGAGGCGGTGGCGTAGCCGCGGGTGGCGATCCAGTCGGCGAGGTTGTCGACGCTCATCCGGTAGGAGGCCTGTGCGGGGTTGGCCGAGTCGGCGATGGTGACGGTGTTGCCGTTGTCGCGGTAGCCGATGACGCTGATGTAGTGCCCGCCTTCGAAGGAGTGGGTGTTGCCGTCGGTGTCGGTGGCGGTGCCGGCGATGTTGGCCACGACGGCGCGGCCGTCGTCGATGGTGCGGATGATGTCGGCGCGCAGTTTGTCGGTCTGCTTGCCGTCGGCGCGGTTGTCGCGGATCTCCACCGACCGGTAGGCGTTGTTCTTGCCGGTTTCCTTGTTCAGGACCGGGGTGATGTCGTTGATGCTGTCGGTGCCGGCCTCGGTGGTGCCCATCTGCTTGGCCATGGCGTCGACGTCGATCTCCTTGCCCTGCACGGACAGGGCGTTGCGGGTCGCGGCGGGGCCGCAGTAGTAGAAGTTCGGCTGGGCCTGGTAGCGCATGTTCAGCTCACGCTCACCGGCCGGCTTACGGTCGGCGCTGGCCTGGGCGGCGCGGTTCTCGGTGGGGGCGGCGTGCGCGGCGAGCGCGGGCCCGGCGATCCCACCGGCGGTCGCGGCGACACCGGCAGCGGTCAGCACGGTCTTACGGATCAGATCGGTACGCATGATGATCCTGCACCTTTCGATCGGGGGATACGCGGACACCGTCCGGGGGGACGACACCCACGCGAAAGGAAAGGAAAGTCAAAGAAGAAAAGGGGATCAACCCGGCGGCCCAACGGGGCTCTAGCACGGGTGTCCGGGGGATGTAACCAACCCGGCGGGCTCCGCATTCCACGAGCCTCAACCCGGGGGCCGGCCGGGGGATGTAACCAACCGGTGCGGGCCGGCATTCCGCCGGGCCTGACTCTCCGGTTCACCGTCCGGGCCGGGGGGCCACTGCGGTCTGCCATGTACAACGACCCCGCCCCGCCGACCATTCCACCGCAGGGGGTGCCCCAGGCATGCGACAACGACCGTCAAACGGGACGTTCGGGAAGCAACCTCCCAGCGGTACGGCGCGTCGCGCAGCCGGGTGAACTTTCAGCCCGGCGTGTCGGGGCGGGGAGGGCGTATGCCCGATGAGCGATATACCTGAGAGGCATAAATATGCCTCTCAGGTATGTCGCTCATCGTTGGGTCCGCGTCCGCGCAGACCACGCTGCGTGAGCGGCCGTCCGGCTCGCCGCTGAAGAGATCGACCCGGCCACGGTGCGGGGCGCCAGGCCCGCCGGTGAAGGCCGGCGGG
>NZ_JBAKHS010000051.1:0-1441 GCF_036906795.1 Micromonospora sp. CPCC 205739 | reverse complement strand
CTAGTAGTGCTTTGTTAGGTTCGGTGGCGTTTGTTGCGGTGTAACGGTTTCACGGGTTGGTGGCAGGTGATGCAGGCGCCGGTCCAGGTCGCGAGGAGTCGTTGCAGCTCGCGGATGACGGTGTAGAGGGTCAGGCCGGCGCAGCCGCTTTTGGGTCCAGACGCAGTTCGGTGATGAACAGGTGCGCGGCGGTGACCAGGGTGACGTGGCGGTGCCAGCCGATCCAGGAGCGGCCTTCGAAGTGGTCCAGACCGAGCCCGGTCTTCAGCTCGCGGTAGTCGTGTTCGATGCGCCAGCGGATCTTGCCGTAGCGGACCAGGTCGGTGTGGCTGGTCGCTTCGGGAAGGCTGGACAGCCAGTATTTGACCGGCTCGGCCTGGTCGTCGGGCCACTGGGCGATCAGCCACCGCTCGGGCAGGATGCCGTCGGCGTCACGGGCGATGCGGTGCCCGGCCGGGCGTACCCGCAGGAAGATGAACTGCGAGCTCATGGTGCCCTTCGAGCCTTCCCGCCAGGTGATCGTTTCCGCGGCGGCGCGTCCGGCGGCGCGAACGTGTTCGACCAGGCTGATCGGCGTCTTCGGGTAGCGCGGGTCGGTGCGCGTCGGTGGGCGGCCCCGCCCGGACCACACCCGCGGCACCGGCTGCACGCCCGGCTCGCGGGCGAGGGCGTCGCCTTTGACCTGCATGATGTAGCCGATCCCGCGTTCATCCAGCGCACTGCGGAACTGGCTGTTGTCGCCGTAGCCGGCGTCGGCGGCCAGCAGCGGCGGTCGCAGCCCGTGTCCGGCCAGTTCGTCGAGCATCTCCACCACCAACGCCCACTTCGGGCGATGACGCTCCTCATCAGGGATGCCGCAGCGGGCCCGGGCCGCAGCCACCCCGGGACGGGCGGCCTCATCAACAGCGTCGTCGTCCCAGACCGTCGGCAGATACAGCCGCCAGTCCAGAGGGCACGACGCGGTGTCGGTGACGGCGTGAACGCTCACCCCGATCTGGCAGTTTGCGACCTTACCGACGGTGCCGGAGTACTGCCTGGCCACACCCGGTGAGCTCTTGCCGTCTTTCGGAAAGCCAGTGTCGTCAACCACCCACGCGACCGGCCCGACCACGTCAACCGCCCGAGCGGCCAGCCGCATCCGCACCGCCGCGGTGTCCCACGTCGAGGTCGTCACGAACTGCTGCAACCCCTGATGATCCACCCCGAGCCGATCCGCCATCGGCTGCATCGACTTCCGCCGCCCGTCCAGCAGCAGCCCCCGCAGATACGTCTCACCCTTCGCCCGCTGATCCGACCGGGGCAGCGGGGTGAACACATCCGCGGCGAACGCCTCAAGCCGTTGCCGCACAACGGAAAGCTCGTCAGGAGTCACCCCAACATCGAACTACCCGGACCACTTCGCGCACCCCAACGACACGCCGACCTAACAAAGCACTACTAG
>NZ_JBAKHS010000050.1:0-1441 GCF_036906795.1 Micromonospora sp. CPCC 205739 | reverse complement strand
CTAGTAGTGCTTTGTTAGGTTCGGTGGCGTTTGTTGCGGTGTAACGGTTTCACGGGTTGGTGGCAGGTGAGGCAGGCGCCGGTCCAGGTCGCGAGGAGTCGTTGCAGTTCGCGGATGACCTTGTAGAGGGTCAGGCCGGCGCAGCCGCTTTTGGGTCCAGGCGTAGTTCGGTGATGAACAGGTGCGCGGCGGTGACGAGGGTGACGTGGCGGTGCCAGCCGGTCCAGGAGCGGCCTTCGAAGTGGTCCAGGCCGAGGCCGGTCTTCAGTTCGCGGTAGTCGTGTTCGATCCGCCAGCGGATCTTGCCGTAGCGGACCAGGTCGGTGTGGCTGGTCGCTTCGGGAAGGCTGGACAGCCAGTACTTGACTGGCTCGGCTTGGTCGTCGGGCCATTGGGCGATCAGCCACCGCTCGGGCAGGAGGCCGTCGGCGTCACGGGCGACGCGGTGCCCGGCCGGACGCACCCGGAGGAAGACGAACTGGGAGGTCATCGTGCCTTTTGAGCCTTCCCGCCAGGTGATCGTTTCCGCGGCGGCGCGTCCCGCGGCCCAGACGAGTTCGACCAGGCTGACCGCCGTCTTCGGGTAGCGGGGGTCGGTGCGCGTCGGTGGGCGGCCCCGCCCGGACCAGACCCGCTCGACTGGCCGCACGTCTGGCTCATGGGCGAGGGCGTCGCCTTTGACCTGCATGATGTAGTCGATCCCGCGTTCGTCCAGGGCACTGCGGAACTGACTGTTGTCCCCGTAGCCGGCGTCGGCGGCCAGCAGCGGCGGTCGCAGCCCGAACTCGATCAGTTCGTCGAGCATCTGCACCACCAGCGCCCACTTCGGGCGATGGCGCTCCTCATCAGGGATGCCGCAGCGGGCCCGGGCCGCGGCCACCCCGGGACGGGCGGCCTCGTCAACAGTGTCGTCGTCCCAGGCCGTCGGCAGATACAGCCGCCAGTCCAGAGGGCACGACGCGGTGTCGGTGACCGCGTGAACACTCACCCCGATCTGGCAGTTCGCCACCTTGCCCAACGTCCCCGAGTACTGCCTGGCCACGCCCGGTGAGCCCTTGCCGTCCTTCGGGAAGCCCGTGTCATCGACCACCCATGCCGTTGGCTTGACCACGTCGACCGCCCGGCGGGCCAGCCGCATCCGCACCGCCGTGGTGTCCCACGTCGAGGTCGTCACGAACTGCTGCAACCCCTGATGATCCACCCTGAGCCGATCCGCCATCGGCTGCATCGACTTCCGCCGCCCATCCAGCAGCAGACCCCGCAGATACGTCTCACCCTTCGCCCGCTGATCCGACCGGGGCAGCGGGGTGAACACATCCGCGGCGAACGCCTCAAGCCGTTGCCGCACAACGGAAAGCTCGTCAGGAGTCACCCCAACATCGAACTACCCGGACCACTTCGAGCACCCCAACGACACGCCGACCTAACAAAGCACTACTAG
>NZ_JBAKHS010000049.1:0-2252 GCF_036906795.1 Micromonospora sp. CPCC 205739 | reverse complement strand
GAGGGCCGGGGTTCGGGGCAGAGCCCCGAGGTCTTCAAGACTTGGTCGTCCGAAGCGTGGCCGACCGGCCCGGCCGATGCCGGCCGGAGGTCGCCAGCAGGCCGGGGCCGGGCCGGCGCGGCCCGCTTTGCGGGCCGCCTTGATCTGATAGAGGGCAATTCGACAGTCTGTGACCGTCGCCGGATGTCCTGTTGCGGAACATGCTTGAAAGTCGCGTCCCACCAGTTGCTTGACAAGATTGTGCCGGAGCGCCGGCTGTACCCGTCAGACGCAATCCCATAAGAAGCGGCCTTCGCGGAGATCCGGAGAGAGGAAGCCGTATCCGGTCCCTCCGCCGAAGTTGAGGGCGTAGGGGTCATCCGGGCCGTGGCCTTCTCCGCCGTCGAGCTGGAAGTGGAACCGCCAGTCGGCCGGTATCCCCTGAGGGTCGGCCTGCCACAGGTGGGCCTTGCCCCCCACATAGCTGTAGGACGGAAGCGCGCTGGCATGTGCATCGACAGCGTCTGGAAGGTCCAGCAGTACGCCTGTCCGTTCGGCCTCTTGGCGTGCGATCTCCGCATCCAGGGTTGCCTCGGCGGCAGGGTCCGCCGGGATCAGGTCCACGGCGAGTTCGACGCCTACGCGCTCGTCCCATGTCATGCCCCGTCGCCACAGGGACGGACCGGTGGCCGTGTCGGTCGTATCGATGAAGGGTGGGATGCGTCCGCCGGGTTGAACCAGGAGTGCGTTCTCGCCGGCCTTAGCGTCGAAGGTCTCGGCGGTGCCCTGAGGATCATCGGTGACGAACAGGTAGGCGAGACTCGTGGGTTCACCGGGGATGGGGATCTGGCCTACGAACATCATGGGTGTCCCCAGGCTGCGAGACAGCGGCCAGGTGGGCGGCCGGAGCCACACAGGTTGGCCGCCCAGCTTCGCTTGCGGAACGTGGATGGGTGCCTCTGCTGGTCGGAGCCGCATCTGCAACCGGGGAAGTAGCCAGGCATCGCCAGGCCCGGTGCAGTCCTCCTGGATGGTGACGGAGATCGGCGGCACTTCACTCATCAGGCGATGCTAGGCGGGGTCGAGTGGCATCGGCAGCCGCGGAGGTTGTCTAGGCCGTCAAGCATGTACTGGGCCGGAAACGTCAAGCATGTGGTGGGACTAGGCAGTGACCGTCGCCGGACGTCTACCCGCCTAGGTTGCGGATCTCTTCGTGCAGGTCGTCCGCCGCGCTTGCCCCTCGATATGGCTGGGCGCGAAGCATCGCCGCGAACCTGTCGAGCCGCTTCTTGATCCAGGAGATTTGGCGGTCCGCTGGCAGATCGAGAATCGGCCGGATGGCGGCAGTGGCGGAGTCGAGGTCCCCGACTTGCAGGAAGGCGGTTCCTTGGTAGACGTGGGCCAGGGCTTCGTCGTCCAAGGACCTGCTCTCCGGGGGCTCCTTCTCCCAGAGCTCGATTGCCTGCCCCGCCTCTCGGGCAGCTCGTTCCGCGTCGGTCCCACCCGCCAGCCAAATCAGGCTGCTCCCCGCGTAGTAGTGCTGCTTGGCGACAGAGAAGCCGAAGAGGCCATCCACGGAGTCCGTGCTGGCAAGTTCCTCCCGTTCCGTCTGAGCTAGGTCAAGGGTGCGGTTTGCGCCTGTGGAGTCGCCGAGATTGGCATGGCACTGAGCCACGCCGCAGAGCAGCCGTATCCGGCCGGTGCCCCTTGCCTTGTACCGCAGTCCGTCGTGCACGTAGTCCAGGGCGTGGGCGTAGTCGCCCTGAAAACGCGCGATCAGGCTTTGGGTGCCGCGTGTCCACGCGCGCAGCTCGTTGTTCCCAGCGTGTTCCGCACAGGTCCATGCAGCATCTGCGTGGGTCATGGCTGCATCGGCGCTGCCCAGGTCGAGGGCGGCGTATGCCAGTACGCCTTGCAGCCTGCCCAGCAGGAGGTAGAGATCCTTGAGTTCGTGCGGGGCGTAGTGGCGGTCGCGCAGCCGTTGCAGGATCTCGCCGCGCAGCTCGACGGCGTCTTGCAGCATCGGGCCGGGTGGTGCTCCGAGGTAGGCGATTGCCAATCCCTCCACGCCGTCGCTGATTTGGGTGTCGTACTCCGCTTGATGCGTTACACGGTGACTGCGGTCGATGGGTTACAGGGGCCTTGAGCACGCCGGATACGGACCGTGACGCCGACTGTCCACGACGGCTGGTGTGCCAGGCATTCGCTTCTGGCTCCCCTCTGTGTCAAGCCATCGTCGGGAGTGGGGTTCTAAGCTGGGTGGTGGCGGGTCC
>NZ_JBAKHS010000048.1:0-4028 GCF_036906795.1 Micromonospora sp. CPCC 205739 | reverse complement strand
CAGGTCTCGGCCTACCCCTTCCACTACGCCCAGTGGGAGCAGCAGGCCGCCGACCTCGTCGCCAAGCACTGGAACAACTGACCGCACTGAACCACACGCTGGCCGGCACCCCCAAGCGGGGTGCCGGCCAGCGGCGCTGGTCAGGGGCACGCGGAGTAGAGCCGACGGGTGCCCACGCCGGCGGCGTACGCGGCCCGGTCACTGAACCGGCAGCCGAAGTCCGCCGCCGCGACCGCCTTCCGATCGGTGACCGCGTCACCGGCGGGGCGGGCGCCGGTGCGTACCCAGGAAACCAGGTCGTCCCAGGCGGTGCCGGCCTCGGCCGGGGTGAACTCGCAGTGCTGCGTGGCCCGGATCGCCCGCTGGACGACCAGCCGGCTGCGGCCGTGCCACGCCACGTCCCCGGCGTAGGCCTGCTCCATCGAGAACGGCACGAACAGGTCACCCAGGTCGTGCAGGCTGAGCACCGGGGCGGTGGGACGCCCGGCGATGCGCGGCACCTCGGTCAGCGTGGGGGAGATCCGCTGCCATACGTTCTCCGGCGCGACCCGCTGGACGGCGGCGTTGACGTCCACCGGGCCGTTCGGGCTGTAGCGGGTGAGCAGGTTGGTGGCGAGCTGCCCCGGCCGCTGCGCGGGGGAGTCGCCCCCGTTGGTGGCGCTGATCCCGAAGAGGAAGTCCTTCCAGACCGCGAAAGCCTGCTCCGCGCCGGGACGCGGGCCGCCGGAGCGGTTGATGACGATCTGCCGCAGTTGCTTGCCGCGCGCGTTGGTGGTGTCCGGCCCGGTGGGGGTGAGCCCGGCGAGGCCGAGCGCGACCTGGATCCGTGGCACCGCGTTGGTCAGGTAGTCCGGCGGCGTGGGATAGGCGCGGACCCCGGCGAGGGCCTGCGCGACCAGGTTGTAGTCGAGGAAGAAGTCGAGCAGCTGGTGGTCGCCCAGGACGCCGCACATCGGCAGCGCGCCGTCGTAGTAGCCGGGGTACTGCTCCAGGGAGCGGCCGATGATGTAGCCGCCCATCGACACCCCGGTCAGGTACGTCCGGTGTGGCCGCCGCACCGTGCCGGCGAACAGGTCGGCCAGCTCCCGGGTGCTGACCACGCCGGAGCGGATGTCGAAGCCGTTGGTGGTGTACGACGACGCCGCCCAGGCGTACCCCTGGTCCAGCAGGCGTTGCCGCAGGCCGTAACCGGGGGTCTCCGGAGAGAGCACGTTGGTCTGGCCCCGGTAGCCGTGCGCCCACATCACCAGCTCGCCGTTCCAGGCCGGCGGGATCTCGATGATGTAGCCGGCGTGCCGGTGCACGCCCTGCCGGACGGTCGACGGGGTGCCCCGCACGTCGAGCGGCGCGAGCGGCGGGTTGCTGATGGTGTAGCCGGGCAGTGGCTGGGACCCGTCGCCGTGGCGGTCGGCGGCGGCGGCGGGCGCCGCGCCGGCGAGCCCGACGGTCAGGGCGAGGGTGGCGCCGGCGGCGAGCAGGCGGCGTACGAGTCGGGTGGATGAGGACAGCATCGATGCTCCCCCGGGGACGGTGCCGCCCGTGCGGGGCGGCCAGGCGGGACGGTGCCTACCGACCGGTAGCGCCCTGAAGCTAGGCCCCGCCGTCGAACCCTGTCAATGCCCTCCTGACCGAACGGTCAGCCGATACCGACTGACCGCCCGGTCAACAGACCGACTCAGACCAGCCCGTGCGCGAGCATCGCCTCGGCGACCCGGCGGAAGCCGTTGATGTTGGCGCCGGCCACGTAGTCGCCCGGCAGGCCGTACTCCTCGGCGGTGGCCCAGCAGCGGGTGTGGATGTCCCGCATGGTCTCCCGCAACCGCTGCTCCGACTGGGCGAAGGTCCACGAGTCGCGGCTGGCGTTCTGCTGCATCTCCAGCGCACTTACCGCCACGCCGCCGGCGTTGGCCGCCTTGCCCGGGGCGAACCGCACCCCGGCCCGGCCGAGGATGCGCACCGCCTCCGGGGTGGTCGGCATGTTCGCCCCCTCGACCACCGCCACACAGCCGCCGGCCACCAGCGCGGCGGCCTCCGCGCCGCCGATCTCGTTCTGCGTCGCGCAGGGCAGCGCCAGGTCGCAGGGCACCTCCCAGACGGTACGGCCGGGGACCGCCACCGCGTGCGGGACGTGCCGCGCGTAGTCGTCCAGCCGGACCCGGCGCTCCTCCTTCAGCTCCCGCAGCAGCTCCAGGTCGATGCCCTTCTCGTCCAGCACGTAGCCGTCGGAGTCGGAGCAGGCCACCACGGTCCCGCCGAGCTGGTGCACCTTCTCGATCGCGTATGTCGCCACGTTGCCCGACCCGGAGACCACCACCCGTTTGCCGTCCAGGCTGTCCCCGGTCTGCGCGAGCATCTCCGCGGCGAAGAACACCGCGCCGTACCCGGTGGCCTCGGTGCGCACCTGCGCACCCCCGTACGACAGGCCCTTGCCGGTCAGCACCCCCGACTCGTACCGGTTGGTGATCCGCTTGTACTGCCCGAAGAGGTAGCCGATCTCCCGGCTGCCCACCCCGATGTCCCCGGCGGGCACGTCGGTCTGCTCGCCGATGTGCCGGTACAGCTCGGTCATGAAGCTCTGGCAGAAGCGCATCACCTCGCGGTCCGAGCGCCCCTTCGGGTCGAAGTCCGCGCCGCCCTTGCCGCCGCCGATCGGCAGGCCGGTCAGCGCGTTCTTGAAGATCTGCTCGAAGCCGAGGAACTTGACGATCCCCAGGTAGACCGAGGGGTGGAAACGCAGGCCACCCTTGAACGGGCCGAGCGCGCTGTTGAACTCCACCCGGAAGCCCCGGTTGACCCGGACCCGGCCGTGGTCGTCCTCCCACGGCACCCGGAAGATGACCTGCCGCTCCGGCTCGCAGATCCGCTCGATGATCCGCGCCCGCGCGTACTCGGGGTGACGGGCCAGGGCGGGGCCGATGCTCTCCAGCACCTCCCGGACCGCCTGGTGGAACTCCGGTTCCCCCGGGTTCCGGCTGACCACACTGGCGAACACCGACTCGACGGCCTCCGGCATCACCGCACGTCCCTTCCGGTCCAGCTGGCGGCCTCGTCGCCACCACCGGGCCGGCGTCATCCGCCGACCGCCCCCGGGTACGGATCGTCACCCCTGTCCGGTTCACTGATCCGGTGGACGAGTCGATCTGGGGCGCGGTGCGGGCCTCGCGAGGCTGGCTGGACGCGGCCAACGGCACCGGGCAGGCGGAGCTGACCTGCCGCATCCTGAAGCTCACCGAGGAGGCCGGTGAGGCGGCCGGTGCGTGGATCGGCGTGCTCGGCCAGAACCCGCGCAAGGGGGTCACGCACACCCGCGAGGACGTCGCCGCCGAACTCGCCGACGTGGTCTTCACCGCGCTGGTCGCCATCGAGAGCCTGGGGCTGGACGCCCGTTCGGTGGTCGCCGAGTGCGCCGCCAAGGTCCGCGCCCGCGCGTCCTGACGCCCGCCCCGCCAGGTCCGCGCCCCAAGGTCACCCCTGCCCGGGTACGCGGCGCGCGCCGGTCGTTCGGGCTGCTCCGACACCGCTTCGGCCCGGTTGGGCAGTGATGCCGACCTCGACCGGGCTGTCCCGATCGCGCGGCCTGTCCGAATTTCGTGTGTCTCTGCCGCTGACTGTGCGACCTGTCGAGCAAGTCCGGCGGGTTGGCTGTCCGGTTCCGCATGGCTGTGCCTGATTGACCCGTGACGGGCGGCACCCCGGCGGCGGAATGGCCGCCGGGCCGGGGCCGTTACACCCTCTGGACGATCGCAGCAGCACCCCGCTGGCCTGGCCCTCGACGTGGCCGACCCGGCCGGAATGATGGCGGGCGGCGGGTCGTTACATCACCTGGACGATCGCAGTAGCAACCCTGCTGGCCCGGCCCGCGGGGATGCGAGCCCCCGGAATGATGGCGGGCCGAAGGTCGTTACCGGCGCCGCGAGCCCTCCCGCTTGCGAAGCCTGCCGGACGAAGACTTTCCCCTCTGAACATCGAGCGCCTGATCGTGGTGCTTACGCCGCCGGCACGTTGTCGATCCCCCGGTCGACTCGGTG
>NZ_JBAKHS010000047.1:0-5036 GCF_036906795.1 Micromonospora sp. CPCC 205739 | reverse complement strand
CGACGACGTTCCTGGAACTCGGCCCCGACGCCGCCCTCACCCCGATGATCGAGGGCATCCTCAGCGACGACGTCACGATCATCCCCAGCCTGCGGCGCGGACACGACGAACAGCGCCAGGCCCTCACCGCCCTGGCGAAGCTGCACGTCACCGGCACCACCGTCGACTGGACTACGCTGCTCACCGGCAGCCGCGTCGAGCTGCCCACCTACCCGTTCCAGCGGCAGCGCTACTGGGCCGACGCGCGGGAGTACTGGGCCGACGCCTGGGCCGGGGCGGGAGACGGAGAGGTCGTCGCCGCCGGACTGGCCGCGCTACGGCACCCCCTGCTCGGCGCCGAGGTGGTCGTACCGGACTCCGGCGGGGTGGTGCTGACCGGGCGGGTCTCGCTCACCACCCACCCGTGGCTCGCCGACCACGCCGTCGCCGGGACGGTGCTGCTGCCCGGCGCCGCCCTGGTCGACCTGGCCGTGCACGCCGGTGACCGGGTCGGCTGCCCCCACCTGGTCGAGCTGACCCTCCAGGCACCGCTGCCGCTGCCCGACCGCGCGGCGGTCGTGCTGCGGGTCGTCGTCGGCGGGGCCGACGAGGCGAGCAACCGTAGCGTCGCCGTCTACTCCGGAGACGACGCCGAGGACACCGCCTGGACGGCGCACGCCGTCGGGCTGCTCTCCGCCTCCGTACCCGCACCGGCCGCGCCGCTGGACGCCTGGCCGCCGGCCGGCGCCACCCCGCTGCCCGTCGACGACGGCTACCAGCGGCTGCTCGCCGACGGCTACGCGTACGGGCCGACGTTCCAGGGCCTGCGCGCGGCCTGGCGGCACGGCGACGAGGTGTACGCCGAGGTCGTGCTCCCCGAGCCGGCCCACCCGGACGCCGCCCACTTCGGCCTGCACCCCGCGCTGCTCGACGCCGGCCTGCACGCCGCCCTGCTCGACGCCGCCGACCGCGACGCCGCCGACGCGTCGACCGGGGAGACGCTGCTGCCGTTCTCCTGGAACGGGGTGTCCCTGCACGCCGCCGGCGCCACCGCCCTGCGGGTCCGCATCACCCGCCGCGGCCCCCGCAGCGCCTCCGTCACGGTGGCCGACGCGGCCGGGCAGCCGGTGCTCACCGTGGACTCGCTGGGCTACCGCGCGGTCAGCGCCGACCAGCTCGACCCCGGAACCCGCCCCGACGCGATGTACCGGCTCGGCTGGGTGCCGCTGACCGGTGCCGCCCCGCAGGCCGGGACCGGAGCCGTCGCGCTGGTGGGTACGCCACCGGCGGGGGCGGCGGAGCTGCCGGCCCACGCCGACCTCGCCGCGCTCGCCGACGCCGTCGACGCGGGCGCCCCGGTGCCCGACCGGGTGCTGGTCACCGTGCCGGCGTTCCCCGGTCAGGACGTGCCGGCGCGGCTGCGCGCGGCGGTGGCGTGGACGCTGCGGCTGGCCCAGGAGTGGGTGGCCGACGCCCGCTTCGGCGCGGCCCGGCTGGTGCTGGTCACCACCGGCGCCGTACCGGTGGGTGGGGGCAACGTCGACCTCGCCACCGCGCCGCTGTGGGGACTGCTCCGGTCGGCGGAGGCCGAGCACCCGGGCCGGTTCGCGCTGCTGGACCTCGACCGTACCGTCGAATCGGGTCGTCGCCTGTCGGCGGCGGTGGCCTGCGGCGAGCCGGAGCTGGCGTTGCGCGGCGGCGAGATCCGGGTGCCGCGCCTGGTCCGTGCGGCGGAGCCCGCGACCCCGGCCGCGCCGAGCGAGCACGGCACCGTCCTGGTCACCGGCGGCACCGGCGGCCTGGGCGCGCTGGTCGCCCGGCACCTCGTCACCGACCTCGGCGTCCGCCACCTGCTGCTGACCAGCCGGCGTGGCATCGACGCCCCCGGCGCCCGGGAGCTGGTCGCCGAGCTGGCCGACCTCGGTGGCGACGTCGCGGTCGCCGCCTGCGACGTCACCGACCGGGACGCGCTGACCCGGCTGCTGGCCAGCGTGCCCGCCGCCCGCCCGCTGACCGGGGTGGTGCACGCCGCCAGCGTGCTCGACGACGGCGTCCTCGCCGCGCTCACCCCCGAACGGGTCGACGCCGTCCTCGCCCCCAAGGCGACCGCCGCCTGGCACCTGCACGAACTCGCGCGCGACCTGCGGATGTTCGTGCTCTTCTCGTCGGCGGCCGGGGTGCTCGGCGCGCCCGGCCAGAGCGGGTACGCCGCCGCGAACGTCTTCCTCGACGCCCTGGCCGCGCACCGCCGCGCCGCGGGGCTGCCGGCCGTCTCGCTGGCCTGGGGGCTGTGGGCGGGCGACGGGATGGGCGACCGGCTCACCGCCGCCGAGCTGCGTCGGCTGGGCCGCAACGGCTTCCCGCCGCTCACCCGCACCGAGGGGCTCGACCTGTTCACCGCGGCGCTCGACGCCGCCGAGCCGCTGCGGGTGCCGGTCCGCCTCGACCTGCCGGCCCTGCGCGCGGTCGCCGCCAGCCAACCCCTCCCGGCCGCCCTGCGCGGCCTCGTCCCGCCGGCCCGGCCGGTCGCGCGAGCCGGCGCCACCGCGCCGGCCGGCGGTGACGACCTGCTCCGCCGGCTCGCCGGCCGGTCCACCTCCGAGCGCCGCGAGGCCCTCCTCGATCTGGTACGCGTCGAGATCGCCGCCGTGCTCGGCCACGCCTCGGTGGACGCCGTCCAGCCCGACCAGGCGTTCAAGGACCTCGGTTTCGACTCGCTGTCGGCGGTGGAACTGCGCAACCGGCTGACCACGGTGACCGGGCTGCGGCTGCCGGCCACCCTGGTCTTCGACCACCCCACGGCGGTCGCCGTGGCCGCGCACCTCGACGAGGTGCTCACCCCCGGCGAGACGACCCCGGGTGCCGCCGTCGCGGCGGCGCGGCCCGTCGACGAGCCGATCGCCATCGTCGCGATGAGCTGCCGCTTCCCCGGTGGTGTCGGCTCGCCGGAGCAGCTGTGGGAGCTGGTCGCCGACGGCGTGGACGCGATCGGCGACTTCCCCGCCGACCGGGGCTGGGACGTCGACGGCATCTACCACCCGGAGCGGGGTGCCGAGGGGCGGACCTACTCCCGCTCCGGCGGCTTCCTCGCCGAGGCCGCCGAGTTCGACGCCGGCTTCTTCGGCATCAGCCCCAACGAGGCGGTGGCGATGGACCCGCAGCAGCGGCTGCTGCTGGAGTGTGCCTGGGAGACCTTCGAACGCGCAGGAATCGACCCGGGCACGCTCAAGGGCAGCCCCACCGGCGTCTTCGCCGGCGTGATGTACCACGACTATCAGGACAACACGAACACCGGCTCGATCGCCTCCGGCCGCGTCGCGTACGCCTTCGGGCTGGAGGGGCCGGCGGTCACCGTCGACACCGCCTGCTCGTCGTCGCTGGTCGCGCTGCACCTGGCCGCGCAGGCGCTGCGGTCCGGGGAATGCAGCCTCGCGCTCGCCGGCGGGGTGACCGTGATGGCCACCCCGGACACCTTCGTCGAGTTCAGCCGGCAGCGCGGGCTCTCCCCGGACGGCCGCTGCCGGTCGTTCGGCGCGGGCGCCGACGGCACCGGCTTCTCCGAGGGCGCGGGCCTGCTGCTGGTCGAGCGCCTCTCCGACGCCCGCCGCCACGGCCACCCCGTCCTCGCCGTGGTGCGGGGCTCGGCGGTCAACTCCGACGGCGCGTCGAACGGGCTGACCGCGCCGAACGGTCCCGCCCAGCAACGGGTCATCCGCGCGGCCCTCGCCTCGGCCCGGGTGCCGGCCGCCGAGGTCGACGTGGTGGAGGCGCACGGCACCGGCACCACCCTCGGCGACCCGATCGAGGCGCAGGCGCTGCTGGCCACGTACGGCCAGGAGCGGCCGGCGGACCGTCCACTACGGCTCGGGTCGATCAAGTCGAACCTGGGGCACACGCAGGCCGCCGCGGGCGTCGCCGGGGTGATGAAGATGGTCCTCGCAATGCGGCACGGGCTGATGCCCCGCACCCTGCACGCCGAGGAGCGCTCGCCGCAGGTGGACTGGTCCGCCGGTGCGGTGGAGCTGCTGACCCGGCCCCGCGAGTGGCCGGCGAACGGGCACCCGCGCCGCGCGGGAATCTCCTCCTTCGGGCTCTCCGGCACCAACGCCCACGTGATCATCGAGGAGGCGCCCCGCGACGCGGAGTCCTCCACCACCGCCCGACCGGTCGACGGCCTCGTGCCCTGGTTGGTGTCGGCGCGGTCCGACACCGCCGTACGCGCCCTCGCCGGCCGGCTCGCCGACCTCGCCGCGCGGATCGACCCGGCGGACGTGCCGGCGGCCGGCCGGACGCTCGTCACCGGACGGGCACTCTTCGGCCACCGGGCGGTGGTGCTGGGCGCGGACCCGGCGGAGCTCTCCGCCGGACTGACCGCCCTGGCCACCGGCACCGCCGCTCCCGGCCTGGTCACCGGCGTGGCCCGACCGGGCGGCCGGCTGGCGGTGCTCTTCACCGGCCAGGGCGCACAGCGCCTCGGCATGGGCCGTGAGCTGCATGCCGCGTTCCCGGTGTTCGCGTCGGCCTTCGACGCGGTGGTGGCGGAGCTGGATACGCACCTGGATCGGCCGTTGCGTGAGGTGGTCTGGGGTGATGACGAGGAGCATGTCCGGCTCACGGGTTATGCGCAGGCGGGGTTGTTCGCGGTCGAGGTGGCGTTGTTCCGGTTGGTGGAGTCGTGGGGTGTGCGGCCGGATTTCGTGGCCGGGCATTCGATCGGTGAGTTGGCTGCCGCGCACGTGGCCGGGGTGTTGTCGTTGGCGGATGCCGCGCGGTTGGTGGCGGCGCGGGGTCGGTTGATGCAGGCGTTGCCGGTTGGTGGGGCGATGGTCGCCACTCAGGCGTCGGAGGAGGAGGTTCGAGCGGCGCTGGCGGGTCCGGGTGTCGTGGTCGGGTCCTTTGGAGCTGATGACGTAAACGACTCAGCTAGCAACGGCAACGGTGCGGGCACGGGCACGGTTGGCGGTGCGGCGGCCGCTGGCGGTGCGGACATCGCCGCCGTCAACGGCCCCCGGTCCGTGGTCATCTCCGGCCCCGAAGCCGCCGTGCTCGCAGTCGCC
>NZ_JBAKHS010000046.1:0-5369 GCF_036906795.1 Micromonospora sp. CPCC 205739 | reverse complement strand
TTGTCCGGCGGTGTCCTACTCTCCCACACCCTCCCGAGTGCAGTACCATCGGCGCTGGAGGGCTTAGCTTCCGGGTTCGGAATGTTACCGGGCGTTTCCCCTCCGCCATGACCGCCGTAACTCTATCGACATGTCAAACAACTCAACCAGCAATGCTTTGCTGGGTGTTGTTCGTTTGTCGGGAGTTGCACAGTGGACGCGTAGCAGCTTTGTAGTCAAGTCCTCGGCCTATTAGTACCGGTCAACTGAACCCGTTACCGGGCTTACATTTCCGGCCTATCAACCCAGTCGTCTAGCTGGGGGCCTTACCCATCCAAAGGATGGTGGGATACCTCATCTTGAAGCGAGCTTCCCGCTTAGATGCTTTCAGCGGTTATCCCTTCCGAACGTAGCTAACCAGCCGTGCCCCTGGCGGGACAACTGGCACACCAGAGGTTCGTCCGTCCCGGTCCTCTCGTACTAGGGACAGCCCTTCTCAAGTATCCTACGCGCACGGCGGATAGGGACCGAACTGTCTCACGACGTTCTAAACCCAGCTCGCGTACCGCTTTAATGGGCGAACAGCCCAACCCTTGGGACCTGCTACAGCCCCAGGATGCGACGAGCCGACATCGAGGTGCCAAACCATCCCGTCGATATGGACTCTTGGGGAAGATCAGCCTGTTATCCCCGGGGTACCTTTTATCCGTTGAGCGACACCGCTTCCACTCGCAAGTGCCGGATCACTAGTCCCGACTTTCGTCCCTGCTCGACCTGTCAGTCTCACAGTCAAGCTCCCTTGTGTACTTGCACTCAACACCTGATTGCCAACCAGGCTGAGGGAACCTTTGGGCGCCTCCGTTACCCTTTAGGAGGCAACCGCCCCAGTTAAACTACCCACCAGACACTGTCCCTGAACCGGATAACGGTCCGAAGTTAGATACCCAAATCAACCAGAGTGGTATTTCAAGATTGCCTCCACCCATACTGGCGTATGGACTTCACCGGCTCCCACCTATCCTACACAAGCTAATTCGGATACCAATGTCAAGCTATAGTAAAGGTCCCGGGGTCTTTCCGTCCTGCCGCGCGTAACGAGCATCTTTACTCGTACTGCAATTTCGCCGGGCCTGTGGTTGAGACAGTGGGGAAGTCGTTACGCCATTCGTGCAGGTCGGAACTTACCCGACAAGGAATTTCGCTACCTTAGGATGGTTATAGTTACCACCGCCGTTTACTGGCGCTTAAGTTCTCCGCTTCGCCCCGAAGAGCTAACAGGTCCCCTTAACGTTCCAGCACCGGGCAGGCGTCAGTCCATATACATCGAATTACTTCTTCGCATGGACCTGTGTTTTTAGTAAACAGTCGCTTCCCCCTGCTCTCTGCGGCCATACAACGCTCCACCCGCGCGGGGCTTCACGTCTCCGGCCCCCCTTCTCCCTAAGTTACGGGGGCAATTTGCCGAGTTCCTTAACCACAGTTCGCCCGATCGCCTCGGTATTCTCTACCTGACCACCTGTGTCGGTTTGGGGTACGGGCCGCTAAGAACTCGCTAGAGGCTTTTCTCGGCAGCATAGGATCACTGACTTCACCTGAATCGGCTCGGCATCACGTCTCAGCCTATGTGCACCACGGATTTGCCTATGGTGCGGCCTACACGCTTACCCCGGCACAACCACCGGCCGGGCTCAGCTACCTTCCTGCGTCACCCCATCGCTTGACTACTACCCGCCAGGTTCCCATGCTCCCCACCATTGACCCGAAGGTCGCCGGCGGTTCGGATGGTTAGCACAACGAGGTTCGTCAGGGTCGCTCTTTCGCGGGTACGGGAATATCAACCCGTTGTCCATCGACTACGCCTCTCGGCCTCGCCTTAGGTCCCGACTCACCCAGGGCGGATTAGCCTGGCCCTGGAACCCTTGGTCATCCGGCGGAAGGGTTTCTCACCCTTCTTTCGCTACTCATGCCTGCATTCTCACTCGTGCCGCGTCCACAGCTGGGTCACCCCGCTGCTTCACCCCCGGCACGACGCTCCCCTACCCATCCACACACCTGCACAAGGAATCAAGTCCAAGCGAGGTTGAAATGTGAATGCCACAGCTTCGGCGGTGTGCTTGAGCCCCGCTACATTGTCGGCGCGGAACCACTTGACCAGTGAGCTATTACGCACTCTTTAAAGGGTGGCTGCTTCTAAGCCAACCTCCTGGTTGTCTATGCGACCCCACATCCTTTTCCACTTAGCACACGCTTAGGGGCCTTAGCTGGTGATCTGGGCTGTTTCCCTCTCGACTACGAAGCTTATCCCCCGCAGTCTCACTGCCGCGCTCTCACTTACCGGCATTCGGAGTTTGGCTGATTTCGGTAAGCTTGTGGGCCCCCTAGACCATCCAGTGCTCTACCTCCGGCAAGAAACACGCGACGCTGCACCTAAATGCATTTCGGGGAGAACCAGCTATCACGGAGTTTGATTGGCCTTTCACCCCTAACCACAGGTCATCCCCCAACTTTTCAACGTTGGTGGGTTCGGCCCTCCACGCGGTCTTACCCGCGCTTCAGCCTGCCCATGGCTAGATCACTCCGCTTCGGGTCTAGAGCATGCGACTATATTCGCCCTATTCAGACTCGCTTTCGCTACGGCTCCCCCACACGGGTTAACCTCGCCACATGCCACTAACTCGCAGGCTCATTCTTCAAAAGGCACGCCGTCACCCCGCAAGGCTCCGACGGATTGTAGGCGAACGGTTTCAGGTACTATTTCACTCCCCTCCCGGGGTACTTTTCACCATTCCCTCACGGTACTCGTCCGCTATCGGTCACCAGGAAGTATTTAGGCTTACCAGGTGGTCCTGGCAGATTCACGGCAGATTTCAGGGGTCCGCCGCTACTCGGGAACACCCACAGAAGGTCAGCAACTTTCACCTACCGGACTCTCACCGCCTACGGTCAGCCTTTCCAGACTGTTCGGCTAGCCACTGACTTTGTAACTCCTCGAACAAGTGTCAGCTTGTTCAGCGGGGTCCCACAACCCCGACCACGCAACCCCTGACAGGTATCACACGCAGCCGGTTTAGCCTCAATCCGCTTTCGCTCGCCACTACTCACGGAATCACTATTTGTTTTCTCTTCCTACGGGTACTGAGATGTTTCACTTCCCCGCGTTCCCTCCATACACCCTATGTGTTCAGGTGCAGGTGACACCACATGACTGGTGCCGGGTTTCCCCATTCGGACACCCTGGGATCACAGCTTGGTTGACAGCTCCCCCAGGCCTATCGCGGCCTCCCACGTCCTTCATCGGCTCCTGGTGCCAAGGCATCCACCGTTCGCCCTTGACAACTTGACCACAAAGATGCTCGCGTCCACTGTGCAATTCTCAACAAACGACCAACCCACAACCCGATCCGCCCCACACCAAACCCGGCTCAACAGCCGGCGGTATGCGAGGCCAGGCCATGCCTGGCAGACTCCCGAGGCTTACCGCCTCGGACCAGTCTCTGAAAGACAACCATCGGTTGTTCTTTCAGGACCCAACAGGGTGCTATGCGCCTCCACTCAGCCGCACCAGGTCATCCGTTCCCACCACCGAAGCAGCTGTACTAGGTGATCCCGGCCGTTGCCGAGCACAAACTTGCCAGTGTCTCCGCCATATGAGCACCCCGCCATCGCATTCGGACGGCGCGGGCTCCTTGCACCCTTTCGGGTGAAGGTGCTCCTTAGAAAGGAGGTGATCCAGCCGCACCTTCCGGTACGGCTACCTTGTTACGACTTCGTCCCAATCGCCAGCCCCACCTTCGACGGCTCCCTCCCACAAGGGGTTGGGCCACCGGCTTCGGGTGTTGCCGACTTTCGTGACGTGACGGGCGGTGTGTACAAGGCCCGGGAACGTATTCACCGCAGCGTTGCTGATCTGCGATTACTAGCGACTCCGACTTCACGGGGTCGAGTTGCAGACCCCGATCCGAACTGAGACCGGCTTTTTGGGATTCGCTCCACCTCACGGTATCGCAGCCCATTGTACCGGCCATTGTAGCATGCGTGAAGCCCTGGACATAAGGGGCATGATGACTTGACGTCATCCCCACCTTCCTCCGAGTTGACCCCGGCAGTCTTCGATGAGTCCCCGCCATAACGCGCTGGCAACATCGAACGAGGGTTGCGCTCGTTGCGGGACTTAACCCAACATCTCACGACACGAGCTGACGACAGCCATGCACCACCTGTGACCGCCCCCGAAGGACCTCACATCTCTGCGAGTTTTGCGGCCATGTCAAACCCAGGTAAGGTTCTTCGCGTTGCATCGAATTAATCCGCATGCTCCGCCGCTTGTGCGGGCCCCCGTCAATTCCTTTGAGTTTTAGCCTTGCGGCCGTACTCCCCAGGCGGGGCGCTTAATGCGTTAGCTGCGGCACAGGGAACCGGAGAGGCCCCCCACACCTAGCGCCCAACGTTTACAGCGTGGACTACCAGGGTATCTAATCCTGTTCGCTCCCCACGCTTTCGCTCCTCAGCGTCAGTATCGGCCCAGAGACCCGCCTTCGCCACCGGTGTTCCTCCTGATATCTGCGCATTTCACCGCTACACCAGGAATTCCAGTCTCCCCTACCGAACTCTAGCCTGCCCGTATCGACCGCAGGCTTGGGGTTGAGCCCCAAGTTTTCACGGTCGACGTGACAAGCCGCCTACGAGCTCTTTACGCCCAATAAATCCGGACAACGCTCGCGCCCTACGTCTTACCGCGGCTGCTGGCACGTAGTTGGCCGGCGCTTCTTCTGCAGGTACCGTCACTTACGCTTCGTCCCTGCTGAAAGAGGTTTACAACCCGAAGGCCGTCATCCCTCACGCGGCGTCGCTGCATCAGGCTTCCGCCCATTGTGCAATATTCCCCACTGCTGCCTCCCGTAGGAGTCTGGGCCGTGTCTCAGTCCCAGTGTGGCCGGTCGCCCTCTCAGGCCGGCTACCCGTCGTCGCCTTGGTAGGCCATCACCCCACCAACAAGCTGATAGGCCGCGAGCCCATCCCAGGCCGAAAAACTTTCCACCACCAAACATGCGTCCGGAGGTCGTATTCGGTATTAGCCCCGGTTTCCCGGGGTTATCCCAAAGCCTAGGGCAGGTTGCTCACGTGTTACTCACCCGTTCGCCGCTCGAGTACCCCGAAGGGCCTTTCCGCTCGACTTG
This sequence comes from Micromonospora sp. CPCC 205739, assembly GCF_036906795.1. Lineage (NCBI taxonomy): Bacteria > Bacillati > Actinomycetota > Actinomycetes > Micromonosporales > Micromonosporaceae > Micromonospora > Micromonospora sp. CPCC 205739. The sequence continues at coordinate 213 of NZ_JBAKHS010000046.1, read as the reverse complement.
CATGTGTTAAGCACGCCGCCAGCGTTCGTCCTGAGCCAGGATCAAACTCTCCAACAAAAACTTGTTGAAAACATGTCCTGACAACAAAAGTGTTGCCAAAGGAATCCCAACCAACAGACCTTCCGAAAAAGGACTGCCAGTCCGGGGTATAAATCATAATTGGCACTGGCTTTACAAGCACCCTGTTGAGTTCTCAAAGAACAACCACACACC
>NZ_JBAKHS010000045.1:0-7123 GCF_036906795.1 Micromonospora sp. CPCC 205739 | reverse complement strand
GCGGCACCAGGGCTGGCTGCCGGAGGAGATGAACCGCACCATCCACGGCGTCGAGCACTGGCTGGCCGGCGAGTCCGGCCGGGTGATCGTCTGCTCCGGGTACATGCGCGACGAGGTGGGCGCGCTGTTCGGGGTGCCCGCCGGCCGGGTGGACGTGGTGCCCAACGGCGTCGAGCCGCACCGCTGGCGGGTGCCGATGGCCGCCGTCGCCTCGGCCCGGGCCCGGTTCGCCGGGGACGGCCCGCTGGTCACCTTCGCCGGCCGGCTGGTCTACGAGAAGGGCGTGCAGCACCTGCTCGCCGGGCTGCCCCGGCTGCGCGAGCGGCACCCCGGGCTGCGGGCCGTGATCGTCGGCGACGGCCCGTACAAGGCCGCGCTCGAGGCCGAGGTGCACCGGCTCGGGCTGGGCGGCACGGTGAGCATGCCGGGCTTCCTCGGCGGCACCGACCTGCCGGCCGTGATGGCCGCCTCGGACTGCTTCGCCGTGCCGAGCATCTACGAGCCGTTCGGCATGGTGGCCCTGGAGGGCGCCGCGGCCGGCGCGCCGCTCGCCGTCGCCCGTACCGGCGGCCTCGCCGAGATCGTGGAGCCGGGCGTCACCGGGATGACCTTCGCCCCGCAGGACCCGGACGGGCTCACCGAGGCCGTCGACGCCCTGCTCTCCGACCGGGAGCGGGCCCGCCTGCTCGCCCGCCGGGCCCGCGCCATGGTCCACGAGCAGTACGGCTGGACGGCTATCGCGCACGCCACCGCGACCGCGTACGCCACCGCGATCGCCGGCGACGCCGCGTTCACCACCGAGCGCGCCGAACTGCGGATGACGCTGGGTCGGGTCTCCGCGCCGGCCCCGGAGGGCAACCTGCTGGTCGCCGCCGGCCTGCGCTGACCCGTACCCGAACAGGGCCGTCGACCCCGCACGGGGCCGGCGGCCCTCGTCGTGCCCCGGCCGCGGTCACCGAGCACGGCGAAGGCCGCCGACCCGCAGGGGGTCGGCGGCCTTCGTGGTACGGGTGGGTCAGCGCTCGGCGATCGCGGTGTAGTTCCGCTCGGGGGCACCGGTGTAGATCTGCCGCGGGCGGCCGATCTTGGTCTCCGGGTCGTTGATCATCTCGCGCCACTGGGCGATCCAGCCGGGGAGCCGGCCCAGCGCGAAGAGCACCGTGAACATCTTCGTCGGGAAGCCCATGGCCTTGTAGATCAGGCCGGTGTAGAAGTCCACGTTCGGGTAGAGCTTGCGGGTGACGAAGAAGTCGTCGGCGAGGGCGATCTCCTCCAGCTCCATCGCGATGTCCAGCATCGGGTCCGGCTTGGCCATCCGGCCGAGCACGTCCTGGGCGGCCTTCTTCACGATGGCGGCGCGCGGGTCGTAGTTCTTGTAGACCCGGTGACCGAAGCCCATCAGCTTCACGCCGTCCTGCTTGTCCTTCACCTTGCGGACGAAGGAGCGGACGTCACCGCCGTCGGCCTTGATCTTCTCCAGCATCTCCAGCACGGCCTGGTTGGCACCGCCGTGCAGCGGGCCGAACAGGGCGTTGACACCGGCCGAGACCGAGGCGAAGAGGTTGGCGTTGCTGGAGCCGACCAGCCGCACCGTGGAGGTCGAGCAGTTCTGCTCGTGGTCGGCGTGCAGCACGAAGAGCATGTCCAGCACCTTCGACATCACCGGGTCGACCTCGTACGGCTCCGCCGGCACACCGAAGGTCATCCGCAGGAAGTTGTCGACGTAGCCCAGCGAGTTGTCCGGGTACAGCAGCGGCTGCCCGATGGACTTCTTGTAGGCGTACGAGGCGATGGTGGGGACCTTCGCCATCAGCCGGATCGTCGACATCTCCACGTGCTCGGAGTCGAACGGGTCCAGGCTGTCCTGGTAGAAGGTCGAGATCGCGCTGACGGCCGAGGAGAGCACCGCCATCGGGTGCGCGTCGCGCGGGAAGCCGTCGAAGAACCGACGCATCTCCTCGTGCAGCAGCGAGTGCCGCCGGATCCGGTCGCTGAACTCGGTGAGCTGCTGCTGGGTGGGCAGCTCGCCGTAGATCAGCAGGTAGGAGACCTCCAGGAAGGAGGACTTCCCGGCCAGCTGCTCGATCGGGTAGCCGCGGTACCGCAGGATGCCGGCGTCGCCGTCGATGTAGGTGATCTCGGACGAACAGGACGCGGTGTTGACGAACCCGGGATCGTAGGTGGTCATCCCGGTTTCCTTCAGCAGCTTGCTCACCCCGATGCCCGCGGGGCCTTCGACCGCGTCGTGCACCGGCATCGAAAGCTGCCCACCGGGGTGATCGAGCTTGACTTCCGTCATGTGGTTCCTCGCTTTAGCCGGCGAATCTTCGTTGAATTGCCTTCGCTTTTACCGTAATCACGGTCCCCGGGATACCACCCGCCGTGGTTCGGCGGTGAGGTATGCGTCACCCGATTCCCGGCCCGACGGCTGGGAAACCCTGGTGAGCGGGGGCGACCCCGGCGATGACGGACGTCGGGGGACGAAGTTTTCTACGACAGGTCCAGGCGGCGCAACGCGCCGTCGGAGCCGACCCGGTAGAGGTCGAGCCGGTTCGCCCCGGCCCGGAACAGGTGGTCGTCCGCTAGCAGGGCGGCGAAGCGGCGGCCCCCCTCGTCCGGGGGCACCACCGGGACGACCGCGCCGACGCGGCCGTTGACGGCCACCGCCAGCAGGGTGCCGTCGGGCACCGCCCGGGGCACGGTCCCCCAGACCAGGGCCGGCAGCTCGCCGGCGGCCGGGTCGACCCGGCCGAACGCCGCCCGGTTCGCCACGGTGGCCGTCCCGCCGGCCGGCCGGTCGCCGACGGCGGTGCCGACCAGCGGGTGCGGCGCCGGGTCCGGCGGGCGGCCCGGCACCCCGCCGCGCAGCGTCAGCGGCTGTCCCGGCCGGTCGTAGAAGCGCTTCTCCGCGCCCGCGCGCGGGGCTTGCCGGGCGGAGCGCCCGTCGACCTGCCAGGGAATCCTGATGTGCACCGCGTCGGCGATGGTGGGCAGCAGGTCGACGTGCTCCCAGTTGCGGTCGTCGACCCGGCCGGCCCGCTGCCCGGGGGTGCGGACGAACATCGGCACCCAGGCCACCTCGCCGGCCGCATTGTCGATCGCGTCCAGGCCCCGGCCCTGCCAGTCCCGGGTGAAGCTCACCCCGTGGTCGGCGGTGAGCAGGATCAGCGCCTTGTCCCACAGGCCGGTGGCGCGCAGGGTGCGCAGGGTCTCGCCGACCAGCCGGTCGGTGTAGCGCAGCTGGGCCAGGTGCCGGGCGCGGGCCAGCTCGACCCAGCCGGCGCCGTCGTTGGGCAGGTCCTCCGGGGCGGCGTAGCGCGCCCCCGAGGGCAGGAACGCCCAGGGCGCGTGCGGCATCAGCAGGTGCAGGAAGTGCAGGGTCGGCCGGGCCGACGGGCGCAGGCCGGCCAGGAAGCTGGTGAACCGGGCCGGCTGGTTGTCGTCCAGGCTGTCGAAGCGGAACCTCGGGTCGGCCGGGACCGGCTCGGCGGCGTCGAGGCCGACCTCGGCGCGGGTCCGCTCCCGGTACGACTCCTCCGGGTCGATCCGGCTGTCCACCGGCGCGGTGACCTGCCGCAGCAGCTTGCCGCTCTCCCGGACCAGCACGCCGAGCCCCTGCTCGGGAGTGGCCGGCTGCTCGCAGCGGCTGGGCGGGCAGAGCCGGGTGATGCTCTCCTGGGCGCGGACGTCGTACAGGCCTCCGAGGGCGGTGAAGAGGTTATCCGGGTACTGCGAGTAGTGCGGGGCCAGCGGCTGGGCCGGGTAGCGGCCGGTGAGCATCGCCGGCAGCGCGTACGGCGTCCAGCCGCTGACCCCGGTGGCGTTGCGGTACCACGTGGACCCGGCGGCCAGCTCCGCGAAGTGCGGGTAGGCGGTGGCGTCGATCTTCCCGTCCGGGCCGAGCAGCGAGACCAGCGGCAGCTCGTCGAGGACGATCATGACCACCGGCGGGTGCTCCCCCGGCCCGACGACGCCCGCCGCGCCGCCGTGCGCGCGGGGCAGCACCACCGCCGAGGCGGGCGAGGCGAAGAGGAAGAGCGCGACGAAGACGGGCGGCCCGATCGCGGCGACCCGCAGCACCCGGCCCGGCCCGCGCCACCGCGCGTGCGCCGCCGCCCCGGCGGCGCCGAGCAGCACGGCGACGAGCACCAGCGGTACGCCCCGCAGCGGGGTGCCGTGCCGGCCCACCTGCACCGCCAGGGCGGCCAGCAGCAGCCCGACGATCCCGGTGTGCGCCGCCCGCCGGACCCGCCGGCCGGCCAGCCCGACGGCCAGCCCGAGCAGCGCGACGGCGAGCGTGGGCAGCACCGCGATCAGGGCCACCAGCAGCAGCACCTCGCGCGGGGCGGCGCGGTGGAACAGGAAGAAGTCGGGGCTGCGTCCGAGCACGTCGAGCAGCGGCTGGGTGACCACCAGGCCGAGCAGGGCGGCCACCTCGAGCAGCCGGCCCAGCTCGGCGCGCCGCCCGTCGCCGGTCGCCGGTGGGGACGTCGGTGGCCCGCCGGGGTCGCGCCGCCCGGTCGGCGGCGCGAGGACCGGATCAGCCACCCACCACCGCCTGGTAGAGCGTGCGGGTGCCGCAGGGCAGTTCCTGCTGCCGCTCGATGCGGCAGCGCGCGGCCAGCAGGCGCGCGAACTCGTCGCGCCGGTAGTCGGGGAAGAGCCCGTCCGGCTTGTTGGCGAGCAGCCGGCGGGCCATCGGGTCCTCGGGGTGGACGAACTCCACCACCAGCCGGCCGCCGGGCCGGGCGTACGCGACGAGCTGGTCGAGCACCTCGCCCAGCGGCACGTTGCGGCCGAGGGCCAGGTGGTGCACCACGGCCAGGGCGAGCACCACGTCGGCGCGGGCGCGCCGGGCGAAGCTGGCCCGCTCGACGCCGCGCCAGCCGCCCCCGGGCGAGGGGTCGGCCAGGTCCATCACCAGGGGCAGGATCCGGCGTTCACCCTCGGCACGCAGGGCCCGGTAGAGGGCGTCCACCACGGCCGGGTCCTGCTCGACGGCGACCACCTGCGCGGCGTGCCGGGCGGCGATCCGGGCGTACCGGCCGTCGTTGGCGCCGAGGTCGAGCACCAGCCCGGGCGTACCGGCCGCCCGCACCGCCGCCTCGACGAAGCGCTCCTTCTCCTCCCGGTCGCGCACGGTGTAGCTGCAGGTGCGCTGGTAGTCCACCCAGTGGCTGCCCTCGTCGCGGCGGTCCAGCCGGCGGACCAGCCGGTCGATCCCGCGTACGGTGGCCAGCGCCAGGTCACGGGAGTAGCCGGCCGCCCGCAGCTGCGCTCGGACCTCGGTGGTGCTGGCGCGGGCGTTGCGGCCCTGCATCGCGCCGTGCAGGTGCACGTGGGTCGGCACGCCGGGCAGCAGCCGGCGGGCGCCGCGGAACAGCCGCCGCATCTGGTCCGGCTCGATGCCGTCGACCCGCGCCCGCAGCCAGGGCTGGAAGTCCAGGCCGAGGTGGGCCTGGAGCAGCAGCGGGTAGAGCAGGGTCTGGCAGAACTGCCGGTAGCCGGCCCACGGCTCCCCCTCGGCGAGCGGCGCGAAGGAGCCCACGTCGATGAAGACCGGGCCGGCGCCGCGCCACTGGAGGTTGTAGGCCGACCCGTCCTTGGTGGTGAACCCGGCCGACAGCGCCCGGCGCAGGATCTCCAGGTGCAGCAGCGCCGCGTCGCGCAGCATCGCGAACGACCACTCGTACGGGTGGGAGACGAACGGGATGCGCTCGTGCCGCAGCACCGCCGTCCAGCCGGGCAGCCGGGCCGGGTCGACCTCTTCGGTGCCGCAGACCTTGCCCTCGGCGAGCAGTTCGGCGAAGAAGGCGCTGCCGGACAGGGCCCGCCAGTCGCGGGCCCCCTCGGGGCCGAGGCCACGCAGCACCTCGTCGCCGGCGTGGAAGACCCGGTTGGCCGGGTCGCGGAAGGAGCCGGGCTCGACCCGGATCCCGGTGTCGGGGGCCGCCATCGGGGGTCCGACCCCGCTCAGCCGCGGTCGGTGGGCTGCCGGCGGAACCGGTCGACCAACCGGCGCCAGTAGAGCTTCGCGGCGACGGCCGCTCCCGCGACCCCGCCGACCACCGCCTGCACGATCAGGCTGCCGGACCCCGCGTCCAGGTAGGCCAGGTGAATCACCGACCGCTCCCTTCCCTCGCCGTCGTGTGGGCCGGCGCTGCGGGCACGCCTATATGCGGCTTTTCCACCCTTAAGGCCGGACTTGTTCCCTGGTCACCGTACGCCGCCGACGGCGGTCGTGCGGGCCACACCGAGCACTGCGACGCCAGTCCGTTCCGTTCAAGACCACGGCCCCGCTCCGGGCCTAGCGTGTCGCCATGGCACTTCACCTGGATCTGGTCGGCATGGCCGTCGCCGACATGGCCCGCAGTCTCGACTTCTACCGCCGGCTGGGACTGGCCATCCCGCCCGAGGCCGACGCCGAGGACCACGTGGAGGTCACCCTCCCGGGGGGCCTGCGGCTGGCCTGGGACGCGGTGGAGATGGTCCGCACCTTCCACCCGGGATGGACGCCGCCGACCGGCAGCCCCCGGGTCAACCTCGCCTTCCGCTGCGCCGACCCCGCCGAGGTGGACCGCTACTGGGCGGAGCTGACCGGCGCCGGCTTCCACGGCGAGCTGCCGCCCTGGGACGCCTTCTGGGGCCAGCGGTACGCCGTGCTGCACGACCCGGACGGCAACGGCGTCGACCTGTACGCCCCGCTGGCCGGCTGACCGTCGCGGCCGCCGGGGACCAGCCCAGGCGCCGAGCGAGGCGCGGGGTCCTGCCGGGAAGCAGTCCCGAGCACCGAGCGACGCGCCGTTCCCGGGGGGCCCGAAGTGCAGCGTAGATAAGCAATAGGGGTAGCCGTCAGGCCTGAGCGAAGTGGCCCGCAATGTAGATGCTTTGCGGTCTGGACGGCTGCCGCTCGGGCGGGTCCGGCGCCGGCGGTACGCGTTTCAGGCCGCGGCGGGGTGTTCGCCGGGAACCTCGCAGCCGCCGACCCGGAACGGGCCGCGTTGCGCAGCGCCCTCGGCGACTCCGCGCCGAGCACCCGGGTGATCGAGGTGCACGAGGTCTAGGCGGTGTCTTCAAAGGATCTTGGTGTCGGATGATGTAGGGCGTGGGTCGTCGTTACGAG
>NZ_JBAKHS010000044.1:0-9383 GCF_036906795.1 Micromonospora sp. CPCC 205739 | reverse complement strand
CAACAACGACCCCACCAACTGCGCCGGCACCGTCAAGGACTGCTTCAACTGACACAGGCGCACAGCACGGATCCACACACAGGTCCGGCCCCCTGCCACCTCGGTGGCAGGGGGCCGGACCTTCGTCGGTCAGCGCTGGACGAAGACTGCCACGCTGCGCGCCGGCACGGTGAACGTGCCGGTCGCCCGGTCGAACGAGGACGTCCGCAGCACCGGGTCGGCCGAGTTCACCAGCACCGGGTGCAGCGCCACGTCCGCACCGCGCAGGCCGGTCACCGTCTGCGTGGCCTTCTCCGGCGTACCGTTGAACACGACAGTCACCGACTTCCACTTCCCGTCCAGCCCGCGGGCGTCCAGGGTCATGGTCAGCACGCCCGGCGTCTCGTTCTCGCCGGAGAGCGGGAAGGCGACCCGCCGCTGCACCTGGCCGGCGGTGGCCAGCCCGAACACCGGCGAGGACTCCCGGATCCGCAGCAGCTCCGCGTACCGGGCGTCGGCCAGGTTGATCGCGGCGCAGTCCGGCACCAGCTTCGGATCGGCCAGCAGCGGCTTCGCGTACGACCACTTGTCCTTGTTGTCCTGCTCCGGCGGGAGGCCGGCGCCGAAGCCGTTGCCCTGCGCGCAGTCCCACCGGATCTGGTTGAACCAGTCACCGGAGTTGTACGAGTTGCGGTCCAGCGACTTCGAGCGCAGCCGCTCGGAGCCGGTGGTGACGAAGCCCGCCCCCTGCCCGAAGGTGGTGGTCGCCAACGCCAGCACCTGCATCCGCGACCGGTCCGTCGCCGAGGTGCCCTGCGGCAGCTTGTACGCCAGCGCGTCGTACAGGATCTCGTTGTCGTGCGCGTCGACGTAGGTGACCGCCTCGCCCGGCGCAGCGGTGTAGCCGGCCGGCGAGCCGTTGTAGTCCACCTGGGCGCCGGTGACCTGCCGGCCCGACGAGTCGGTGAACCGGTAGCCCCGAAGGTTGCCGGCGAGTCCCACCTTGATCAGGTCCTGGTGGCGCAGCAGCCGCGCCTTCTGCTCGGCCGCCGTCCCGTTCACGGCGTCGCCGTTGGGGTCGGTGTAGAGACCGGACGCGAAGCCCTGGATGCGGGGGTTGGCGTCGAAGGGACCGCCGCCGCGCACCGCGTCGCGGAGCCGGTCGTTGAAGGTGCCGATGCCGGTACCGGCCATGTTGGCCTGGGTGGCCTGCACGAACCGGGCGTCGTTGGCGACCTCGCCGAAGTTCCAGCCCTCGCCGTAGAGCAGGATCTTCTTGCCGTCCACGCCGTCGCGGGCCGGGGTGAGCTCGTCGAGCGCGGCCCGCACGGCCAGGATGTTCGCCTTCGGGTGGTGACCCATCAGGTCGAACCGGAAGCCGTCGACCTTGTACGCCTTGGCCCAGGTCACCAGGGAGTCCACCACCAGCTTGCCCATCATGGCGTGCTCGGGGGCGGTGTTGGCGCAGCAGGTCGAGTTGGCGACGCTGCCGTCCTCCAGCAGCCGGTGGTAGTAGCCCGGCACCACCTGGTCGAGCACCGACTTCGGGTCCGCGCCGGAGGCTGAAGTGTGGTTGTAGACCACGTCCATCACCACGCGCAGCCCGGCGTCGTTGACCCCGGCGACCATCTGCCGGAACTCGGTGGTCCGCTTCGCCCCGGCCGGGTCGACGGCGTAGCCGCCCTCCGGCACGGTGTAGTGCAGCGGGTCGTACCCCCAGTTGTAGCCGTCCTTCTCGGCCACCTTGGCCACGCAGGCCTGCTGCTGGTCGGAGTCCGGCGGCAGCTTCGCCAGGTCGCAGTCGGGCTGCTGCTGGTCGGCCCGCTTCTCGGGGATGGTGGCGAAGTCGAACGCCGGCAGCAGGTGCAGGTAGTTGACCCCGGCGTCGCCGAGCGCCTTCAGGTGCTTCATGCCGGCCGTGTTCGGGTCGGTGAAGGCGAGGTAGGTGCCCCGCTTCTCCGCCGGCACGGTGGCGTCGGCGATCGAGAAGTCCCGCACGGACAGCTCGGAGATCTGCGCCTTGGACGCGGGCACCGCCGGCGGCTTGCGCAGGTTCGCCCAGCCGGACGGGGCCAGCGCCGGGTCGGACAGGTCGACGATCTGGCTGTGCGTGGAGTCCGGCGCGAGCGCCACCGAGTAGGGGTCGGTCACCGAGGCGGTGACCACCTTCTGCGTGGCCGGCTGCCAGGCCTCGACCTGGTAGCGGTAGTACTTCCCGGCCCACGCCCTGGTGCCGCGCACCGACCAGACGCCGGTGCGGTCGTTGCGGCTCATCGCCACGGTCCGCGGTTCGGCCGTCGGCGAGTCGAAGAGCTGCAACGACACCGTCCGGGCGGTGGGCGCCCAGACGGCGAGGGTGGGCACCCGGCCGGCGAAGGTGGCGCCCAGCTTCGCGTCGGTGGCCCGGGCGTAGACGTCGTCGAGCACACCAGGGATCTGCACGCCGGTCGCCCCGAGCAGCGCGCCCTCGGCGTCCCGCTCGGTCACCACCAGTTGCCCGCGCAGCGCCGCCGGGACCTTGGTCAGGTCGGCTCGGTCCAGTCCGAACGTGCGGTAGGACCACAGGTGCGGGAAGGCCGCGCGCTGGGCCTCGGTGAGCCCGTTGCGCTGCGCCCGCAGCGGCAACGAGGTGTACGTCCCGGCCAGCTCACCGTCGGCGATGCTCAGCCCACCGGCCGGGGCGGCCACCAGGGCGTACTGCTTGCCGTCGGTCGGTCCGGTCGACCAGGCGACGGTGGACCGGTCGATCCAGTGGGCCTTCTGCTTGGTGATGTCGAGGTCCCGGGCCGGGCCGGAGGAAGTGGGCGGCAGCAGCCGGCCCTTGACCCCGGCGAGCAGCCAGACCTCACGCCCGGCGCTGGCGAAGTCCAGCCGCTGGTCCTCGGGGTGATCCTTGGTGTCGCCGGAGTGGATGATGTAGCTCAGCCCGGTCGCGCCCGCGGCCAGCGGCACCCGGAAGACCGCGCCGTAGGCGTCGATCTTCTCCGGCCGCAGCGGGTTGGCCCAGTCGGTCGGGTTGGCGGCGCCGTCCCAGAGGTGCAGGCCCCAACCTGCGTAGTCGTTGTCGGCCTTGCGCCAGTGGATGAGCGCGGTGCCCTCGTCGACCGCCGGGTCCGGCTCGCCGGTGGCGGCCTGCCGAGTGGGGTAGAGGGTCGGGTCGCCCTGCTTGACCCAGACCTCGCCGGTCTGCGTCACGTCGATGGTGCGGTCGTTGGCGACGTCCTTGTTCCCGTTCTTGTCGACCACCAGGAAACCGACCGACTTGGCGCCCGGCTTCAGCTTGACCCAGGCGAACCGGCCGTAGGAGTCCTCACCGGCGAACGGCTGCCCCTTGGGCCACTCGGTGGCGTACGCCGGGTCGATGTCGCCCCAGGCGTAGAGGCCCCAGTCGTCGTACCCGCCGGCGGGTCGCTGGTAGTGCACGACCGCCCAGTCCCGGGCCGCGCTCTGCGCCGGGGTGCCCACGACGCCGGTGGAGCGGGCGCCGGCGGTACGCCCCTTGCCGTCGCGGACGACGGCCTTGTACTCCACCTTCGTCCCGCCGGGCAGGCCGGTCAGGTCGTGGTGGACGGTGTACGGGGCGGCGTGCGCGCTGCCCAGCAGCGTCCACCTGCCGCCGGCTACCCGGGCGGCGAAGGTGACGGTGGCCAGCGGGTCGCCGGTGACCTGCGCGGTGACGGCGGCCCGGGTGGCGACCGGGTCGGCGCCGGGCGCGGTGATGGTGACGCTCGGCGCGGCGGTGGCCTGCGGGACGGGCCGACCGGCCTTGAGGACCACGGCGGCCATCGGCGGCACGGTCAGGCTGAGTTCGCCGTCCGCGCCGGCGGTCGAGGCGGCCGCGCCGCCGTAGATGCCGGTGAAGGCGGTGCCGGCCGACCAGGTGTCGACGGAGACGGTCTGCGCGGTGGCGGCGTTGTTCACGGCCACCACGTACTCGGTGCGGTCGGCAGGGGTGATCCGGGAGAAGGCGAAGACGCCGGGACCGTCGGCCGCGTACCGGGTGACCTGGACGCCGTCGCGCAGCGCCGGGTGGGCCTGACGCAGGCTGCCCAGCTCGGCGATGGTGCGGTAGAGCGGGTGCCCGGTGTCGTACTGGTCGCCGGCGTGGGTGCGGGTGGTGCCGATCAGGTCGTCGTCGAGGTAGTCCGCCACCTTGGTGGCGAACATGTCCTGCCGGGCGTCCTTGTCCCCGCCGGAGCCGGTGAAGCCCTGCTCGTCGCCGGAGTACACGACCGGCTGGCCCCGGGTGAGGAACATCAGCTGGTGGGCGAGCTGGTCACGGCGCAGCTGGGTGGCGTCGTCGCCGCCGGCGGCCGCGATGAACGAGCCGATCCGGCCCATGTCGTGGTTGCCGAGGAAGGTGGTCAGCCGATTGGCGCCGGTGTCCCGGGCGGCGTACAGGTCGTCGCGGGCGTACACGTCGGCGAGGGCCTTCGCCGAGCCGTCGGCGGCGGTGTAGCCGCGCGCGGCCTCCTGGAAGGAGAAGTCCAGGGTGGCCGGCAGACCGCCGCGCCGCACGTACGTCGAGGTGACCTCCTGGTCGGCGCTGTAGACCTCGCCGAACATGAAGAAGTCCTTCTTGCCGGCGGCGTCGGCGGCCCGCTTGATGCCCCGGCTGAACTGCGGCCAGAAGTCGAGGTTGACGTGCTTGACGGTGTCGAGGCGGAAGCCGTCGACGCCGGTGCTGGCGATCCAGTCCCCGTAGGCCTTGGTCAGGCCGCGCACCACCTCGGGACGCTCGGTCCACAGGTCGTCCAGGCCGAAGAAGTCGCCGTACTCGCTGTTCTCACCGGCGAAGGTCGAGTCCCCCCGGTTGTGGTACATCGTCGGGTCGTTCAGCCAGGCCGGCACCTTGACCTTCGCGTCGGCGGCGTCGGCGAAGGTGGGGGTGTACGGGCCCGCGTCCGCGTTCACCTTCGGGAAGTCCCGGGTGCCGTCGGCGTAGTTGCGGTCCTCGAAGGCGCGCCCCTGCGCGTCGGTGTACGGCGAGGTCTTCTTGTCGACGTACGCGTACTTGTCCTCGGCGTACTTGATGACGTCGGCGGTGTGGTTGACGATGACGTCAAGGTAGACCTTGATGCCGCGCTGGTGGGCGAGCTTGACCAGCTTCCGCATCTCCTCGTTGGTGCCGAAGTGCGGGTCGACCTGGGTGAAGTCGGTGATCCAGTAGCCGTGGTAACCGGCCGAGACGTCCGCGCCGCTGCCCTGCACCGGACGGTTCTTGAAGATCGGGGCGAGCCAGATGGCGGTCGTCCCCAGGCCCTGGATGTAGTCCAGCTTGTCGATGACACCCTTGAGGTCGCCACCGTGGTAGAAGCCCTTGTCCTTCGGGTCCAGGCCGGTGCGGAGGCGGTCGCCGGTGAGCCCGCCGGAGTCGTTGCGCCGGTCGCCGTTGGCGAACCGGTCCGGCAGGACGAAGTAGAACTGCTCGGCGCGCCCGGTGCCGGCGCCCGCCTTGAGCAGTGCCTCGGTCGAGGGCTCGGCGCCCCACTGGGCGGCGCCGGCCGCCGCGAGGGCGTCGACGCTGGGCGTCCGGTCGGTGGCGTCCGCGCCGAGCTGCTGGACGGCGACCGGGGCGCCGACGAGGGCGAGGGTGAGGGTGGAGACCAAAGCGAGCAGTGCCTTGCGAGACATCGGCGGGGGTTTCATCGACGGCCTTCCTCTGGTCGCTGATTCGCCCGCACGCTAGCTCTTGCCGAAACATTCTGCAATACCTTGCAAACCGAGTCGTAACAAAGCAGCCTTCTTGCGGAACATGCCGTCGTTCCGGCCGTCCGAGAGGTGCGCGGAGGGTGGGTCAGAGCCCGGTGCAGGCGGTGCCGTCGACCGTGCACCCGCCCGGGCGGTTGTTGCCACGGGTGCGTTCGAAGTGGAACCGCAGCGGCACGGACGCGCCGCCGTCGAGGTCCACCCCACTGGTGTACGTGAAGACGCCGTCGGACACCCGGGCGTTGCCCTGCGGCGCACCCTCCACCCAGGAGGTGACCAGGCGGCTGCCGCTCGGCGGCACCAGGCGCACCGTCCAGGGGCGCGGACCGGCGGCGGCGTTGGCGAGCAGCACCTCGCCGATGAAGCCGTCGTCGTAGGCTTCCATCACCCGGTACCGCCCGGTGACCGGCGACGGGCGCGGGGGCGACGACGACGGGACCGATCCGGGCTGCGCGCCCGCGCCCCCGGCGGAGGAGGCGGGACCCCCGCTGGGCGTCGGCACCGGCGGTGGGTCGCTGCGGCGCGGAGAGAGCCCCGGGACGACCGGAGCGGGCACGGCGACCGCCGCCCGCGACGGCGAACCCGACGGCAGGTCCGGCAGCGCCACGGTCGCGGGCAGGTCAGTCGGCCCGGCCGTCCCCGGCTCCCGGCTGCGGGACGCGGCCAGCGCGACGACCAGCAGCACCACCATCACCACGACGCCGGTGGCCACCACGACCCACGGCGACGAGGCGAGCGCGGTGGCGCTCCGGGACGTGCGGCGACGCGTACCGGACATAACGCTTCCTCCTCCGTGCGGTCCGGAGAGCGTAGCCATCATCGGCCATGTCGGACAGTGCCAGGACCATCACGAATCCGCCCGACCGTACGAAGTGCACCCCGGCTCTCAGCCGATGGTGCAGGCGGCCCCGTTGACGGTGCACTGGCCCGGCCGGTCGCCGCTGCCGCTGCGGCCGAATGTCAGCGACACCACGGCGGTCTCCCCCGCCGGCAGCGGACTCGTGCCGCTCAGCACGAACCAGCCACTGCCCTGGGTACGCACCGACAACCCCGAGCTCGACGACGCCCGGATCGACTTGACGTTGCCGGTGAACAGCAGCTCCACCCGCCACTCCCGGTCGCCACCGGTGGTGTTGCGCACCGTCAGCTCGGCGGAGAACGAGTCCCGGTCGCTGGAGGTGGCCTGGTAGTGCGCGCTCACCCGGCCGGAACCCGCGGGGGCCGGCGCGCGGGTGCTCGGCGTCGCATCGGGCCGGCGGCTGCTGGCGCGCGGCGACGGCGTGGCGGTGGCACTGGCCTTCCGCGACGGAGTGGCCTCCACGGCCACCACCGGGGCGTCCGCGGTCGTCGTCGCGGACGATGTCACCGAGGGCATCCGCGGCAGGTACATCGGCGGCGCCGGCTCGGGCGCCGCCTGGTGCTCCGGTCCGCGGAAGGAGAGCAGGGCGACGACCAGCAGGACGGCGAGCAGCCCGACCCCGAGCAGCACGACGATCCACGGCACCGACGCGAGTACGGCGGGTGCGGATCGCGCCTCCGGCCGCGGGGCCGAGCGGTCTGACATGAGGTCTCCCTTGTCCGAGCAGACGCGCCAGCGTAGCCAGCGCCGCCGACGGACAGCAGCAGGCCCGCCCGGTACGACCCGTCCGGACGGCACCGACCGGAAAACGGCTGGTTACCCGAGGGCGGTTCGGGTCCGATCCGATCATGTCCACACCGACGCCGCCCACCGAACGGGTACCCGCCGAGTTCCGGGCCGACGGGCGCGGCGTCGCCCGAGGACGGAACCACCCTGCCGACGGCGGCGGTCAGCCCGCGCGGATGACGGTGCAGATGGCCGGACCGTCCCCGGTGGTGCGCAGCAGGTAGCGGTACCGCTCGCCCGGCACCGCCCGGCCCTGGCTGTCCAGGAACTCCCACTGCACGGCCACCATGGTCAGCAGCGCGGCGACCGGCTGCACGTCCTCGATCAGGGCGTGCGCCGCGATCAGCTCCCGCTCCTGGTAGTCCGGGGCGGCGCCGACGAAGGAGAGCGCGACGGCGGCCAGCGTGCTGAACGAGAAGCTGTAGGTGTCGGCGACCACCAGCCCGGGCAGGGCGTAGCAGCCGGCGAGGGCGGGTACGTCGCCGGCGGTGAGCGCCACGCCGTACCGGTCGAAGAAGTCGGTCAGCGTGTCGAGATCGGTGGAGGCTCTCACGCGTCACCAATTGCCGCCGCCGCACGTCGGCAAACCTCAGCGCGGCGGGATGTGCACCTCGATCTCGGCGCCGAGCTTGGCCTGGCCGGCCAGGTCGAGGTCGTCGCCGCTCCAGAACCGGCCCGGGTCGTACCAGTTCGGACGGCGACCGGCCGGCAGCAGCCCCATCGCCTCGTAGGTCACCGCCACCACCTCGGCGCAGTACGCGGTCTCCAGCGCCCGGTCCCGGGCCGGCATCCCGGCGCGGTCCCGGCGGCCCGGCAGCCGCACCTGCGGCACCCGGCCCCGGGCCCATCGCCACGCGAGCTGGGCGGTGGAGGGGAAGGGGGTGCCGTCGAGCCGGGCGACGGTGCGCAGCACCGCCTGCTCCATCGTGGCGTCGGCCGGCGGGTCGAGCTGGCGCAGCCAGGCGCGCTGCCCGTACCGGTTGGCCCAGACGCAGACCGCGTCGCGCAGGTCGTGCAGCTGCACGCCGCGCTGGTGGCTGCCGGTCCACATGTCCGGCAGGGACCGGCCCAGCTCGGCGTGCCACATCAGGGGCGGCATGTCGTCCAGCACCACCGCCATGCCGACGTGGTTGACCGGGCTGTTCGTGGTGAGCTGGATGGCCCGGTCGGGCACGCTCCGGCCGCGGAACACCCACACGTCTCCGGTACGGGTCAGATCGACGGCCTCGTCCAGGCTGATGCTCATGAGCGTCTACCCTAGGCCGATGCGGCAACGGATGCGGTGGTGGAAGGTACTCGGTCTGGCCGGCCTGGCCGGCGTCGCGGCGTCCGGGGTGGTCATCGCCCGCGCCGAGCGGCGCCGCCGGTCGTACACGCCGGAGGAGATCCGGGACCGGTTGCGCGAGCGGCACGCGCAGGCCGCGGGGAACGGCACGCCGGCCGGCGAGCAGGCCTGACCCGGCGGTCGCGGGTCAGCCGCCGGCGCGGCGCAGCGCCTCGTCGAGCGCCTCGGGGGTACGACCGACCAGCGCGCTGCCGTCGTCGAGCAGCAGGATCGGCCGCTGGATGAGCTCCGGATGCGCCACCATCGCCTCGATCCAGCGGGGCTCGGTGGCGTCGTCCCGGGGCCAGTCCGCCATGCCCGACGCCACGGCGGCCGGCTCCCCGGTGCGGCACACGTCCCAGGCGCGGGCGTTCAGCCGGCCCAGCACCTCGGTCAACTCGGCCGCGCTCGGCGGCTGCTCCAGGTACGCCCGCAGCCGGTACGGCACCCGCGCCTCGTCGAGCGCGGCGCGCGCGCCGGCACTCTTCGAGCAGGACGGGTTGTCCCAGATCTCCATGACCGACATGGTGGCAGACCACCCGCCGACCCGCCCACCCCCGTTCCCCCGTGGACGGTGCACGGGCATCGGAGCAGCGGTTTCCCGGCTACCCTCCCGGCACGACCGGCACCGGGCCGCTGATGCCGACCCGGGTGCGGCGGGTCCCCGCCGGCCTTCACCGGCGGGCCTGGCGCCCCGCACCGTGGCCGGGTCGATCTCTTCAGCGG
>NZ_JBAKHS010000043.1:0-9456 GCF_036906795.1 Micromonospora sp. CPCC 205739 | reverse complement strand
GACACTTACCGTTCCCCCCGAACGGCAACTGTCCAAGATCTCCCCGGATCAGACCGACCGGACGCGTTGATCATGAAGTCGGCGGCAGTGGAGGAGATCAACACCGCCGCTAACTTCATGATCACCGGGCGGAAGGGTGGGAGGCGGAAACGCAGGGGAGGGGGCAGCGAACGTGGGCGGGCGGGTCAGTGCTGGCGGTGGTTCAGGGTGATGTCCAGGAGAGCCGCCATCAGGGCCAGCACGATCACTCCGGCCGCCAGCAGCAGTGAGTGTCGGAAGGCGGTGGACCAGTCCCCGCCGGTGCTCGACAGCGAGGAGAAGAAGAGCGCCCCGACGGCGGCGATGCCGGCCGCCGAGCCGATGCGCTGGCCGGTCTGGAGCATCCCGGCAGCACTGCCCGCCTGCGGCACCGGTACCTCGGACAGGGTGAGGGTCTGGTTCGGGGTGATGACCAGGCCGCTGCCCAGCCCGGCCGCCAGCAGCGGCAGCGCGGTCAGCAGCGGTACCGAGTGCTGCGGGGAGTCGCGCAGCACGATCACCACCGCGCCGAGACCGAGCACCACGACGACCAGGCCCACGCCGACCAGCGGGCGGCCGAAGCGGTCGACGATCCGGCCGCCGAGCGTCGAGGCCAGCGCGGAGCCGAGGGCGAACGGCGTGATCGCCAGGCCGGCGACCAGCGCGCTGTAGCCGAGGCCGTTCTGCAGGTAGAGCGTGAAGATGAAGAAGATGGCGGTGAACCCGCCGAAGTAGACCAGCGCGATCAACGCGCCGAGGGTGTACGAGCGCAGCTCGAACAGCCGCAGGTCGAACAGGGGTGTCCGGTGGCGGGCGTACCGGCGCTCCCAGCGGCCGAAGCCGACCAGGACCGCCAGGCCGGCCGGGACGAGCGCCCACTTCCACGGGCTCTGCCACTGCTCGCTCTGCACCAGCGGCAGCAGCAGGAGCAGCACCCCGGCGCCGAGCAGCAGCACGCCGACCGGGTCGAGCCGGTGCCGGTCGGGTTCCCCGGTCGGTCGGGTGGGCAGCAGCCGCCAGCCGAGCACCACCGCGAGGACGCCCACCGGCACGTTGACGAAGAACACCCACCGCCAGCCGTGCTCCGCACCGCCGAGATGGATGAGCAGGCCGCCCAGCAGCGGACCGATCGCGGTGGAGACGCCGATGGTCGCGCCGAGCAGACCGAACGCCCGCCCCCGCTCGGCGCCCCGGAACAGTTGCTGGACCAGGCCGGTCACCTGCGGGTTGACCACCCCGGCGGCGGCGCCCTGGAGCAGCCGGGCGGCGACCAGCCAGGCGGGTGAGGCGGCCAGCCCGGCGAGGGCGCTGGTGAGCGTGAAGAGGGCAACGCCCACCACGAAGGCGGTGCGTCGCCCGCGGGCGTCGCCGAACCGGCCGGCGGGCACCAGGAGCAGCCCGAAGGTCAGCGCGTACCCGGAGAGCACCCACTGCAGGTCGCTCGGGCTCGCGTGCAGCGCCCGGTCCATCGACGGGACGGCCACGTTGACGATGCTGACGTCCAGCAGCGTCATGAACGTCGCGACCAGCCCCACACCGAGGGCCTGCCAGCGGCGTCGGTCGCCCGTCTCCGTCACGGCGGCCCGTCGATCGTCCACGGCCGACCGCTACCCCGGCGTCCCGCCGGGCACACCGGTCACGCCATCTGGCGGGCGCACCAGCGCGGGCCGAAGTCCAGCCCGGCCATCGGCGAGTCCTCCCGGTGCAGCAGAGCCTTCTCGGTCAGCAGGTGCAGGGGTGCGTGCACCTCCTCCACCGCCATGCCGGCCTCCTGGGCGATGAGGTCCGGGTACGGCACCTGGCCGCGCGCCTCCAGCGCCGAGACCGCGTCGTACACCCGTACCTCGGCATCCGACAGACGTACCTGCTGCATGGTGACCTCCTTGCCGTGACCCGCCCGTCCGACGGGCGGCCTGGGTACCGCGGCTTACCCGCCGGGTGACCGACAATGCCCACCCGATCGGGTCGGTCGTGAGCGGCCGGCCGGACCGGGGTGCCCTAGGGTGGAGCCCGTGATCACCTGGGATCTCGTCGTCGTCGGCGCCGGCCCCGCCGGGCTCACCGCCGCCCACGCCGCGGCCGGCGCGGGCGTGCGCACGCTGGTGCTGGACCGGGCCGTGCACCCCCGCTACAAGACGTGCGGCGGTGGCCTGATCGGCACCTCGCTGACCGCGGTCGCGGACCGGGTCGAGGTTCCCGCGCACGACCTGGTCGACCGGGTCACCTTCACCCGCGACGGACGACGCGCCTTCACCCGCCGGCATCGCACCCCGCTGGTGGCGATGGTCCGCCGGGACGAGTTCGACGACCGGCTGCGCGCGGCCGCGGTCGCCGCCGGGGCCGAGCTGCGCGAGGGCGTCGCGGTGCGCGGCATCGACCAGGACCCCGACGGGGTACGCGTACGCCTGGCCGACGGTCAGACCGTGCAGGCCCGGACGGTGATCGGGGCGGACGGTTCCTCCGGGGTCAGCTCCCGGCACGTGGGTGTCCGGTTCCGTCAGGTGGACCTGGGCCTGGAGCGGGAGCTGCCGGTGCCCCCGGCCGAGCAGCGGCGCTGGCGCGGCCGGCTGCTGCTGGACTGGGGCGCGGTGCCCGGCTCCTACGCCTGGGTGTTCCCCAAGGGATCGAGCCTGACGGTGGGGGTGATCGCCGCCCGGGGCGAGGGGGAGCGGACCCGCGGATACCTGCGCCGCTTCGTCGACCGGCTCGGGTTGTCCGGGCTGGCGGCCGAGCACGACTCCGGGCACCTGACCCGCTGCCGGGCGGACGACTCGCCGCTGCGCCACGGGCGGGTGCTGGTCGCCGGGGACGCGGCCGGCCTGCTGGAGCCGTGGAGCCGGGAGGGGATCAGCTACGCGCTGCGCTCCGGGGCGCTCGCCGGTGCTGCGGTCGCCGCCGGCGACCTGGACCGCTACGAGCGGGACGTCCGCGATCAGCTGGTCCCGTCGATGCTGGCCGGGCACCGCCTGCTGGAGGTCTTCGAACGCCGGCCGGACGTCTTCCACGCCCTGCTGGCCACGCCGGCCGGCTGGGGGATGTTCGTCCGGTTCTGCCAGGGCCGCTCCAGCTTCGACCGTACGCTGACCCGGCCCCCGGTCCGGGCCGGCCTGGCGCTGCTGGACCGCCTCCCGCCGATGCGGCAACGCACCGCGCCCGCCGAGCCGGTGACCAGCCGGCCCCGCTGACCACCGCCGCCCCGCACGGCGCTCAGGGCACCACGACCGCCCGGCCGTGGATCTGGCCCCGGCGCAGCAGGTCGTACGCCTCCGGCGCCCGGTCCAGCGGGAAGGTCTGCACGTCGGCGATGAGCAGCCCGAGCTGACCCAGGGCGATCACCTCCTGGAGTTCGGCGCGGGTGCCCCAGAACGGCACCTCCACGCTGACCTCCATCGGCAGCGTGGGTGGCGCGTCGGCGACGGGCCGCACCGGCAGCGTCCCGCCGCCGAGGCCGACCAGGAGCAGCCGCCCGCCCGGGGCCACGACCGCCGCGGCCGTGGTCAGGGTGGCGTCCACCCCGACGCAGTCGATCACCACGTCGACGCCGTCCGGCGCGGGCCCGACGACCTCCCGGATCCGCTGGACCGCCTCCGGGCCGGCCCGCACCACGTGGTGCGCCCCCACCCGGGTCGCCAGGTCCAGCGCGGCCACGTCGGTGTCCACCGCGACGATCCGTACCGCGGTGGTGGCGGCCAGGATCTGCACCGCCATGTGGCCCAGCCCGCCGATGCCGAGCACCACGCACCAGCTGCCCGGCCGCAACGAAGGGCGGGCCAGCTCGACGGCGTGGTACGGGGTGAGCCCGGCGTCGGTGAGCGCCGCGGCCTGGGTCAGCGGCAGGTCGCCGATGGGCAGCAGGCGGGAGGCGGGCACCACCAGGTACTCGGCGAGCCCGCCGTCGCGGCTGAGCCCGATGCCGCCCGGCGGCACCCGGCGGCACCGGTTCTCCCACCCGCGCAGGCAGGCCGGGCAGGCGCCGCAGCCGATGACCCCGTACACCGCCGCCCGGTCCCCGGGCGACCAGCCGGACACCGCGGCGCCGACCGTGTCGACCGTGCCCGCCGTCTCGTGGCCCAGCGTCATCGGGGTGGGGAACTGTCCGGCGGGCGCGTCGAGGAGGTGCAGGTCGGAGTGGCACGCGCCGACGGCGCCGACGGCGAGCAGCACCTCACCCGGCCCGGGCGTCGGGGTGGGGACCTCCAGCTGTTCGAGCACCCCGGGAGCGGTCATCCGAACCGCGCGCATGGTCGCCTCCACCTCGTCGCCGACGCCGGCTCGGGCGCGCTTACCCGGGTGTGGGCCGTTGATGCGATGGCGGTGCGGGACCGGCGGCGGCACAATGCGGGCATGACCGAGCCGGAGCCCACCTCGTTCGACGACGAGGAGTACGCCTTCCTGCGCCACGTGCGGTTCGGCGAGTTGCCGCCCCCGGTCCGCCCCGACGAGCGGGTGGAGCTGACCGAGACCGATCCGCGCCGGGACCGATCGGACACCGTCGCCAACGACGACCAGTGGCACCTCCGGCTCGGGCCGGGCGGCTGACGCCCCGGCAGGGCAGCGCGAACGGGCCGTGGGGATCAATCCCCACGGCCCGTCGGTGGTACGGCTCAGAAGACCGGTACGCCCTCGCGCACCAGCTTCCAGTTCGGCACGAAGAAGTCGGCCGGGTTGATGGTCCCCTTCGCCTGCGCCCAGTCGATGAGCAGCTGGCGGATCTCCTGCTGCTGGTTGTAGACCTGGGTCTTGACGATGCCGGGGAAGTTGCCGCCGCCGCTGCGCCGGTAGTTGTTCACCGCGACGACGAACTGCGCGGTGTCGGCGACCGGGGTGTCGGTGCCCGGCAGCACCAGGCGGGTGATCCGCTGGCCGACCGGCCGGCTGATGTCGATGTCGTAGTCGACGCCCGAGAACACGTCGTAGTTGTAGTCGGGCACGGCCGGGTCGCTGATGGTGGCCGGGTCGACGGCCGCCCCCACGGGAAGGGTCTTGAAGTACTTCGCCGAGTACTCCAGGTACGCCTTCACCTCGGCGCCGGTGAGCACCACGGCCTCGAGGGTGTTGTCGAAGACGTAGAGGCCGGCGACGTCGCGGATCCGCACGTCGCCCTGCGGGAAGACCGCGGTGCGGCTGAACGGGGCGGCGATCGACAGCACCGGCAGCGACGCGTGCGCCGTGCCGGCCAGCGCCGCGGTGACGACCTCGGTCTGGACGTGGTTGATGAAGTCCAGGATCGGGGTGTCCTTGTACCGCGACTCGGCGGCCGACAGTTCCTCGGAGGACTGCGCGACGACCGTGTTGACGTAGGCGACGGTCCTGTCGTGCTGGCCGCGCACGGCCGCGAGCACCGCCGGGTCCTCGACCACGGTGTTGGTGTTGAGCATGGTCGCCCTCTTGGCGAGGACCTTCCAGCGGCCGCGCACCTTCTGCACGGTGAAGTCCATCCGGGTCAGCCGCTGGCCCCACTTCGACGGCTCGGCGGTGAGCACCTGCGCGCCGGTGGCGGTGTTGGTGACGAACTTCTCCACGACCTCGGCGTGCGCGTGGCCGAAGAGGATCGCGTCGATGCCCGGGACCTGCTGGGCGATCAGCGTGACCGGGTTCTCGTTCGGCAGCTCCGGGCCGTAGCTGGAGGTGCCGCTGTCGCCGCCGTGCGCCGAGATGATGACCAGGTCGGCACCGCGCTCGCGCATGATCGGCACCCACTTGGCGGCGGTCTCGACCATGTCCGGGAAGACCAGCTTGCCCTCGACGTTGCCCTTGTCCCAGATGGCCACGCCCGGGTTGGTCAGGCCGAGGATGCCGACGTTGATGGTGGGGGAGTCCGCGCCGCCGAGGCGGACCTTCTTGATCACGTACGGCAGGTAGGCCGGCTTGCCGGTGGCCGCGTTGACTGCGTTGGCGGCGAGCGCCGGGAAGCCCAGCTGCTCGATCCACTTCGCGAGCAGCGGCAGGCCGTAGTTGAACTCGTGGTTGCCCAGCGTCACGGCGTCGTACTTCAGGATGTTCATGGCGTTGGCCATCGGGTGCGTCTCACCGGTGACGGTGATCGGCTCCTGCTTGGCGTAGTACGTGGCCAGCGGCGTGCCCTGGATGGTGTCGCCGGCGTCGAGGACCAGGGTCGCCTTGCCCGTGCGCTCGGCGCGGATCTGGTTGACCAGGGTGGCGAGCTTGGCGACGCCGATGTCGTTGTGCCGGCTGTCGTCGTACTCGGCGTCCTTGTAGTAGTCCCAGTTGTAGACGTTGCCATGCGTGTCCGACGTGCCGAGGACGGTCAGGTCCCAGGTCTTCGGTCCCTGCGCTTCGGCGGCCCGGGCGGGGGCGCCGGCGATCAGGGGAGCGGTCGCCGCGGCGGCGGCGACGGCCAGCACCTGGCGGCGCGAGGCGCCGGAAGAGGAGGTCATGCGGTGCCCTTCGATGGGTGGACGCGCCTCGTGGGCGCCGTTGCGCACCATAACGAGCTGCGGTCACTCCTGCCACAGCAGCCCGAAATGTTCCACCCCACCAGCGCCGCAGGCCACCGTCGCGTGACACCGAGGTCGTCCGGGCGGCGCGTCGCCCTCGTTTCTCACCGGAGCCGCCGGGTAGGCCGGGCACGACCAGGCCGGACGAACTACCCGAGGAGCCCCCGGTGAGCGAGGACCAGTACACCCGGCAGGACCCCACCGAGCAGTACGGCCAGCAGCAGGGCCAGCCCGCCCAGCAGCAGTCGGCGCCCGGCTCCACCGGGGAGATGGGCCCGAAGCCCGACCACGGCGAGCAGTCGTACCGGGGCAGCGACCGGCTGACCGGCAAGCGGGCACTGATCACCGGCGGTGACTCCGGCATCGGCCGTGCCGTGGCGATCGCCTTCGCCCGGGAGGGCGCCGACGTGGTCATCTCCTACCTGGGCGAGGAGGAGGACGCCGACGCCCGGGAGACGGTGCGGCTGGTCGAGGAGGCCGGCCGCCGGGGCGTGGCGGTGCGCACCGACCTCACCGACGAGGGCCACTGCCGTGAGCTGGTGAAGCGGACCCTGTCCGACCTGGGCGGCATCGACATCCTGGTGAACAACGCCGCCTACCAGATGTCCCAGGACGACGGGCTGCTCGGCATCAGCACCGCCCAGTTCGACCGGGTCCTGAAGACCAACCTGTACGCCATGTACTGGCTCTGCCGGGAGGCGGTGCCGCACCTGGCGGAGGGGTCCACGATCATCAACACCACCTCCATCCAGGCCTTCGACCCCTCGCCGCAGCTGCTCGACTACGCCACCACCAAGGCCGGGATCGCCAACTTCACCAAGGGGCTCGCGGCGCAGCTGGCCGAGCGGGGCATCCGGGTCAACGCGGTGGCCCCCGGTCCGGTCTGGACGCCCCTCATCCCGGCCACCATGCCCGAGGAGAAGGTCAAGCAGTTCGGCACGGACACCCCGATGGGACGACCCGGCCAGCCGGCGGAGATCGCCCCCGCGTACGTCTTCTTCGCCTCGCAGGAGTCCAGCTACGTCACCGGCGAGATCCTGGGCGTGACCGGCGGCCGCTTCACCAAGTGAGCGGCGGTCGGCGCCCGGTTGATCGAACGGCGGTCAGCGGGGCCAGGCGGCCAGCCGGCGGCGTACCTGGGCGATCCGCGCCGCGTCGAGGCCGTAGCGGGCGAACCGCTGGTCCGGCACCCGGTCCAGGTAGCGCCCCGCCTCCCGGACGTCGTCGTCGTCCAGGGCCGGGTCGACCTGCCGGGCCAGCTCCAGCAGCTCGGCCACCGGATAGTGGTCGAGCGCCGCGGACACGTCGATGTAGTCGCGGACCTCGCGCCGGTTGACCAACGCGGCGGTCTTGTTCGCCACCAGGTCCCGGACGTCCATCACCGGGCCGAAGTCCATCACCACGGGGGAGCGGTACCGGTCGAGCCGGGCCAGGCTCAGCCGGATCCGCCGGTGCCCCCGGGTGACCACGAAGTCCTTCATGTCCCGGTCGAAGCCGTCGAACAGCCCGCCCAGGTCGCTGTCCGGGTCGGCGTCGGCCACCTCGAACCCGGCACGCTCCAGCGCCGTCCGCACCTCCGCGGCGGCGGCCGCCGCCGCGCCCTCCACATCGGCGAAGAGGTCGACGTCCTCGGTGGGGCGGGTGACCAGCCCGTGCGCGGCCCAGGCCACCCCGCCGCCGAGCACGAACCGGTGCGGCCCGGCCGCCGTGAGCGCCACCCGGGCGACCTCGCGGTAGAACTCGTGCAGGTGGGGGCCGCTCACGCGGTACGCAGACCCCGGTGCCGGCTCTCCCACGCCTGCCGGACGCCCCGGGGCAGGTTCAGCCGCCGCCACACCCGCCGCAGCGTCCGCCCGTTGATCAGGTGCCGCAGGTCGTCGGCGCGGGTGGTCTCCCGCAGCACGTTCTCGTACATCCAGAGCAGCTGGTCCGGGTCGCCCAGGTCGAACGTCCGGTCGGCGTTCCACATCAACCGCACCGGCAGCTCCACCACCCCTCGGGTGGGGCCGGCCAGCTCCGCCAGGGTGCGCGCCACCACGGCGGGACGGCCCGGGCGGGCCAGGTGGGGCGTGGTGCTGACGACGGCCTGCATGGTGTCAGGGTAACGCCGACTCCGCTCCGCGCAGCGAACCTGGTCGCCCGCTTTCCGTTCCCCGCCCATTCTTGCGTGTGGTGCGTTGCCATTCGGCGCGGGCATTTCGCCCATTGTCGGTCGCCAGTGCCTCGTTGCGTCGATCAGGCGGGCCTGTCCGCCGAGCGCTCTATGTCCGGTACGGGCCGTTCGGTTTCTTGCGCCTCCCGTCTCCGGATGTCCCGTGACCGGCGGCACCCTGAGGGCGGAATGGCGGCCGGGCCGGTGTCGTTACATCCCCTAGACGATCGCAGTAGCAACCCCGCTGGCCTGGCCTGCGGGATGCGAGCCCCCGGAATGATGATGGGCGGCGGGTCGTTACATCACCTGGACGATCGCAGTAGCAGCCCGGCTGTGCGGCCCGATGACGTGGCCGGCCCGGGATGGCCCCCGGAATGATGGTGGGCGGCCGGTCGTTACACATGGTCCCGGCGCCGCGAGCCCCCCGGCTCGCGAAGCCTGCCGGACGAAGGCTTTCCCCTTTTGAACTTTGTGAGCGCCTGATCGTGGTGCTTGCACCCGCTCGACCCCATCGAGTCTGGGTGCCAACCCCCTGAAGGAGCTTCCTCCATGAACACGATGCGTAAGAGCGTTCTGGGTATTGTTGGTCTGGCTTTCGCCGGTGGTGTCTTCGCCGGCCCGGTGACCGAGGCTCACGCCGCCCCGGCGGTGGATGCCAAGGCGGTGGCGGTGGTGCAGGCCGACAAGGCGGACAAGAGCAAGCTGATTCCGCACGGTGTGCAGGGCAAGCAGTCGCGCATCGACCTCAGCGACGAGCAGGTCGGCAACGTGAAGGCGATCATCGCGGCGACGAAGAAGTCCGACATGGACGAGCGCGCCGCCGTGGTC
>NZ_JBAKHS010000042.1:0-21524 GCF_036906795.1 Micromonospora sp. CPCC 205739 | reverse complement strand
GACGACGGTGACCTCGTGCCCGGCGGCGGCCAGCGCCACCGACAGCGCGTGCACGTGCCGGCCCAGGCCGCCGACCAGCACGGGCGGGTACTCCCAGGAGAGCATCAGGATGCGGCGGGTACGGGGGGCCACCCCGGTGCCGGTGCCCTGCTGCGGGACCTGCGGGCGCGAGGTGGGGGTGGGCCGGCAGATCCGGTCCGGTGCGGTCACGGGCTGCTCGCCGACCCGCGGGGTGGTCACATCAATCTCCGTCCATGCACGAAGCGTCGCGCCGGCAACGGTGACGGCGGAAAGAAGGTGGTGGGGTGGCCGAGGGCCGAGCGGAGGCACCCGCGCGGGCGCGTCCGCATCAAGGAAAGGCCATGACGCGGTCCGGCGCATCTCGAAAACGCCTATCGTGACGGAGGACACCCAAAGGTCTGTCTCGGCATCAGGTGGGTGGATATCGGGTACCCGCCGAACGGGTGGATTGGCCGGCGGAGGCGCGGGGCATTAGCGGCGTGCGCACCGGCGGCCCGCCCGCCCGGTGCGCTCACGATCATGTGCCGAAGGAGCGACATGCAGGTCTGGCCGGGCGAGCGTTATCCCCTCGGGGCCACCTACGACGGGATGGGCACCAACTTCGCCATCTTCTCGGAGGTCGCTGAGAAGATCGAACTCTGCCTCTTCGACGAGTGGGACACCGGCGCCGAGCGGCGGATCGAGCTGCGCGAGGTGGACGCCTACGTCTGGCACGCGTACCTGCCCGGTGTCGAGCCGGGCCAGCGGTACGGCTACCGGGTGCACGGGCCGTACGACCCGGCGAACGGGGCGCGCTGCAACCCGCACAAGCTGCTGCTCGACCCGTACGCCAAGGCCGTGGACGGCGAGGTCACCTGGGATCCGGCGGTCTACGACTACGAGCTGGGCGACCCGGACCGGATGTCCACCACCGACTCGGCGCCGTTCATGCCCAAGTCGGTGGTGGTGAACCCGTACTTCGACTGGGGCAACGACCGGCCGCCGCGCACCCCGTACCACCACTCGGTGATCTACGAGGCGCACGTGCGTGGGCTGACCATGCGCCACCCCGGGATCCCGGACGAGCTGCGCGGCACGTACGCGGCCATCGCCTCGCCCGTCATGATCGACTATTTCAAGCGGCTCGGGATCACCGCCGTCGAGCTGATGCCGGTGCACGAGTTCGTGCACGACCACCGCCTGACCGACCTGGGGCTGCGCAACTACTGGGGCTACAACACCATCGGCTTCTTCGCCCCGCACCACGGGTACTCGGCGCTCGGCCGGCTCGGCCAGCAGGTGCAGGAGTTCCGGGGCATGGTCAAGGCGCTGCACGCCGCCGGCATCGAGGTGATCCTCGACGTGGTCTACAACCACACCGCCGAGGGCAACCACCTGGGCCCGACGCTGAGCTTCAAGGGCGTCGACAACGCCAGCTACTACCGCCTCAGTGAGGAGGATCGCCGGTACTTCGTCGACTACACCGGCACCGGCAACAGCCTCAACGTGCGCAGCCCGCACTCGCTCCAGCTGATCATGGACTCGCTGCGCTACTGGGTCACCGAGATGCACGTCGACGGCTTCCGCTTCGACCTGGCCGCCACCCTGGCCCGCGAGTTCTACGAGGTCGACCGCCTCTCCACCTTCTTCGAGGTGGTGCAGCAGGACCCGGTGGTCAGCCAGGTCAAGCTGATCGCCGAGCCGTGGGACGTCGGCCCCGGCGGCTACCAGGTCGGCAACTTCCCGCCGCAGTGGACCGAGTGGAACGGCAAGTACCGCGACACCGTGCGGGACTTCTGGCGCGGCGAGCCGGCCACGCTGGCCGAGTTCGCCTCCCGCATCTCCGGCTCCGCCGACCTCTACCAGGACGACGGGCGGCGCCCCTTCCACAGCATCAACTTCGTCACCTGCCACGACGGCTTCACCCTCAACGACCTGGTCTCCTACAACGACAAGCACAACGAGGCCAACGGCGAGTCCAACCGCGACGGCGAGAGCCACAACCGGTCCTGGAACTGCGGCGTGGAGGGCGAGACCGACGACCCGGCCGTGCTGGCCCTGCGCGCCCGGCAGCGGCGCAACTTCCTCGCCACCCTGGTCCTCTCCCAGGGCGTACCGATGATCGGCCACGGCGACGAGCTGGGCCGCACCCAGCGCGGCAACAACAACGCCTACTGCCAGGACAGCGAGCTGGCCTGGATCGACTGGGACCGGGCCGACGACGAACTGCTGGGATTCGTGCAGCGGCTCACCGACTTCCGGGCCCGGCACCAGGTGTTCCGCCGCCGCCGGTTCTTCACCGGCCTGCCGGTCGGCGGCCGGGCCGCCGGCTCCGGCCTGCCCGACCTGGCCTGGTACACCCCGGACGGCCGGGAGATGACCGGCGAGGACTGGGGCAACGACTTCGGCCGCTCGGTGGCGCTCTTCGTCAACGGCGACGGCATCCGCGAGCGCGGCCAGTACGGCCAGCGCCACCAGGACACCTCCTTCCTGCTCTGCTTCAACGCCCACGACGCCCCGCTGGACTTCACGCTGCCCGGGGAGGAGTTCGGGCGGCGCTGGGAGTTGGTGATCAGCACCGCGGAACCGGAACCGGAGAAGACCACGATCGTCGAGGCGGGCGGCGCGATCTGCGTGCCGGACCGCTCCCTGGTGGTCCTGGAGAGGACGGTCTGACCATGCCCGACACCCCTCGGCCCGACCCGACGGCACCGACGACGCGGGTCGGGTCGACCTACCGCGTCCAGGTGCGGCCCGGCTTCGACCTGGACGCCACGGCCGGCCTGGCCGGGTACCTCGCCGACCTCGGCGTCACCCACCTCTACAGCGCGCCCCTGCTCACCGCCACCCCCGGCTCGGCGCACGGCTACGACGTGGTCGACCACCGGGCGGTCAACCCGGAACTCGGCGGCGAGGCCGGCCGGCAGCGGCTGATCCGGGCGCTGCGCGCGGCCGGGCTCGGCCTGGTCGTGGACATCGTGCCCAACCACGCCGGGGTGGCCCAGCCGGCGGCCAACCCCGCCTGGTGGGACGTGCTGCGCCGGGGACGGTCCTCGGCGTACGCGGACTGGTTCGACATCGACTGGGACCGGGGCCGGCTGCTGCTGCCGGTGCTCGCCGACACCCCCGACGCCCTCGACGACCTCAAGGTCGTCGACGGGGAGCTGCGCTACCACGAGCACCGCTTCCCGATCGCCGACGGCACCGGCGAGGGCGGGCCGCGCGAGGTGCACGACCGGCAGCACTACGAGCTGGTCTCCTGGCGGCGCGGGGACAGCGAGCTGACGTACCGCCGGTTCTTCGCCGTCTCGGACCTGGCCGGGCTGCGGGTGGAGGACCCGGCGGTCTTCGACGCCACCCACGCGGAGATCCTGCGGTGGGCGGCGGCCGGCGAGCTGGACGGCATCCGGGTCGACCACCCCGACGGCCTGCGCGACCCGGCCGGCTACCTGGCCCGGCTGCGCGCCGCCGCCCCCGACGCCTGGCTGGTGGTGGAGAAGATCCTGGAGTACGGCGAGGAGCTGCCCGACTGGCCCGTCGAGGGCACCACCGGCTACGACGCCCTCCCGGCGGTCTGCGGGCTCTTCGTCGAGCCGTCCGCCGAGGCCGACTTCACCGCCCTGGACGCCCGGCTGACCGGCCACCACACCTCCTGGCAGGACCTGACCCACGCGACCAAGCTGGCCGCCGCCACCCGGCTGCTCGCCGCCGAGCTGACCCGGCTGGCCGCCCTCGCCCCGGAACTGGACCGGCGGGCCACCCGCGAGGCCCTCGCCGAGCTGGCCGCCTGCTTCCCGGTCTACCGGGGCTACCCGCCCGAGGGCGCCCGGCACCTCGCCGCCGCCCGCGCCGAGGCCGGTCGCCGCCGCCCCGACCTGACCGCCACCCTGGACGCGGTCACCGCCCGCCTGCGCGACCCGGAGCACGAGCTGGCGAAGCGGTTCCCGCAGCTCTCCGGCGCCGTGATGGCCAAGGGGGTGGAGGACACCGCCTACTACCGGTGGAGCCGGTTCGTCGCGCTCAACGAGGTCGGCGGGTCACCCGCCCACTTCGGCGTGCCGCCGGCCGAGTTCCACCGATTCGCCGCCGCCCGGCAGGTGCGCTGGCCGGCGAGCATGACCACGCTCTCCACCCACGACACCAAGCGCGGCGAGGACGTCCGGGCCCGCCTCGCGGTGCTGGCCGAGCTGCCCGGCCGCTGGGCCGAGCGGGTGCAGGAATGGATGGCGCGGGCGCCGTTGGCCGACCCGGCCTTCGCCCACCTGCTCTGGCAGACCGCCGTCGGCGCCTGGCCCGTCGAGCGCGAGCGGCTGCACGCGTACGTGGAGAAGGCCGCCCGGGAGGCGTCGGTCTCCACCAGCTGGGCCGACCCCGACCTGACCTTCGAGCGCGACCTGCACGCCCTGGTCGACCGGATGTACGACGACCCGGCGCTGCACGGCGAGCTCACCGCGTTCGCCGCGGAGATCACCCCGGCCGGCTGGTCCAACTCCCTCGGGCAGAAACTGGTGCAACTCGCCATGCCCGGCGTGCCGGACACGTACCAGGGCACCGAGCTGTGGGAGAACAGCCTGGTCGACCCCGACAACCGCCGCCCGGTCGACTTCGCCGTACGCCGGGACCTGCTGGCCCGGCTCGACGGCGGCTGGCAGCCGGCGGTCGACGCCGACGGCGCGGCGAAGCTGCTGGTCGTCTCCCGGACGCTGCGGCTGCGCCGCGACCACCCGGAGCTCTTCACCACCTACCGGCCGGTGCCGGCCCACGGCCGGGCCGGTGCGCACGCGGTCGCCTTCGACCGGGGCGGCGCGATCGCGGTCGCCACCCGCCTCCCGCTGGGACTGGCCCGCTCCGGGGGCTGGCGGGGGACCACCCTCTCGATTTCCGGCAACAGTGTTGCCGACGTGTTCACCGGTCGGGTCTACAGTGGGTCTGAGCTGCTCCTGGATGATCTGCTGGGCACCTATCCCGTCGCCCTGCTGGCTCCCACCGACTCCGTGGAGGCTGCCGCATGACCGAGTTCACGGTGTGGGCGCCCGAGGCCGCCCGGGTCCGGCTGCGCCTGCCCGGCGTGGCCGACCACGACATGCGCGCCGGCCCGGACGGCTGGTGGCGTGTCGAGGTCCCCGACGCCGGGCCGGGCACCGACTACGCGTTCCTGCTCGACGACGACGAGCGGGCCCTGCCCGACCCCCGCTCCGCCTGGCAGCCCGCCGGCGTGCACGGGCCCAGCCGGCTCTACGACCACGACGCCTTCCACTGGACCGACCAGGACTGGACCGGCCGGCAACTGCCCGGCAGCGTCCTCTACGAACTGCACGTCGGCACGTTCACCGCCGAGGGCACCTTCGACGCGGCGATCGGTCGCCTGGACCACCTGGTCGACCTCGGCGTCGACATGATCGAGCTGTTGCCGGTGAACGCCTTCAACGGCGAGTACAACTGGGGCTACGACGGGGTCTGCTGGTACGCCCCGCACCAGCCCTACGGCGGCCCGGACGGGCTGAAACGACTGGTCGACGCCGCCCACGCCAGGGGTCTGGGGGTGATCCTCGACGTCGTCTACAACCATTTCGGGCCCTCCGGGGCCTACGCGCCGATGTTCGCGCCATATCTCACCGAGCAGAGCAACACCTGGGGCCGCACCGTCAACCTCGACGGCCCGCACTCCGACGGGGTGCGCCGCTACATCGTCGACAGCGTGCTGATGTGGCTGCGCGACTACCACGTCGACGGGCTGCGGCTGGACGCCGTGCACGCCATGCCCGACTCCCGGGCCACCCACCTCCTGGAGCAGGTCGCCACCGAGGTGGAGACGCTCTCGACGCACCTGGGCCGGCCGCTGTCGCTGATCGCCGAGTCCGACCTCAACGACCCGAAGCTGATCACGCCGCGCGAGGCCGGTGGCTTCGGCCTGCACGCCCAGTGGAACGACGACGCCCACCACGCCCTGCACACCCTGCTCACCGGGGAACGGCAGGGCTACTACGGCGACTTCGGCTCGCTGGAGTGCCTGACCGAGGTGCTGACCGGCGCTTTCTTCCACGCCGGCACCTGGTCCAGCTTCCGCAGCCGCAGCCACGGGCGGCCGGTGGACCGGCAGCGGACCCCGGGGCACCGCTTCGTGGCGTACCTGCAGAACCACGACCAGATCGGCAACCGGGCCACCGGCGACCGGATCTCCGCCAGCCTCTCCCCGGCGCTGCTGCGGGTCGGCGCGGTGCTGCTGATGACCGCGCCGTTCACCCCGATGCTGTTCATGGGGGAGGAGTGGGCGGCCAGCACCCCCTGGCAGTTCTTCACCAGTCACCCCGAGCCCGAGCTGGCCACCGCCGTCGCCACCGGACGCCGGCGGGAGTTCGCCGCGCACGGCTGGCCGCCGGGTGACGTGCCCGACCCGCAGGACCCGCAGACCTTCCTGCGCTCCCGGCTCGACTGGGCCGAGCTGGACAAGCCCGAGCACCGCGAGATGTACGAGTTCCACCGCCGGCTGATCGCGCTGCGCAAGAGCCGGCCCGACCTGTCCGACCCCCGGCTGGACCGGGTCGAGGTACGCCACGGCGACCAGTTCCTGCTGATGCGCCGCGGGGAGCACCTGGTGGTGGCGAACCTCGCCGGCAAGCCGCAGCGGATCAACCTGCCGGGGGTGGTGCGCAACGTGCTGCTGGCCACCGGGACCGGGGTCACGGTGATGCGCGACGGGATCGAGCTGCCGCCGGAGACGGCGGCGATCGTGGCCCTCTGAGGCACCAGACGGCGAAACTGTGCCGGGTAATGCCCGGTAACCGGATAAATCCAATACGAACGACCCTCAGGCGATGGTCGGGTCGGCTGCTGTGGCGGCCCGCTCGATCTGCGCGCGTCTAACTTCCCAGAACTCCGCGTCGGGCTGCCGGTTGGCATATCGGGCTGCTGTCCCGGTCACGCCGTCGAGCTGTTCGCGCAGGATGTCGGCGTGTCCGGCGTGCCGGTTCGTCTCGGCGAGCATGTGGACCAGGATGGCGAAGAGCGTGACCTGTGGGCGCGGCCACCAGGGCACGTAGCCGGGCGAGTCGATGTCCAGGGCGATGATCGTCGCGTCTGAGTGCTCCCACGCGCGACGGTAGCGGTCGATGATTTCCTCGCGCGTCTCGTGCTCGGTCGCCCACATGTCTCTGCCGGTCGCCTCGGCGTCGTCCCAGCGGGCCAGGGGTTCGGGGAACGGTCGCCCGAAGACCTCGCCGAAGTACCTGGCCTCCCAGGCCGACAGGTGCTTGACCAGGCCGAGAAGATTGGTGCCAGTTGCGGTCAGGGGGCGGCGGATGTCGTACTCGCCGAGCCCGTCGAGCTTCCAGAGGATCGCCTCGCGAACCTCCCGCAGGTCGCTGTGCAGGTGCGTCTTCGCGTCATCGATCATGGGGCATGAGCCTGCCACGTGCTCCCGGCGGCCTCAACCCGCGACGACCACGAGCGGCCGAGTCCGACCGACGTCGTTTCCCGACCGCCACCATGGGCTGACCCAGGCGTCGCGGACAACAGCCCGTGAACCCTTTTCCCACGGCCTGCGGATAACAGGTGATGGTTCCCCGCTGGGCGGAAGGTTGTGCATGAATCGTTTAAGACGAGTGAAGGCTGTCGACGTCGGCAAGCTGACGGATGCGGCAGTCATCGAGCGGTCCATCCGGGACCCCGAGACCTTCGCGGTGATCTTCGACCGGCACGCGCCGTGCATCCATCGCTATCTGGCGAGACGGGTCGGCGCCGGGATGGCGGACGACCTGGCCGCCGAGACGTTCCTGGCGGCGTTCCGTCGTCGGGAGCGGTTCGACACCGCCCATCCGGACGCCCGGCCGTGGCTGTACGGCATCGCCACCAACACCGTCAGCCAATACCGGCGCGAGGAGGAGCGCGAGTACCGGCTACGGCAGGCGTACGTCCCCGCGACGAGCGAGGCGTCGCATGCCGATCGGGTCGCCACCGTCGTCACCGCGCAGTCGCTGCGCCAAACGTTGTTCGGCGCCCTGGCCGAGCTCTCCACCGGCGACCGCGACGTGCTGCTCCTGATCGCCTGGGAGGAGTTGACCTACGACGAGACGGCCGCCGCGCTGGCGATCCCGGTCGGCACCGTGCGGTCACGACTCAACCGCGCCCGCAAGCTGCTCCGCGATGCGCTGGGCGGCGATTCCACCCTCACGATCGAGGAGGCATTGAGCAATGGATGACATGCGACTGCTCCGGCAGATCGGCCAGGAGACCCCGCCGGCAACCACCGAACAGTTGGCCTCGGCCCGCGGCCGGCTTCTGGCCGCGATGACCCCCCCGTCCCCTGCCCCCACGACGATCCGTCGCACGACCAGGAAGAGCTGGCGACTCGTGCTCGGCGGGATGGCGGCGGCGGGTGTCGCGGCGGCGGTCACCTCGGTGCTCGTGCTGGCACCGGATCGGCTCGGCGGTGACGTGCCGGCCGCCCGGGCCGATGCCACCCAGGTCCTCCGGAACGCGGCCACCGCCGCGCTGCGAGTGCCCGACGTCAATCCCCGGCCCGACCAGTTCGTCTACACCCGCAGCCAAGAGGGTCCGGGGATGCGGGAGAGCTGGATGTCGGTGGACGGAACCCGAGACGGTCTGATCATCGAGACCTCTGCCGCCGGCCGCACGGAATCGATCGTCCCCGGCTGCCGGAAGGGACGGGCGGCGGTGCTCAAGGGTGGCGAGGTGGTTCCGGGCAGGACCGAGCGGTGCACCCCGGCACCGGCCTACCGCGCCGACCTGCCCACCGATGCCGCCGCCATGCGGACCTTCCTGGCCGAGCACCGCCAGGGCGAACCGGGTGACGCCAATGCCACCGGCAAGGACGTGCTCCACTACCTGACCGGCAGCTACCTACGCCCGCGTACCCTCGCTGCGCTCTACGAGGCCGCGGCGACGACGCCGGACCTGCGGGCCGTGGAGCAGGTCAAGGACGGCGCGGGCCGATCGGGCATCGGGATCGCCTGGCCGTCGACGCGCGGCTCGGGCGAGATCGTGCTCGTCTTCCACCCCGAGACCTACACCTTCCTCGGCGTGGGTGGTTCGGCGGGATCGTCGGCCGTGCTCGCCCTCGCCGTCGTCGACCGCGTCGGTCAGACGACCTGAGTTCCGTCTCACCGGGCGGGCCGCCTCGGCGGCCCGCCCCTCGCCGTGGCCGGCCCAGCGCCCGCAACGTCGGCGGCAGGGCAGCGAAATGATCAGGCTGTGCCGGTGACTCGCGGAGCGGTGGACGTCACTCTCGCGTCACTCATCCCTGCTCGACACGCGCGGCATCGCCGTCGCTCGGTCCGTTCAGCCAGCTGCGGACGCCGGCCAGTGCGGTGGGGCCGGAGTCCTCGTCGACGCTCCTGACGAGGTCCGCGACGGATATCGCCTGCAGGGCCGCACGCCAGGCGGCCTCGGCGCCGGCCATCGCGCGGGCGATCGGGCACGGCCGCGTGCAGGCCTCCGGCGGTGTCGCCAGGGGACCTCGCTGGCGGATCTCGGTGCACACGAACGCGGGCTGAGCACCGTCGACGGCTGCGACGACGTCGAGGACGGTGATCAGTTCGGGAGCCCTGGTCAGGACGTATCCGCCCGACTTGCCCTGCACGGAGGTCACGAGGCCGGCGCGGGAGAGTGCCTGCAACTGCTTGGCCAGGTAGCTGCCGGAGACGTCATGCAGTTCCGCGAGCCGGGCCGCCGGCACGGGCTCCGTCGCCGTGGTCAGCACCACGCAGCAGTGCAGTGCCCACTCGACGCCACCTGACAGCTTCATGACCCCCCCGGTTTGACTCGGACAAAGGCTATCCGACTAATATCCCGGATACAACGTGTCCGAGTTTGAGGCGGCGTCCTCGACGAAACTGGCGTGCCCCGGTGGCGCGCTGTAGGAGAGTGGGAGCCATGAAGGTCACAGTCATCGGCGGTACCGGACTGATCGGCTCGCAGGTGGTCCAGAAGCTGACCGCGGCCGGACACGAGGCCGTCCCCGCGGCACCGTCCACCGGCGTCAACCTGATCACGGGGGAGGGGCTGGACCAGGCGCTGGAGGGTGCCGAGGTCGTGGTCAACGTGGCGAACTCGCCGACGTTCGACGAGGCCTCCCTGGACTTCTTCCGCACCTCGATGAGCAACCTGCTGGCCGCGGGGGAGCGGGCCGGTGTCCGGCACCAGGTGGTCCTCTCGATCGTCGGGGTGGACCAGGTGCCCCAGCTGGACTACTACCGGGCCAAGGCCCTGCAGGAGGATCTGCTCCGCCAGGGGCCGACGCCGTACTCGATCGTGCGCGCCACCCAGTTCTTCGAATTCGTGGACGCGATCCTGTCCTGGAGCTCCGACGACAGCACCGTCCGCCTGCCCGCTACCCGTCTTCAGCCGATGGCCGCCGCGGACGTCGTCGACGCGGTTGTCGACGTCGCCACCGGGGCGCCGCTGCAGGGCATCCGCAACGTCGCCGGCCCGGACGTCTTCGCCCTCGACGACCTCGGCAGGGTCACCCTGGCCGCACAGCAGGACAACCGGAACGTCGTCACCGACGACGGGGCCGGCATGTTCGCGGTCGTCACCGGCGACGTGCTCATCGCCGGCCCGGACGCACACCTGGCACCCACGCGGTACCAGGACTGGATGAAGTCCGCCCGCTGACCCGGGTGCGCGGCCGTCAGTCCGGCGCTGGCCGGCCCGCGAAGCTGCTGTGACGAGGGCGGAACCGCAGATCACCTGCTCGGTCCGCCCTGAGCTGCCGCCTCTGCTCCTCCCTTGCGCGAACGCAGCCGGGGGAGGAGCAGGCGTGCGCTCCTGCACCCTTGCGCAGCGGGTCCCCTCCCGTATCGTGAGCTGGGCTTTGCTGTCCCACGCGCTCCGGCGGAGGTGGTTGCGATGACCAGGTACGTCATCGGGCCGGACGTGGCCCTTCGCCTGGCTCATGACGAGGCCGTGATCCCCGACGAACACCGGCTTGTGGCTCCGACACTGCTCCGCTCGCAGCTGCTGTCGCTGCTCTACCGAGCAGTCCGCGAGGGCGCAATGACCAAGAAGGATGCCGATCGCCAGCTCACCTACGTGCGCTCGCTGCGGATCCGGCTGCTCGGCGACCGAGTCCTCCAGAACGTCGCCTGGAAGATCGCCGACCAGCTCGGTTGGGCGGACACGCACGACGCCGAGTACGTCGCACTGACCCAGCTCCAGGCCGACGCGTTCATCACCCTCGACCTGCAACTCGCCCAGGCTGTCGAGGGCCTGGCGACGGTCGCGCCGATTGAAGCGCTGTCCGACGGAAACTGACCCGCAGGCCTTCCCACCCGCGCATCAGCCGCTCGTCGTACCGTCAGCCAAGACCGCGGTGGGCGGCCCACAGCGCGCTGGCGCGACTGGCAGCCTGGTCGACCAGGGCCGCCAGCTCGGGCCTGTCGGGCAGGGGGAACGAAACGTACGTGCCGCGCCCGCCGCCGGTCGGTCGGCCGTATGCCTTCGCCGCCAGGCGCCCGTCCGGGAGAAGCCGGACGTTGAGTGTGGTCAGCAGGAACTCCTCACCGCGTCGCACGTCGGTCCAGCGGAGGCCTTCGGGGATCGTGACGTTGATGGCCAAGGCGCTCACCTCGGGGAGCACGTCGCTGCTCATGGACGCATGCTCTCACGCGAGCCGACGTCCGCCAGCCAGCCGGTCATGGCGATCGCGCCGGCCACGACGCCCCGGACGTTCGCGCGGCAGATCAGGATCACTCCACCGAAGGCCAGCAAGATCGCCAACTGGCGGATGTCACGAGGCCAGTAGGTGTTGTTACCCCCTACCTCTGGAAAGACCTGCCCGGTGCTGCTGTCGGTCCAGAAGCCATCGGGTTGCATGAACGGCTGATAGATCGCTGTGGCTAACGCCCAGGCCACCACTCCGATGACCCCCGACAGCGCACCAACGATAGTTCGCCAATTCTTCTGCATGCTGCATCCTCTCGGTTGCTCGCAGCGATGTGAAGTAGCAACCGCAGGGGCCAACCCGCCCCGGCTTGCCGCAGACCAGGCCAGGACCGCAGACCGCAGGGACAAAGGACGAGCCATGCCAGCAGCAAGAAGCTGCCGAGGCCAAAGCAGCGCCAAAGGCGCGGCAGGTGACTCCTTGAGCGGCATGTTGGAGGGGCGGCCGAATTCTAGGCTGTCGACAGCAACAGCCTCAGACGCAAGCAACCGCCGCCGGCTGGATGCAGACAGCGGCCCGAAGGTGCCGGTGCAGCGGACCCCGCCGGACGAAGCGTCCAGAACTTGTGAGCGAGAGGCCAGGCCGAGGCGCAAGATCCGGAACAGGCGCGGAATGACGAAGGCCTCGCTTCCCAGTACCCGGCGCGTTCCTCCTGGTAGATCCCTCGGCCCGTAACCTGCCGCTACACGGCCGGGCACGGACAGTCGCCCGAGGTCGCAGACGCGGACGGACCCCGCTGGACAGCGCGCCCAGAGCTTACGAGCGAGTGGTCAGGGCGGGCGGGATGCCGGCCTCAGGCGGGTCGACGAGGACCAGGCCCAGGCCGTCGGAGGCCGATCGTGAGCGACCAACGACGACAACTGGTGACGCCGTCTGCCCAGGTAACAAGGCGTGGTCGGCCCGATCACCCGGCCGGCCGGTGTCCCCTTACCTGTAGTTGGTGAATTGCTGAGCTAGGTGGGCACGACGGGCAACGCCTGGCCGGTCTGTGCGCCGTGGCAGGCGAAGATCGCCTAGGGGGTTGTTCGACGAATGGCCAGCAGGGCGATGTCATCGTTCGGGTGCTCGGCGTCGAGGGTCGCCATGACGGCGGCGCAGACCGTGTCGGCAGGTGCGAGCGGAACGGCGGACGTCAGGCGGGCGATGCCGGCGTCAATCAATTCGCCGCGGCGTTCGACGAGCCCGTCGGTGTAGCAGACCAGGACCGCGCCGGGCGGGAAGTCCACTGCTGTACTGCGCCGCTGTGGCGTCTGGTGGCCAATGCCGAGCGGGAGGTCGACCTGCGCGGGAAGCAGGACGGCGGGCTGCTCGGGCACGACCAGCACGGGGCGCAGGTGCCCGGCCAGGGAGACGTGGATAGTCGCGCCGTCCGGGGAGATCATCGCGTAGAGCGCGGTGCTGAGGCTTCCAGTCTCGAAGTGATTGACCTTCCGGTCGAGGAGGGTCAGCGCCTCCGCCGGGTCGTCCGAGATCAGGGCGTATGCGCGTAGCGCACTTCGGATCCGTCCCATCACCACCGCCGACTGCAATCCGTGACCCGAGACGTCACCGATGACTACTCCCAGCCACCCGGATGGGAGGGTGAAGACGTCGTACCAGTCGCCGCCGACGCCTGAGACGTGGCCGGGGACGTATCGGGCGGCCATGTCCAGATTCGTCACCTTGGGCAACTCGGTGGGGAGCAGACTCCGTTGCAGGGCTAGGGCGGCGGTCTGGTCCAGGCTGTAAGCCCGGGTCTGGCTGGCCACGCCGACCCGGTCGGCGACCAGTTCGAGCAGCCGGACGTCGTCCGGGGCGAACCGGCGCGGTGCGAGGGTTCCCACGTGCAGGACGCCGATGAGTTCACCGCGTGTGAAGACCGGTACACCGAGCAGGGACTTGACTCCGGTTTGCAACAAGACTGGGTTGACCACTTCACGGGCGGTGACGTGCTCGATGACTACCGGCCGGCGGGTCAGTGCGATCCGGCCGGCGAAGCCCTGTCCGATCGAGACGCGGAAGGCTTGCCGTACCTCGTCTTCCAGCCCTTTGGCGGCGGTGGCCACGAGTTGTTGGGCGTGTACGTCGAGCAGCAGGATGGCGGCGGTGTCGACGCGCAGCAGTTCGCGGACCCGGTCGAGCAGCTCGTCAAAGAGGTCGGCGACATCGAGTCGGGATAGCGTCGCGTCGGTCACGGCCTCGATGCGGCGTAACCTCTCTGCGTCCGTAACACCGCTGGTCGCAACCACGTCAGGATCGTAGCTGTGTTGCCCGTTGCTGCTGGTCGCACGTTCGTCGAGGTACGTCCGGCCGGCGGTGGAATCGTCGCAGGTGGGCCGTTGCTCCGATTTTGGCTGCTCTACCGGGTCAGGCAAGGTGCAACTCGTCATCCATCGCCCAACCTTGACAGGCGTTCCGATCCGCCCCCGATGCGCCCCCGAAGGGTAAGCCACGGCGGGTGACGGCTGGACTCAGCGGGACCAAAGAAGATCGGCCCCCGACCGCATTTCTGCTGGTCAGGGGCCGTCTTGGCACCTGGTGGCGGGTAGAGGATTCGAACCTCTGTAGCTTTCGCGACGGATTTACAGTGCGTCCCAGGTCGGCCCAGTAGCGCTGGTCCATCAACGGCCGGGGGCGGAAGGCGGCAAGTTCGCCGTGATCACGGGGCACAGATCCGGCACAACTGAGCATGAGCAGCAGCGGAAGAAGCCGGAAACCGACGGAAGGCATTCGGCAGGTCAGAGCGCACGTCGGGGGCAGCGTGGGAGGTCGCGAAGCCGGGACTCTTACTTCCAGCGGAAGCGCACGAACTGGCCCTCGGCCCAGCCGAGCGACGGCGGCGAGACGATGTGGACAGCCCGCTGACCGCCGCCGTTCCTACCGGCGGCGATGCCAGGCTCTACCGCATCCGCCATCCTCACCAGCTCGGTGATGATCGTATGAACGTCGCTGGAAGACGCAAGCTTGCACACCTCGCCCAGGTGATAGGTAGGAGCTCTGCTCAACGCAGCGCGCCAGCCATGCTTATCGAGCATGATCGCGGGTACAGTCCGCGTCAGCGAGAAATCAGGCCGACTGGGCTGTCTCCAATCTCTGCCGGCTCTTCCGGGAGTTCCTGGGGCAAGCGTCGACCGCCGAGCAATAGCTCGGGCTCACTCCGGCGGCGGGGGATTGAGCCAGGCGAGAGGTTGTCCGCTGAGGGCGGCCTCGGCGAGGCGATGGGCACTCACTGTCTTCAGCGCCGCTCGTGAGCTGTCGATCCAGCGCTGGACGTTGTCGATGCCCTGGTGGCGGTACTCGACGGCTTGGACGAGGCATTCGAGTTTGTCGGCGTCGCGGGCGACGATGGCTTCGAGGGTTTCGCTAGCCTCGTACTCGGCGACGGCGGCGGTGATGACGTCGGCGACGGCCGGTGGGCAGGCGGCGACCTGGTCGGCGGTGACGGCGGTATTGGGTACGGCGGTGAGGTAACGCTTGGCGATGTGTGGGATGTCGGTGATCCGGGTTTCCTGGGTGTCGTGCAGCACGCACAGCATCGACACCCGGGCCGGGTCGGCGCCTTCCATGGCGGCGAGCATCATCCCGATGAGCGCGGTCCGGAAGGAGTGCTCGGCGATGGACTCGGGGTGCTTGACGCCAGCGAACCACCAGCCGGTACGGGCGGCACGTTTGAGGACGCCGGCTTCGAAGATGAAGCTCATCGCTCCGGCGGCGTCGTGGTCGTCGCTCATCTGCCCGTCCCTGTGCCAGTGAGTCCGTCCGCCCGCAGGCTGTAGACGATTGAGGTTAGTTCCTGCCGCGACTGCGCGGAGATCCGGTCACTGTCCAGGAGCGGGACACTGCGGTCGAGGAGTGACCGAGTTGCGGCGGGGTTGTCGAGAGCGAGACCGCGTCGTGCGGCCAGCAGAGCCCAGACGTTGTGGATGTTGAGGTCGACGAAGGGGTGTCCTGGGTCCAGGCGCTGGACCAGGTGCCGAAGAAGGATCGAGCCGTGCCAGTCCGCGAGCGTCCCGGGCATGAAGGAGTCGTCGCGGTGGCGGTAAGGGATCTCGCCCACCCAGTAGGCCGAGTAGTTGAGCGCTGCTCGCTCGCAGGCGTCGTCCGGGTGTGCGTGGGCGATGAAGTCCCGCAAAGGTTCCGGGTCGCCCTGGTTGGCGAGGGACGTGACGACGGAGCGGGCGTCCGGCCACAGCGTTGACCAGGTGTGGAAGGTGGTCATCCGGCCGACGCCGGTTGTGCTCCGGGTGAGCCATCCTGCCGCCGCCTTGGTGGGGTCCATGCCGGCGAG
The DNA here is from genome assembly GCF_036906795.1 of Micromonospora sp. CPCC 205739. Taxonomy (NCBI): domain Bacteria; kingdom Bacillati; phylum Actinomycetota; class Actinomycetes; order Micromonosporales; family Micromonosporaceae; genus Micromonospora; species Micromonospora sp. CPCC 205739. The sequence continues at coordinate 5,577 of NZ_JBAKHS010000042.1, read as the reverse complement.
GAAGCAGGCTTGCCGGTGCAGCAGTACGTACGGATCCCGTCCGGCGGCTGCGCGTTCGGCGAGCACGTGAAGGTGAGCGAAGAACGTGCGTTGCTCGTCGACGGCCAGGGTCGGCCCGGACGCGACCGGACCTCGCCGCGGGTGGGCGATGGGTAGCCCTCTGGCGAAGGTGGGTGTCTGTCCGAGGACGGCCCAGAGGATCAGGTCGGTCAGGCGGTGGGTGAGTACGGACCAGCCCAGCGGCTGCTCGGCGATGTCGCAGCGGTCCACCTGTTCGTCGAGGACTGCGGCGAGGATGAAGTCTGCCTCGGCAGCGTCGTCGAGTGCGGCGAGCAGGACTGCGTTCGCGCCGAGCCGTCTGAGCCGGTGCCGGACGGAGACCGCGTGCCCGAGCGGCACCGCGGTGAATGGCCGCCGCCCGGATTCCCAGCTCTGCACGGTCACGCGGTCGACGCCCAGGCCCACGGCGAGCTGCTCCTGCGTCAGCGGGATGGACTCCCGGATCAGCTTGAACAGGTAGCCGGTCACCCCGCCGCGCTGTAGTGCCGATCGTCCGCGACCTGCCATCCGTCATCCCTACGTTGACCGGTGGTCGACGTTCCCGCCGTGAAACCAACGCTGCGGAAGGGCATTTGGCCTGCTCACTCGTACTACGGGTGAGTCCAACCGCCGTCCCCGTGATCGTAGCGTCGCAGTTACCGAACGTTCCAGATCCGGCCCCGTGGTTCGGGGTCGGTCATGGAGCGCTGCACGCGGAGGGAGGCAGTGATGCGGGACAGAACACCACCGCGGCGACGAGTGTCCTACGACCAGTACCTGATCGCCGTCGCGATGACCCTGGCGCGGCGACACCGCCCGGCATGGTCGTGGCGCAAGTGGGCGTGGGTCTGTCGCTGTGGGGTCGACCTGCCCTGCCGAAACCGACACCGCATCCCGATTAACCGGAAGCACTGGCCCGCCCAGGAGGAGCAATGAGCAACGAGGCGGAGCGGATCCTGGTCGCACATCTGCCAGGGACGGACGGCCTGTGCACCGGTTGTCGGGCGTGGTGGTCGCGGCTCACGCCGTACCCGTGCTGGCAGGTGAACTGGGCGACCAGCCGGCAGGCGCGGTCGCTGACGGCGGCGCTGCTCGGGGGCCGCGCATGACCACGCACGGCCCGGTGTTGCCGATCTGGAGCTGCGGCGGCTGCGACGCGCCCTGGCCCTGCCGTACCCGACAGCGCGAGCTGCGCGCGGAGTTCGACGGCGCTCCGATCTCCCTGGCTCTCTACCTGGGGGCTCAACTGGTGCGTGCCTCCGAAGACCTGACCTGGGTGCCGGCGGGGGCGCTGCACCAGCGCTTCCTCGGCTGGCTGCGGTGAGCATCCTGCGGCCCGGGGACGAGAAGTTCCATTACAGCGACGGCTCCCACAAGTGGATCCCGCCGGAGCCGGACTACGACCAGGAGGTCTGGAACGAACAGGTCCGCCAGCACAAGCAGGGCCACCTGAGGAACGAGTGCCCGAAGGTGCGTATCCAGCGCCTCGTCTAATCCCAGCAGTACAGCAGCTAAGTACAGCAACCGAGCCAGCCGAACCGAGCTGAGATGTGCGTCAGCAGGCCGTCTGACCTCGCATCGAGTCCGATCCGGCCCGCTCGCCGAGAGTTCCCAACGACCGGCAGCTCGCAGACTTCGCCACGGCCGCTGCGGAGTACGACCTGACCGGGCCGCTCCACCATTTCATCGCCGCGGTCACGTCGCCACCGCGTCAGGTGACCCTGCCGGCCCGGCTCGTCGGTTCACTCCGATGAAGCCGGCGCGTTGCTGGAGGGCGACGACGACGAGGAGTACGGGCACGCCTGGCTGATCGCCGGACTGGCGCGCCGTGGCGTACGGCCGCCGACTCCCGACGAGTGGGAGTACGCCTGCGGAGCCAGAGTAACCACCCTGTTTCGTTGGGGCGACGAGTATCCGGACGGCGCACCCTACGGCGAGGCGCCTCTGATCAAAGAACCGAACCTGCTCGGACTCGTCATCGGCGACGACCCGTACCGGGCCGAGGCCACCACGGATCCAGCGGTCCTCTGCGGTGGTGACGGCGGCGCGGCACTCTGCGGTGGCTACGGACCCTTCCTGGCCTGGCTGACCCTCGCCACCGCCTACCGTGATCCGGAACTGGCGGAGGCTGTCCACGACGGCGACCTGATGGAAGAGACTCCGGTGCGTCCCGTTCTGCAGTTGACTTGATCGGAGTGGGAATAGGGTTCGATCATGTCGCGTCAGCCAGACGGTGGGAACCCTCCACCGATGCGACGGGTGCTTGTCGTCGGTGGTCCCGGAAGTGGGAAGACCACATTGGCGCGCGCCCTCGCGGCCATGCTGCGGGTGCCGCATCACGATCTGGACCGGGTGGCCTACGACCCGCCGAGGTCCGCACCTCAAGCGCCCTTCTGGCAATGGGCGCGAGTTCCTGACGAGCTACGTAGGAAGCGTGCCGCCGCCATCGCTGCGACGGAGGGGTGGGTCGCTGACGGCCTCTACGCCGGCTGGACAGTCGCGCTGCGCGACGCGGCCGACGTGATTGTGTGGGTGGACCCGCCTGCTCGCGTCACGACCTGGCGGGTGGTGCGGCGCGCGATGGTGGACCGGTGGCGTGGGGGCCGGGACTGGGATGTGCGTTCGGTGTAGCGGGTTGCCCAGGGTGCGCGCAGGTACCGGACACGTCCCGTCGCTACCGCGGAGCAGTTGCTCGCTCGGGACGGCGCGAACGGCAGCCGGACGATGGAGGTCTTCCTTAAGCCGGTGGCCGGCAAGGTGATGCACTGCAGAAGCGGGGCGGAGATCCGCAACAGCTCAGCTCTGAGTCAGTTGCACTCATCTGCTGGGTAGCGGTCCCAGGCCAGCCGTCATGACGTGATGGGAGGATCTCCACCCATGGAAGGTGTTCTGCTCCGTCGAGCTGCCCAACTCCTCGGCGGCGCGCGCCGTGTCGTCGTCTTCACCGGTGCCGGTATCTCCGCCGAGAGCGGTGTGCCCACCTTTCGTGACGACCTCACCGGCCTGTGGGCGCGTTTCGACGCTCAGCAACTCGCTACCGCGGAAGCGTTCCATGCCGATCCAGACCTGGTCTGGGGCTGGTACGAATGGCGACGCGCGCGGGTGTCCCGAGCCGAGCCCAACCCCGGTCATCTGGCGATCGCCGCCATCCAGACCCGGGTCCTCGACAGCACCGTCATTACCCAGAACGTCGATGACCTGCACGAACGGGCCGGAACCCGAGCCCCGATCCACCTGCACGGCAGCCTCTTCGCACCCCGCTGCATCGCGCCGGCCGCCCACCCGGCCAGCTTCGAGGACACCTCGGAGGGCGAGCCCGGTCAGCCGCACGAAGGCGGCCGGGTCCCGCCGCCGCAGTGCGCGTCCTGTTCAGCGCTCGTCCGCCCGGGAGTGGTCTGGTTCGGCGAGGCGCTGCCCGAGGCGGCGTTGACCGCGGCGGTCGAAGCGGCCGCCGCCTGCGACGTGCTGCTGACGGTCGGCACCTCGGGCGTCGTGTACCCGGCGGCCGAGATCCCCCGGATGGCGGCACGCTCAGGCGCTGCCGTGATCCAGGTCAACCCGGAGCCGACCCCGCTCGACCGGGTCTCCGCCATCAATCTGCGCGGCACCGCGGTACAGGTCCTCCCGGCCCTGGTCGCGGCCGCGTGGGAGGGGACCGACGGGAGATGACCGCTCCTGTTCGTGGCGTCAGAACGGATCAGCGTACGGGCGACCTTTCACGTGATCGTATATCTCGCGCAGCCACGGCTGGCGGACCTCGGGCAGCCGCGCCAACGTCGAGAGGAACACGTCCGAGGCGGGTCGGAACGGTCCGGACGGCGTCAGTGGCGGCGGGTCGTCGCGACGGGCGTCGTCGGGCATCGTGCCGGCTCCCGGGACAGGCCGCCGGTCGTGGTGGAAGGCCAGGTACGTCCAGACGTCCCAGGACAGCGGCACCACCGCGCCTGCCGCCCCGGACGATGCCCAGTGCCCGCCTGTCTGCGGGTGTTGCGGCACGAGGGCGATCCCGGTGCTGACGGCAGGCAGGCCCGGTCCGACCAGGGCCAGGGTCCTGGCCGGCGGTCCCGGCGGGAGCAGCTGGTCGAGGGCCCGGCGGAAGGTGTCGGCGACAAGGCCGTCCGGGACAATCACCCGGGCGCCGGCCGACACGGCCAGGAGGCGGGCCAGCGCTGCCGCGACGGCGGCCTCCCACAGCGGGCTCCACTGCCCCGGCGGCTCGACGGGCGGGATACCCGGTCGTTCCTCTCGCAGAGCCTCCCAGCCGACTGGCTGACGCGGGCAGACATCGCCGGTGACCCGATGGACCGCCCTTGGGTCCAGCCACACTGCCTGCCAGAGTGAGCAGTCGTCGATGCGGGTCGCTACCGGCAGGCCGCACCGCGCACACGCCAGATTGGGGCCGTCTCGGCCGTCCAACCCGCAGCAGCAACCACCGGACCGCTCCGGGATGAAGACGGTCCCGCGAACGTCGCCCGGCGCCACCACGACGGCTCCTCGCGGCCCCGACGACAGGGCGTGCACCGGTGCGTACACCCCACGGGCTTCCGCCTCATCTGCACCGACCTCGGTCCAGGGCTGCCACGGCGGCCCGGAAGGATCGGGATCCACCGCGTACGTCCCTGGCTCCATCAGGACGCCGAGCAAGCCGTGGCCGTACTGCTGGCCGGCGTGCACCGGAAGCGCCACCTGCGACACCGGCACGGTCAACCTGGCACCGCAACCCGCGCACGCGAACAGCATCATCCAGCCTCCCGAATGCTCACAGCAACATATCCGGCGGCGCGGCTCACGTCGTATCTCGGGTACTGGCAAGGACAGGGCTGCTTGTGCCGCCTGGAAGGCATTGGCGTCGGCCATGAACGCCACGCGCCGTGAGGTACGACTACCTCCCTGTCGATCGCTACGGTGCGGTCATCGCCGACGGTCAGGCTATGGTTTTCGCATGGCGATCCAACCGTCCGGTGCCGTCGCTGCCGCCTTCCTCGCAGATGGACCTGCCGATGGCGTCGACCTCAGCCTGTTCGGACAGTTCGCCGGATCCTGGGCGCTGGACTGTACGGAGTACGGCCTCGACGGGTCCTCGACCGTTCGCCGCGGCGAGTGGCACTTCGGGTACGCGTTGGGCGGGCGGGCGACCACCGATGTCTGGATCCTGCCCGGGGTCGAACACGGCGTCAGCGTGCGGTTTCCCGATCCCGCGGCCGGTGCGGGCGTGTGGCGCTCGACGTGGGTGGGACCGGGCCGGCGTCGCACGCACATGTTCCTGGCCTCTCGCGTCGAGGGGCAGATCGTGCTCGACGGCGGCGATCTGCGCTGGACCTTCTCCGACATTGAGGTCGATGCATTCCGCTGGAGTAACCAGGCGCAGCAGCCCGACGGCACGTGGCGGCTGCAACAGACGTTTCGGGTCTGGCGACAGAGCTGACCCCTCTCGCCGTCGCTCCGGCTCACGACCGGACCGGGACCCATCCGGATCTGGCTCCCCTCTGTGTCAAGCCATCGTCGGGAGTGGGGTTCTAAGCTGGGTGGTGGCGGGTC
>NZ_JBAKHS010000041.1:0-24562 GCF_036906795.1 Micromonospora sp. CPCC 205739 | reverse complement strand
CGGGTGCAAGCACCACGATCAGGCGCTCACAAAGTTCCAAGGGGAAAGTCTTCGTCCGGCAGGCTTCGCGAGCCGGGGGGCTCACGGCGCCGGGACCATGTGTAACGACCCTCGGCCCGCCATCATTCCGGGGCCTGGCATCCCAGGCCGGCCACGTCATCGGGCCAGGCCAGCGGGATTGCTGCTGCGATCGTCCAGGTGATGTAACGACCCCGGGCCGGCCACCATTCCGCCGCCAGGGTGCCGCCGGTCACGGGATGCTCCGGCACCTAGCGGCCCAGGCCGCCCAAACGGGCACACCGACCCGATCCGTACCGGGCCGACGTTGCGGTCGGGGCGAGCCCGTCTCTGACCCGACCCAGCCAACGCCCTCGCCGAACCAGCCCACGGCGGCCGACCGACCCGGACATTCCGCGACCCGGGCTCCGGACAACCGGACACACCACGCACGGCGGACAGCCGCCCCGCATCGGCGGCCGACTCCCCGCCGCGACGCTCATCCCCTTGGGCAAGCGGATCGCCCCGGACGACGCGAACCCGCCGGCCAGCCCCATGCCGCCCCGGAACCACCCACGAGCCACCGCCTCGGACGGCGGGTTCTGCCATTGGCAGATCCGCTACCGGTGAACCGGGGACCCGTCCGCGGCCGGGACAGGACAGGCTGGGACGCATGAGACTCCTGGTGCTGGGCGGAACAGGCTTCGTCGGCGGCGCGACCGTGGCCGAGGCGGTACGCAGAGGCTGGTCGGTGACGGTGTTCAACCGCGGTGTGCACGGCGCCGTCCCGGCGGGCGTACACCGGTTGCGGGGTGACCGGACGGCGCCGGACGGCCTGGCGGCGCTGGCCGGTGGGGAGTGGGACCTGGTGGTGGACACCTGGGACGGCGCGCCGCGGGCGGTGGGGGACGCGGCGCGGGCGCTGGCCGGGTCGGTGCCGCACTACGTCTACGTCTCCAGCGGCTCCGTCTACGCCCAGCCGGTGCCGACCGGGGTGGGGGAGGAGGCGCCGGTGGTGGACGCCGCTCCCGACGCCGACGACGGCGACTACCCGCAGAACAAGGCGGGCGGGGAGCGGGCCGCGGCGCAGGTGTTCGGGGACGGCGCGTTGCTCGTCCGGGCCGGGCTGATCCTCGGGCCGGGGGAGGACATCGGCCGGCTGCCCTGGTGGCTGGAGCGGGTCGCCCGGGGCGGGGACGTGCTGGCACCGGGCCCGGAGGACCTGCCGATCCAGTACGTGGACGTGCGGGACCTGGCCGCCTGGATGCTGGACCGGGGCGCGGAGCGGGTCGGCGGGGCGTTCAACGTGATCAGCCGCACCGGGCACGCGACCATGGGGGAGTTGTTGGCGGCAGTGGTCGCGGCGACCGGGTCGGACGCCCGGCTGCGCTGGACGGGTCCGGAGCGCATCCTGGCGGCCGGGGTGCTGCCCTGGAACGACCTGCCGGTCTGGGTGCCGCGCGCCCACGAGTTCCGCTGGTTGCAGGAGCGGGGCGTGGAGAAGGCGTACGCGTCGGGGCTGACCTGTCGGCCGGTGGCCGACACGGTCGCGGACACCTGGCGGTGGCTGCGGGAGGTGGGGTCGGTGCCGGCGCGGGCCGGGCGACCGGCGCGCGCGGCGGTGGGGCTGGACCCGGAGCGGGAGGCGGCCCTGCTCGGCAGCGCGCGTCCCGCCTGAGTCCCTGCCGGCCCCGGCGACGGGGGCGGGGCCGGCAGCCGCCCGGCGGCACGGGCGAGGGGTACGGCTCAGGCCGACACGACGGGCAGGTCGAGCACCTCGTCGACGCTCCGCCGGGGCGTGGCCACGCCGGGCTGGCCGTAGCCGACCCGCATCACCATCTGCGGCGTGCCGAACCGGCCGAGCGACAACCGCAGCGCCTCGCGCGCCCCCGGCACCTCGATCGGCTGGGACAGCAGGGAGACGCTCAGCCCGGCGTCGATCGCCGTGAGCAGCACCCGTTGCAGGGCCTGCCCGGCCAGGACCTGGTCGGCGGCCGTGTTGCCGGCGGAGCCGAGGACGGCGACCAGTGGCTCCGGCTCGAAGTCCCGGCCCGGGGCGCGGCTGTGGTCGCCGAAGCCGCGCATCGGCAGGCCGAAGCCGCGCATCGGCAGCAGGTCCTGCGGTTCGCTCTGCGGGCCGCCGGCGGCGGCCGGTACTCCGTCGGGCGCGGGTTCGCGGCGGATCCACTCGGTCCGCTCCCGCCGGTAGTCGGGGTCGCGTTCCAGCACCCGGTGGGCGCTGCGGGCGACCTCGGCGAAGGCGTTGACCGCGCTGGTGCCGATGACCAGTTCCAGCCAGCACTGCTCGGCGCGGGCCGCCTCGCCGAGACGCCACCGGGCGTCGGCCGGCACCGGGTCCGGCCAGAACGGCGCGCGGTTGCTGAACCGGCGCGGGATGGCCGCGTACAGGCTGCGGTCGGCGGGGGTGGCGGGCCGGGGCGTGGCCGGGACCAGCCGGGCCAGCACGTCCGGTTCGGTCGGGTACGGCCGCAGCCGCACCGTGGCCGGGGTGCCGGCGACGGCGAGGGCGAGGCGCAGGTTGAACAGGGCCGCCCCGCAGGAGACCCGGGCACCCCAGCCGCTCGGGTCGGTGGCGGGCAGCCGCCGCGTCGGGTCGAGCGACAGCTCGATGCCGCCGTCGCGGAGCCGGAACCGCCAGGGCTGGGTGTTGTGCAGGGACGGCGCGCGGACGGCGTCCGCGGCGGCGGAGCGCAGCTGCGCGACGGTGAAGCCGGTGTCCATGGTGATGCTCCTTCCGTGGCAGGTCGGGCCGCCACCCGCTGGTTCACCTGTACGGTGCGTCACCGGACGGTGGGCGGGGCAGGGCCGGACGGCCTGTCCGCCCGGGACCCCTCTCCCGCGCCGACGCCGTCGGCCCACTCCGCCGGCTCCGGGCCGGCCCAGTCCAGGTAGGGACCTTCGGCCCGTGCGGGCGGCGGCCGGGGCGGGTAGAAACGAGGAATGATCCGGGTGTTTCTCCTCGACGACCACGAGGTCGTCCGTCGTGGCCTTGCCGACCTGCTGCAGAGCAGCGGTGACATCGAAGTGGTCGGCGAGTCCGGCTCCGCGCAGGAGGCCGCCCGGCGTATCCCCGCCCTCCGGCCGGACGTGGCGATCCTCGACGCCCGGCTGCCCGACGGCAACGGCATCGACGTGTGCCGGGACGTCCGGGCGGTGGACTCCTCGATCAAGGGTCTGATCCTCACCTCGTACGAGGACGACGAGGCGCTCTTCGCCGCGATCATGGCCGGGGCGGCCGGTTACGTGCTCAAGCAGATCCGCGGCACCGACCTGGTGGACGCGGTGCACCGGGTGGCGGCCGGCCAGTCCCTGCTCGACCCGGCGATCACCACCCGGGTGCTGGAGCGCATCCGCAGCGGCGTCGAGCAGCCCCGCGAGCTCAAGACGCTCACCGAGCAGGAGCGCCGCATCCTGGAGTACGTCGCCGAGGGGCTGACCAACCGGGAGATCGCCGGGAAGATGTTCCTGGCCGAGAAGACCGTGAAGAACTACGTCTCCAGCGTGCTGGCCAAGCTGGGCCTGGAGCGGCGTACCCAGGCGGCGGTGCTCGCCACCCGCCTGCTCGGCCAGCGGCACTGACCGCCGCCCGCGCCGGGAACGCCCGGCGCTGACCACCGCCCGGCACTGACCAGCCGCGGGACCGCCGCAGCGGTGTCAGTCCCGCAGCGGGACGCACCAGAACAGCTCGGTGCCGTGCGGCTGCGCCCGGCGTACCTCGAACTCGCCGCCGTGCCGCTCGGCGCGCTCGCGCAGGTTGACCAGCCCGCCGCGCGCGGCGGCCGGGTCGCAGCCGACGCCGTCGTCGGTGACGGTGACGGCGACCCGGGCGGCGTCGACCCGGATGGTGACGGCGACGCGGGTGGCCTCGGCGTGCCGGACGGCGTTGGACAGCGCCTCGCGCAGCACGGCGGTGAGGTCGGGGCGGACCGGTTCCGGCACGGCGCTGTCGATCGGCCCGTCCAGCTCCACGGCGGGACGGAAGCCGAGCGACTCGGCGGCCAGGTCGATCGCTTCCCGGATCTCGGTGCGCAGCGCCGCGCTCATCGGGGTGCGCAGCTCGAAGATGGTCCGCCGGATGTCCCGGATGGTGGCGTCGAGGTCGTCGACGGCGGCGTTGATCCGCTTGGCGACCTCGGGCCGGGCGTTCATCGGGGCGGCGCTCTGCAGTTGCAGGCCGGTGGCGAAGAGCCGCTGGATCACCACGTCGTGCAGGTCGCGGGCGATCCGTTCGCGGTCCTCCAGGACCACCAGCAGCTCCCGTTCCTCCTGGCCGCGGGCCCGTTCCATGGCCAGCGCGGCCTGGCCGGCGAAGCTGTCCAGCAACCGCACGTCGTCGTCGGCGGTGCGCGCGGAATCCGGTCGGTGCGCGATCACCAGCACGCCGTGCAGGGTGTCCGCGGCGGCGAGCGGGGACACCACGGCGGGGCCGGCGACCACCGGCGCCGGCCAGGGGGCGGCCTGGGCGAGGTTCTCCACCAGCTCGTGCCGGTGCTCGGTGACCGAACCGGCGAAGCTGGTCTCGGCGGCCGGCAGCACCGCACCGACCAGCCCCCGGTCGGCGCCGTCGGCGGAGTCGACCACCTCGACGGTGAACTGGCCGGCGTCGGCGTCGTAGAGCAGCACCAGGGCCAGCTCCGCCTCGGCGACCTCCCGGGCCCGGCGGGCCACCAGGGTCAGCGCGTCGGTGCGCCGGACCTCGCCGAGCAGCACCGAGGTGATCTCGGCGGTGGCGGCGAGCCAGCGTTCCCGCCGGTGCGCCAGCGCGTAGAGGCGGGCGTTCTCGATGGCCACACCGGCTGCGGCGGCGAGCGCGACCACGATCTCCTCGTCGTCCTCGGTGAACTCCGGGGCGCCCTGCTTCTCGGCCAGGTAGAGGTTGCCGAAGACCTGGTCGCGGATGCGGACCGGCACGCCGAGGAAGCTGTGCATCGGCGGGTGGTGCGGCGGGAAGCCGTACGACTTGGGGTGCCGGGTGATGTCGGGCATGCGCACCGGGCGCGGTTCGTCGATGAGCAGGCCGAGCACGCCCCGCCCGTGCGGCAGGTCGCCGATCCGGGCGTGCAGCTCGTCGCTGATGCCGTGCACGATGAAGTCGTACAGCAACCGGTCCGGCCCGATCACGCCGAGCGCGCCGTAGCGGGCGCCGACCAGCTCGCAGGCCGACTGCACGATGCGTTGCAGGGTGCTGCGCAGGTCGAGGTCGGTGCCGATGCCGACCACGGCGTCCAGCAGGGCGCGCAGCCGCTCCCGGCTGGTGACCACCTCACCGACCCGGTCGAGCATCTCCTGGAGCAGCTCGTCGAGGCGTACCCGGGACAGCGGGCTCAGGCCCAGCGACGGGGCGAGGGGCTCGTGCCGGGGGTTCGGTGTGTTGGCGACCACGCAGGCGATGCTATCGCCGGTGGTCGCCGGGCACGAGATCGTCAGGAGCGCTGCTCGCGCACCGCCGAGGTGTCGACCACCTGCTCGGTGGGGAGCCGCGGGGTGTGCGGCGGCCCCGCGTGCGCCGGGTCCGCGATCCCCAGCCGCACCACGAGGTACGGGAAGCCGAGCCCGCTGAGCAGCTGACGCAGCGTCTGCCGGGTGCCGGGCACCTCCACCACGGCGGAGAGCGGCACCACGGACACGCCGAGGCGGGTGGCGGTCAGCCAGAGCGCGGAGAGCGCCTCGCCGGCGCGCAGCCAGCTGTCCGGCTCGTCCTCGTCGCCGTAGAGCAGCGCGTACACGGCGGCCTTGTCGTGGCCGGGGCCGACCGGCAGGGTGCCGGGGCGGCCGAAGTCGCGGCCGGGGACGGTGGTCTGCGGCTGCTGCTGGGGCAGCACCTCCGGCGGCAGGCCGGTGCCGGCGCCGGCCCGGCTGGTCCAGTACTGCAACTCCTCGCGCAGCTGCGGGTCCTTCGCCTCGACCACCTCGGCGTGGGAGGCGGCGGCGGCCAGCTCCATCACCTGGTCGGAGTCGAGGAGCTGCAGGCGGGTGCCCTCGGCGGCGGCCGCCCGGGCGATGTCACCGATGGCGGCGGTCGGCACCGGCTCGTCACTGACCGGCCGCCGGTCGGTGTGCCGCACCTGCATGCACTGCACCGTGCGCATGGCGTCCGGGTCCGCCCCGGAGCGGTGCAGCCCGGTGAGCCGGGCCAGCAGGTCCGGCTGGGCCGGGTCGGGCAGCCGCTCCACGACCGCCGTCCAGCCCTCAGCGGCCAGCGCGAGCCGGGAGTGGTGCAGCGCCGCGCCGCAGCTGATGGCGAGCAGCCGCCCCTCCGGGTCGGTGGCGGTCAGCTGACGGTCCCGGACGATCCGCAGTTCCAGCGCGTCCGGCAGGACCACCCACCGCCAGGGTTGGGTGTTGTGCACCGAGGGGGCGTAGCCGGCGGTCGCGGCTGCCTCCGCGAGCGCGGTGGTCAGCGGGCGGTCCTGTGCCGGCGTCTCGTGGCTCATCGTGACGACCTTTCGTTTCCCATCGTGCCCACCCCGGCGGCAGCGGGGCGGGTTGCGTTCCATCCTGCGTGATGCCCGGGTCCACCGCAGCGTGGGCGGACCGGACCCGGCGATCGGGGCGCGCAGCCGCGCCCGGTGCCGTCAGCGTTCCCGGGCCACCACGACGGGGCACGAGGCGTGCTGCAGCAGTTGCTGGCTGACCGAGCCGAGCAGCATGCCGCGCAGCCCACCCAGGCCGCGGCTGCCCACCACCACCATCTGGGCGCTCCGGCTGGCTTCCACCAGGGCGGCGGCTGGGTTGCCGGGCAGCACCTCGATGTCGACGCCGGCGTCGGGGAGGGCGTCCCGCCACGGGGCGAGGGCCTCCTGCACCGCCGCCCGTCCCTCGGTGACGGCGGCGCGCTCGTCGTGCTCCGACGTCGGCGCGAGGACCCGCACGACCCGCAGCGGCACCCGGCGCTGCGCGGCGCTCTCGACGGCGAAGCCGAGCGCCACCCGCGCGGACTCGGAGCCGTCGACGCCGACCAACACCGGCCCGGCCGCGGCGGCCTGCCCGGCGCGGACCACCGCCACCGGGCAGTGCGCGTGGGCGGTCACCGCGACGGCGGTCGAGCCGGCGAGCAGGCCGGTGAAGCCGCCGTGCCCGCGGCTGCCGAGCACCAGCAGCCCGGCGTCGGCGGACCGCTCCTGCAACACCAGGGCGGGCGGTCCGTCGTACACCTCGCCCCGCACGGTGACGCCCGGCCGCTCGGCGGTGGCGTCGGCCACCGCCTTGCGGACCAGTTCCTCGACCTGGCGGCGGGCGGTCTCGTCGGGCCAGATACCGGGGGCCACCCCGGGGCCGATCCAGCCGGTCACGGTCAGCCACTCGAAGACGTACGCCAGGCGGACCGCCCGGCCGCTGCGCTGCGCCTCGTCCAGCGCCCACTCCAGCGCCACGCCGGCGTCGGCGGAACCGTCGTAGCCGACCAGGATCTCCGCGCCGCTCATCGCGTCCACCTCCGGCCGGTGAGCGACGGGCTCACTGCCCGCCCCGCACGGCGGGGTCGTCCGCGCGGAGCCAGCGCCACTCGGCGACCCGGGGGTCGTCCTCGCCGTACCGGCGGGTGTGGTCGCGGCAGGACTGCCGGGCGTCGACCATCTCCTGGCGCAGGTGGGCGGCGCGCGCGGCGAGCCCGGGCACCCGGTCGATGACGTCGATGACGAGGTGGAAACGGTCCAGGTCGTTGAGCATCACCATGTCGAACGGCGTGGTGGTGGTGCCCTCCTCCCGGTACCCGCGTACGTGCAGGTTGTCGTGGTTGGTCCGCCGGTAGGTGAGCCGGTGGATCAGCCACGGGTAGCCGTGGTACGCGAAGATGATGTGCTTGTCGCGAGTGAAGATGGTGTCGAACTCGTTGTCGGTCAGGCCGTGCGGGTGCTCCGACGGCGGCTGCAGCCGCATCAGGTCGACCACGTTGACCACCCGCACCTTCAGCTCGGGCAGGTGCCGGCGCAGCAGGTCCGCCGCGGCCAGGGTCTCCAGGGTCGGCACGTCGCCGGCGCAGGCCAGCACGACGTCCGGCTCCGCGCCCTCGTCGGTGCTGGCCCAGTCCCAGATGCCCAGGCCGCGCCGGCAGTGCTGGACCGCCTCCTCCATGGTCAGCCAGTTCGGTGCGGGCTGCTTGCCGGCCACCACCACGTTGATGTAGTGCCGGCTGCGCAGGCAGTGGTCCATGGTGGAGAGCAGTGTGTTGCCGTCCGGCGGCAGGTAGACCCGCACCACCTCGGCCTTCTTGTTGACCACGTGGTCGATGAAGCCCGGGTCCTGGTGCGAGAAGCCGTTGTGGTCCTGCCGCCAGACGTGGCTGGAGAGCAGGTAGTTCAGCGACGCCACCGGCTTGCGCCAGGGGATGCCCCGGGTGACCTTGAGCCACTTGGCGTGCTGGTTGACCATCGAGTCGACGATGTGGATGAACGCCTCGTAGCTGGTGAAGATGCCGTGCCGGCCGGTGAGCAGGTAGGCCTCCAGCCACCCCTGGCACAGGTGCTCGGAGAGCACCTCCATCACCCGGCCGTCGGGGGAGAGGTGGTCGTCGCCGTCGACCGTTTCGGCGACGAACGTCCGGCCGGTGACCTCGAAGGCGGCCCCGAGCCGGTTGGAGGCGACCTCGTCGGGGCCGAAGAGGCGGAAGGTCTGCGGGTTGGCGCTGATCACGTCGCGGACCCACGCGCCCAGTACGCCGGTGGCGCCCATGGCCGGCTCGCCCGGCTGCTGGACGTCGACCGCGTAGTCCCGGAAGTCCGGCAGCTCCAGGTCGCGCAGCACCAGGCCGCCGTTGGTCACCGGGTTGGCGCTCATCCGGCGGGGGCCACGGGGTGGCAGGGCGGCCAGCTCGGCGACCGGGGCGCCGGTGGCGTCGAAGAGCTCCTCCGGCCGGTAGCTGCGCAGCCAGCGCTCCAGCTCGGCCAGGTGCTCCGGGTTGCTGCGCACCTCGGAGACGGGCACCTGGTGGGCCCGGAAGGTCCCCTCGACCCGCTTGCCGCCGACCTCGCGGGGACCGGTCCAGCCCTTCGGCGTCCGGAGGATGATCATGGGCCAGCGGGGGCGCTCGACGGCGCCGCCGGAGCGGGCCCGCCGCTGGATCTCGCTGATCTCGTCGACCGCCCGGTCGAGCGTGGCGGCGAGGGCCTGGTGCACCGTGGCGGGGTCGTCGCCGGCGACGACGTACGGCTGGTAGCCGAAGCCGTGCATCATCTCCAGCAGGTCCTCGCCGGGGATCCGGTCCAGCACCGTCGGGCTGGCGATCTTGTAGCCGTTGAGGTGCAGGATGGGCAGCACCGCCCCGTCCCGGGCCGGGTTGAGGAAGACGTTGGAGAGCCAGCTGCCCGCCAGCGGCCCGGTCTCCGCCTCGCCGTCGCCGATGACGCAGGCGACCAGCAGGTCCGGGTTGTCGAAGGCGGCGCCGTACGCGTGGCTGAGGGCGTACCCCAGCTCACCGCCCTCGTGGATCGAACCCGGCACCTCCGGTGCCACGTGGCTCGGGATGCCGCCGGGGAAGGAGAACTGGCGGAACAGCCGGGCCATGCCCCGCTCGTCCTGGCTGACGGCGTGGTAGAGCTCGCTGTAGGTGCCCTCCAGCCAGGTGTTCGCCACCAGGGCCGGACCGCCGTGGCCGGGGCCGGTGATGAAGATGGCGGACAGGTCACGCTGGACGATGACCCGGTTGAGGTGGGCGTAGAGCAGGTTCAGACCCGGGCTGGTGCCCCAGTGGCCGAGCAGGCGCGGCTTGACGTGCTCGGGCTTCAACGGCTCGCGCAGCAGCGGGTTGTCCAGCAGGTAGATCTGCCCGACGGTGAGGTAGTTGGCCGCCCGCCAGTAGGCGTCCAGCCGGCGCAGCTCGTCTTCGGTCAGTGGGCTGTGCAGATCGAGAGCGGTGTCCATGCTGCAATAGCCTTTCGCGCGTCGGGGACTTCTGCGTCCCTAAGGCGGATATCCACCCGGGCCGGTCCAGCGTCGCCCGCCGGGGCGCGAGCGGATCAGGGCCGTTGGTCCCGGAACCGAGGGGCGTCATGGCCCGTCCGGCGACGTGCCGGTCAGTCCGCGTACGACGATCACCGGCGACGGCGCGTGGTAGAGCAGGCTCTGGCTCACCTCGCCGAGCATCCCGCGCCACGGTTCGTCGCCCCGGGCGCCGACCAGCGCCAGCTGGGCCGACCGCGACTGCTCGACGAGGACGGCGCTCGGGTCGCCGTGGATGGTGTGGCACTCCGCCGCGACGCTGCCGTGCCGCCGCCCGGCCTCGGCCACCGCCTCGATGAGCAGGTCCTCGCCGTCCTCGGCCCGTCCCGGCTCGACGACCCGCACGGCGAGCAGCCGGGCCTGCCGGCGGGCGGCGCAGTCGAAGGCGAAGGCGAGCGCGATCCGCGAACTCGGCGACCCGTCCACCCCGATCAGCACCGGCCCGGCGACGGGCGGCTCAGGGCGGACCACCAGCACCGGGCAGCCGGCCCGGGCCGCGAGCTGCACCGCCGGGGCGTCGGCCGGCGCGCAGCCCCCGCGACCGGCCATGCCACTGTCGCCGATGGCCACCAGGAACGCCGACTGGGAGCGTCGGATCAGCGCCGCGACCGGCGGGCCCTCGACGACCTCGCCGCTGACCGACAGCGCCGGCTCGACCTCGGCGGCGGTCGCGGTGGCCTGCGAGATCATCTCGTCGGCCTCGACGCGGGGTTCGACGACCGAGGTCGCGTCGAACGCCGCCTGCCAGTTGAAGGCGTGCAACAGGACCAGGTCGCGGCCGTGCTCGGCGGCCTCCCGGGCGGCCAGCCGGACGACCTCCATCGCCTGCGGCGACGTGCTGACGCCGACCACCACCGGCGCGCCGGTGGATCCGGTCATCCGGCTCACCTCCCGGGCGCACCGCACGGTACGGCCACGCCGACGCCACCGACGCTAGTCGCGCCGCCGCCCGGGCGGGCCGGGATCGGCACACCGGGGCGGTCACGTTCGGCGTGTCAGGCGGCGGTTCCCGGATGGGCGAGGCCGGCGACGACCAGCGCGACCCCGTCGCGCAGCCGCCGCCGTGGCCGGTCGGGGTCGGTGAGGTCGGCCTCCAGGCAGCGGGTGAGCGCGACCAGCACGTCGGCGACGGCGCGGGCGCGCGGCCCGGCGGCGTCGGCGAGCGCGCCGGCGACCACGTCGGTCAGCTCCCCGGTGTACGCCTCGGCGAGGTCACCGGTGAGCCGGGTGCTGGTGTCGAGGAGTTCGGCGGCGTGCCGGCTCTCCCGGTGCAGCTTCAAGGTGAGGTCGAGCTTGGCGGCGAGCACGTCGTGCAGGCGCTGCTCCAGGTCGGCGCCGGGCGCGGTGGCCGCGCTGCGGGCCTGGGCGAGGGAGTCGGCGAAGAGTCGTTCGGCCAGCCGGCGGTACGCGTCGTCCTTGTTGCGCACGTACTGGTAGACGGCGGGGCGCGACATCCCGGCGGTGGTGGCGATGTCGTCCATCGTGGTGCGGCGCACGCCGTGCCGGGTGAAGCACTCGTACGCGGCGGCGAGGATGGTCTCCAGACGCTCGGTCGACATGCTGACGATAGTTGCACGGAATGTCAGCAAATCAGGGGTGTGCGCCGTCACCCTCGGCCGCGGGCTGGACGCGGAGCACCACGGCGGTGGCGTTGTCCTCGCCGCCCTCGGCGAGGCTGATGGCCAGCAGGCTCCGGACCGCCCGCGTCGGGTCGCCACCCGCGAGGGCCTCCCGCATCCGGTGGTAGTCGACCTGGTCGCTCACCCCGTCGGTGCACAGCAGCCAGGTGTCGCCGACCCGCAACGGCACGGTGAGCAGGTCCGCGTCCGGGTTGTCGGGGTGGCCGACGTAGCGCAGCAGCTGGTAGCGGGCCCGGGCGGCCTCCGGGGAGCCGGCTCGGTGCCAGCCGTGCAGCAGCCCCAGCCAGGCGGCCGTGTGGTCGACGGTCATCAGCTCCAGCACGCCGTCGCGCAGCCGGTACGCCCGCGAGTCGCCGAGCTGGAGCAGCCACACCTGCTCGCCGTCCGGCTCGACCAGCAGGGCGGTCACCGTGCAGCCGGTCAGCTCGGTCAGCCGCGCGCCGGCGGCGCGTACCAGGGAGCGGGCGTCGGCGACCGCCGCGCGCAGCTGGCGCGGGCCGACGGCCGGCCAGTCGGCGCGCACCGCCTCGACCAGCGTGGTCATCGTCGTGGTGCCGGCCACCCGGGCGCCCTCGCCGGAGCCCATGCCGTCGACCACGGCGGCGAAGGGCAGCGTCGGGTCGACGTGCAGCACGTCGAAGTTGGCCGGGTAGCGGTGGCCGACCACGCTGCCGCCGGCGATCTGCAGTGCGACCCGCCCGACGGCGAGACGGCAGGTCGTCGGCTCGGGTCGGTGGGACGGGGCGCGGCGGAACATCAGCGGACCGTAACACCGCAGACGCCCCCGGTACGGGCGTCCGGGGCCGTGTCGGCGACCCGAACCTGTCAACAAAGGTTGACAGGGCGGGGAGTGTCAACGTAAGTTGACGACATGAGTCAGGCAACGGAACTCGCGGCGGCCGCCGGCAGCACCGACCCGAAGGTCGGGCTCCGGGCGGTGCTCGCCCTGCGCCGGCTCCTCGAACGGCTCGAGGTGGTCCAGGTGGACAACGCCCGTCGACAGGGCTGGTCCTGGCAGGACATCGCCGACGCGCTCGAGGTCAGCCGGCAGGCGGTCCACAAGAAGCACGCCGGGCGACCGGCGGTCCGAGGAACCTGGGAGGCGTGATGTTCGAACGGTTCACCGACCGGGCCCGTGCGGTCGTCCACCGCGCGCTCGACGAGGCGCGGGCCGAGCGGCAGCGGCCGGTCGGCACCGAGCACCTGCTGCTCGGCGTCCTCGCCGACGGCGACGCGCTGGCCGGCCGGGTGCTCACCGAGGCGGGGGTGCGCGCCGAGGACCTGCGCGCGGCCATCGCCCGGCACACCACCCCCGGAGCCAGCGGACTCGGCGAGGCCGACGCCGCCGCGCTGCGCGAGATCGGCATCGACCTCACCGCCATCGTCGCCCGCATCGAGGAGTCCTTCGGTCCCGACGCGCTGCGCGAGGCCGCGCCCGCGCCGCGCCGCCGCTGGGGCTTCCGACGGTACGACGACGGCCGGTTCTCGCCCCGCGCCAAGAAGGTGCTGGAGCTCTCCCTGCGTGAGGCGATCCGGCTGCGCCACCGCCACATCGGCACCGAGCACATCCTGCTCGGGCTGCTCACCGAGGCCGGGCTGAACCTCGACGACCTGCGCCGCCGGGTCGAAACCGCCCTGCGGACGGCGGCCTGAACCCGACGACGAGCGCAACCTGCTCCGGCTCCCCCGGCCCGAGCCCGGGCCGGGGGTGACCGAGATCGCCGAGCGCGCGGGCCGGGGCGGGCGGGTCAACCGGTGGCGTCAGATTTGAAACCTGATTGCGGCCAGTGCAACGTCGCCCCGCGTCGGCTCGCTGACCGGCCCCGCTTGCTGCACACTTGCGCCGTGGATGGTGGAGAGCAGACGCGCCCGGTGACCGCCGACGACGCCCCGCCGCGCTCGGCGGTGGTGGTCAACCCCTCGAAGGTGACCGATCTGGACCAGTTCCGCCGCACCGTGGACGACGCCCTCGCCGCCGCGGGCTGGCCCGAGCCGGCCTGGTACGAGACCACGGTCGAGGACCCGGGCCGGGGCCAGACCGAGGCGGCCGTCGAAGCCGGCGCCCAGGTGGTCTTCGCCTGCGGCGGCGACGGCACCGTGATGGCCTGCATCAGCGGGCTGGTCGGCACCGACGCCGCCCTGGCCGTGCTGCCGCAGGGCACCGGCAACCTGCTCGCCGCCAACCTCGGGCTCTCCAACGACCTCGCCGCCGGGCTGCAGGTGGCGGTGGAGCGCGGGATGCGCCGGCTGGACGTCGGCGCGGTCGAGGACCGGTACTTCGCCGTGATGGCCGGAATGGGATTCGACGCCCAGATGCTGCAGGACACCTCCGAGACGACCAAGGCGCGTTTCGGCTGGCCCGCGTACGTGGTGGGTGCCGCGAAGCACCTGCGCGACCGGCCGATGCGGGTGTCGATCCGTGTCGACGGCCGGCCGCCGCTGCGCCGCCGGGCCCGCACCGTGCTGGTCGCCAACGTCGGCCGGCTCCAGGGCGGCGTGCGCCTGCTCACCGACGCCGAGCCCGACGACGGCTGGCTCGACGTGGCCGTGCTCACCCCCCGTACGCTGCGCCACTGGCTGGCCATGGGCTGGGCCCTGGTGCGCCGGCAGGGCAGCGTGCCCCGAATGGAGGTCCTGCGGGCCCGCCGGGTGGAGATCACCAGCAACCGGCCCCAGCCCCGGCAGCTCGACGGAGACCTGATCGAGCCCGGACGCTCGCTCAAGGTCGAGATCAAACCGGAGTCGCTCTGGCTCTGCGTGCCGCGCCCCGAGCGCCATCCCGACCTGGCAGAAGACGCCGACGCCGCGGCGGAGCGGGGTGAGCGGCTGATCGAGGAGGCCCGTCGTGAGTAGCACCAGGCTCGTCCCCGAGACCCGGTTGATGTCGGAGGAGGAGCTCTCCGCCGACGACGCCTGGCACACCCTGCGCCGGCAGGGCGGCTGGTGCCTGCTGCGGGACGCCTTCATCCGGTTCCGCTACGGCGACGGGTTCAGCCACTCCCGGGCATTCGCCCTCCAGCTCTGCCTCGCCGTGGTGCCGTTCATGATCGCGTTGACCGGTCTGATCAGCGAACTCGGCGTGGAGGAGGGCGGCCAGGTGGTCGCCGACACCGTGCTGGCCCTCACCCCCGGCCAGAGCGAGTCGGTGGTCCGCGAGCTGCTCGGCGACGGCGAGCGCACCGAGCGGGCCGGGGAACTGGCGCTCACCCTCGGTCTGCTCACCGGCCTGGTCGCGCTGACCACCACGATGGCCCAGATCGAACGCGGCGCCAACCGGATCTACGGCGTGGAACGGGACCGCCCGGCCCTGGCCAAGTACGTCCGGGCCGCCGTGCTCGCGGTGACCGCCGGTGTGCCGGCGCTGGCCGGCTTCCTGATCCTGGTCGGCGGCGGGGCCATGGGCGAGTCCGTGCAGCGGCACTACGAGTGGGGTGCGTTCGCCGCCGGCGCCTGGGACGTGATCCGCTGGCCGTTGAGCCTCGGGCTGACGGTGCTCGCGGTGGCGGTGCTCTTCCGGCACGCGCCCCGGCGCAACCAGCCCGGCCTGTCCTGGCTCTTCTTCGGCGCCGGCATCGCCACCGCGCTCTGGTGGCTGGCCAGCCTGCTGCTCGCCGGGTACGTGCGGTTCAGTGACGGGTTCGGCCAGACCTACGGCGCGCTGACCGGGATGATGGCCCTGCTGCTCTGGGCCAACCTCACCGGCGTGGCGCTCTTCGGCGGCCTGTCCTTCGCCGCCCAGCTGGAGGCGATGCGGATCGGGGTGCAGGAGCCGGCCCAGCCGGACCTGTGGGAGCCGGAGTCCGAGCGGGAGCCCCTCTACGACACCGGTGACATGACGTCGCTGTAGCCGGGCGTCGCGGGCACCTTCGGTGTACGCGAAGCGCGGATCGGGTACAGCGCCTCGCCAGGAGCGAGAGGGAGGCTGCCGTGAGCGCGGTCATCGACGTGTTACGACGACCCCTGGGTCACTTCACCGAGCGCACGCTCGCCGGCCTGGCACTCGTGCTCGGGACCGGCGTCGGGTTCGGGCTGCTGCTGGTGCTGGTCCGGGTCCGCTGGGCCCCGCTCTACGACGTCGACCACGGCGTGGCGGCCTGGCTCAACGACCTTGTCGCGCCGCACGGGCCGCTGGTGACCGTGCTCAACGCCCTCACCGACCTCGGCGGCCGGGCGGTGATCATCTGGCTGGTCTCGGTCGCCGTGATCGGGCTGCTGATCCGCCGACAGAGCCGGCTCGCGGTGTTCCTGATCGTGACCGGGCTCGGCGCGCTGATCCTCGACCCGGCGCTGAAGACCCTGGTCGACCGGCTGCGCCCCAAGGTGGAGGTGCCGATCGGCACCTACGCCGGGGACAGCTTCCCCAGCGGCCACGCGCTGGGCTCCTTCGTCGCGTACGGGGCGCTGCTGCTGGTGTTCCTGCCGGCCCTGTCGCCCCGCTGGCGCAAGCCGGCGATCGCCCTGGTCGCCCTGGTCGTCTTCCTCATCGGGCTGACCCGGATCGCGCTCGGCGTGCACTTCCTCTCCGACGTGCTCGGGGCCTGGCTGCTCGGTGCCGCCTGGCTCGGCGTCACCGCGTACGCCTTCCGGCTGTGGCGGCTGGAGCGGGGCCGCCGGGTGCCGGCGCTGACCGAGGGGCTGGAGCCCGAGGCCGCGCACGAGGTCGCCCCCGCCCCCGACGAGGCGCACGTGCTGCCGCACCCCCGGGCCGCCGTCTTCGAGCTGCTGGTCGGCTGGGTGCTGGTGCTCGGCGCGCTCTACGGCTTCGGGATGTTCGTCAGCTACCACGCCGGCGGAACCTTCTTCGCCACCCTGGACACGGAGGTGCCGAGGTGGTTCGCCGAGCACCGCACCCCGGGCCGGGACGACGTCAGCTACTGGTGGAGCAAGGCCGGCGACACCCACGCCATCCTGCTCATCTCGCTGGTCTTCTGCCCGCTCGTGCTGGCGGTCTGGCGGCGCTGGCGGCCGGTGCTCTTCGTGGCGCTGACCATGTTCGGTGAGTTGAGCCTCTTCCTCGCCGCCGCCGCGGCGGTGGACCGGCCGCGCCCGCCGGTGGGGAACCTCGACGGCCCCATGCCGACCTCCTCCTTCCCCTCCGGCCACATCGCGGCGACGATCTGCGTCTGGGTGGCGATCACGCTGGTCGTCCTGCCGCGTACCGACCGCTGGTGGCGCTGGCTGTTCGTGGCGCTGGCCGTGATCATGCCGGTCGGGGTGGCCGTCTCCCGGATGTACCGGGGCATGCACCACCCGACGGACTTCATGGGCGCGATCCTGCTCAGCGCGCTCTGGATCGGGCTGCTCTACTGGGTGGTCCGCCCCAACGCCGACGTCTACGAGGGCAACCGGCCGGCGATCGAGTCGGAGCAGATCGGCGAGCTCGACGACGAGCTGGCCAAGGCCGCCCGGCCGCAGTGAGACGCCGCCCATGCTGCGGGTGATGACCTGGAACATCATGACCGGCGGGCGGGACCGCCACGGGCCCGACCGCCGGGACCTGCTGCTCGGGGTGGTCGACGCGCAGCGGCCGGACGTGCTGGCCCTGCAGGAGCTGCGGGGCTTCGACCGGGGTGGGCTGCTGGACGACGTCGCGCGCCGGGTGGGGATGCGCCCGCACCTGGCCCGTTCCTGCTTCGGGCAGCCGGTGGCCGTGCTGGTCCGCCCGCCGCTGCGGGTGCTGGCGACCGGCCGGGTGCGCCGGCCGTTCCACCACGCCGCCGCCTGGGTACGGGTGGCCACCGCGTCGGGGCCGTTGACGGTGTTCAGCACCCACCTGCACCCGTACTCAGGCGGCCGGCGCCGGATGGAGGCGGACTGGCTGGCCGCCGCCGTGCGGCGTACCGGTTCCCCGCTGGCGCTGCTCGCCGGTGACCTGAACACGCTGGAGCAGACGGCGGAGCACAGCGACCGGCTGGCGGGCCTGCCGATGCACTACCGCCGCCGGCACCTGCGCCGCGACGGCGGCACGGTCGACACCCGGGCCGTCGCCCGCCTGCTCGACGCCGGCCTGGTCGACCTCTGGCGGGTCCGCCCCACCGGCGCGACCGAGGCGGACGGGCTGACCGTGCCGACCCGGCACGGCGGGGCGGAGTTCGCCGGCATGCGGCTGGACTACCTGCTCGGCACGGCGCCGGTCGCCGCGCTGACCCGCGAGGTGCGGGTGGTCCGTGGCGGGGACGCCGATCGGGCCTCCGACCACTATCCGGTCGTCGCCGAGCTGGACCTGCGCCCGGCCTGAGCGGCTCGCCGGGTGGGTGCGCCCGCGGTTGATCAACACCAGTTGCGGCGGGTCGGGGCATCCCCGCGGCGGTCACCACGACCCGCCGCATGTCGCGTCGACCAAGGTCCGGGCCGCAACCCGGCAGATACCGGCCGCGCTCCGGCTGTACCGCTGCATCCCGAGGTGCAACCCTTCACGCCGCCACGGCCATCCCCACGGTGACAGCACTGACGACGCGGGGAGCGGCCGATGCACGGCAGCAAAGACCTGGACCTGGTACGGCCGCTCTTCCGGACGGACTGGCTGCCCGACGGGATGACCCACCGGACGTGTGCCAGCCACCGGGGGGAACGGTCCCTGATCGCCTGGGAGGGCCCGGTGACGGGCCCGATGGCCGGCAGCCGGGTGGTGTCGGTGCGGGTGGGACCCGCCGTCGACCTGCCCGCGACGCGGCGTGGCTGGCGGCGCGGCCCGGACGTGTCCGTGCAGGGCCGGACGGCACAGCTCTACGCCGACCCGGACGACGGGCACACCTCGCTGTCCTGGCAGCACCAGCCGGGCACGGCGGTGACCGTGCTGGGCACCAACCTGTCCCATCCGGCGCGGACGCTGCGCCGGATCGCCGAGGGGCTGGTCTGGACGGACCACCCGGTTCGGGTGCCCTTCCGCGCCGCCGCGGCACCCGAGGGCGCGCGCTGGGCGACAACAATCGTGGACTGGCGGCACGGGCGGTGGCGCCGGGCGCGGTGCGGGTACCGGGTGCCGGGCGCGGCGGGCCCGCACGAGGACCTGACCGTCGGTGTGGTCCGGGACGGCCCGACTGCCGCCGGGGTGGACGCCGCGCCGGGCGGCCTCGGGGCGTACCGGGTGGGTGGGCTGGGCGCGGACTGCGCCGCCGAGGTCGTCGTGCTCACCATCCGGGGCCTCGCCGCGGTGGGCGGCCCTGACGGCGCCCTCGCCCTCGCCGCCGCCGTGCGGCTGGTCGACCGTCCCGGAGACGAGGCCGCGTGGCGGCTTCCCTGAGCCGTGCAACCGAACCCGGCCCCACGCCCATCCGTACGGTGAGGACGCCGGTGTCCGGGGACGGGGAGTGGTCGATGCATGCCACGCAACGGCAGGAGTACGTCGAGTTCGTCGAGGCGGTGACGCCGAAGCTGCGCCGGACCGCGTACCTGATGACCGGTGACCGGCACCGGGCCGACGACGTGGTGCAGCAGACCCTCACCCGGCTCTACGTGAAGTGGGGCCGCGCCCGGGGTGCCGACGACGTCGGCGCGTACGTGCACCGGATGCTGGTCAACGCGTTCCGGCAGGAGCGGCGTTCCCGGTGGTTCGGCGTGCAGCTCTTCGAACGGCCACCCGAGCCGGAGCCCCGGGGTGGCGCGCCCGGCCCGGGCGAGTCCCTCGTGGACGCGCTGGCGGTACGCGCCGCCCTGGCGGCGGTGCCGCCCGGCCAGCGGGTGGTGCTGGTGCTGCGCTTCTACGCCGACCTGAGCGTGGAGCAGACCGCCGAGGTGCTCGGCTGTTCGACCGGGAACGTGAAGAGCCAGACGGCGCGGGGGCTGGCCGCGTTGCGCCGGCGGCTGCCGCTGGGCGACGGGACGGAGGTGAACCGGTGAACCGGGACGAGGAGGCGGTGGTCCGGTCGCTGCTGGCCCGGGCGGCGGACGACCTGCCGGCCGGTGGCGTGCCGGCGGAGACACTACTGGTCGCCGGGGAGCGGGCGGTGCGCCGTCGTCGTGGGCTCGCCGTGACCGCCGTCGCGGCGGTCGCCGCCGTCGTGCTGCTGGGGTCCGCCGCGGTGCTGGGCGGACCGGGCACGTCCACCATGCCCGCCGACGGAGGCACGCCGGCGCCCGATCGGAGCGTCCCGACGGCCGGCCCGAGCCGTCCCACCGCGGCCCCGGACCGCTCCACCGCCGCCCCGGGCCGCCCGGTCACGACCCTGGGCGATGCGCCGACGGTGGCACCCTCGCGATTCGACCCGACCCGGCGGTCGTTCCGGCTCGGGTGGGTGCCGCCGGGCGCCATCCACCAGGTGAGCCGCACCGGCGTCGCGATCCAGTCGGCGGGGGCGAACGTGCCCGACCCGCTGGTGCCCGGCGGCCCGGTGGAGCCGGGACCGATGATGGGCATCGCCGGATCGGTCACGGTCCGGATGGGTGCGCGCGGAGTCGACATCTTCTCGCCGCAGCTCCGCTCCGTGCTCACCGATCAAGTGCCTTCGCCGCAGGCTCCCGGTACGCCGGTCGCACCGGTGGACGGGCATCCGGCGTATCTGTACACCGACCGGGAGCAGACGCTGCTGTCGTGGCAGTACGCGCCGGGCGGCTGGGTCTCCGTCACCGTCCGGAGCCTGGAGCGGCCGGAGGAGGTCGCGCGACAGGTGGTGGCCGGCCTTACCTGGCAGGACGAGCGCGTCACCGTGCCGTTCCGGTCGGTCGACGTTCCGCCCCGCGCGACGCTCATCGGCGTCGAGTTGCGCACCTGGGAGGGCCGGTGGCTGGACGCCGAAGCGCACTACCTCGTGTCCGGCGCGACCGGGGACGAGGCGAACCGTGGGGACCTCTCGATCGGGGTGAGCAACGGGATGTACGACGGGGACGGCAGCGACCTCGGCGGCTCCACCACCCGGGTGGACGGCCGCGTCGGCGCGGCGGTGGACGGGCCGAAGGGCCTGGGCGCCTACCGGGTCGCGCAGGTGCCCGGCTGCCGGGACTGCGTCGCCGAGGTCGACACCGAGTCGCCGGCCGCCCTGAAGGCTGTCGGTAACCGCTCCGGGGCCCTCCGCCTGGCCGCCGCCATCCGCTTGGTCGCCAACCCCACCGACCCGAGGACGTGGCGCCCGCTGTGACCGACAGTGTGGCAGCGGGCCCGGGAGGTGGGGCGAGCTCAGATGATCACGTTGAGCAGCACCGTCAGCACGACCGAGGCGAGGATCGAGAAGAGGATCATCAGGAGGCAGCCGAGGCCGCCGCCGAGGACACGGACCTCCGTGTTGCCGATGCGCATGGTTCCACCTTGTGAGTCTCGGGGGTGAGCAGGATTCGGATCGCGTCGGCCACCTGCCGGGGCGCGGTGGCGACCACGTTGTGCGCGGCGCGCGGCACGTTCGCCGTGCGCGCGTGCGGGATCAGCCGGGCCACCTCGGTACGCCAGGCGGGCGGCGCCACGGTGTCCCTGGCCCCGGCCAGCACCAGGGTCGGCGCGGTGATCCGGACCAGGTCCTCCTCCACCGGGTTGCGCACCGAGTGCGACACGGTGGCGTACACCCGCCAGGGGCGGGCGTCCCACACGTCGCGGAGCAGGATCGGGGCCTGCAGGGGCGCCTCCGCCACGGTGTCCAGCAGCCAGCGGCCGATCAGCCCCCGGCGGGACCGGGCGGCCGGGTCGCTGGTCGGGCCGGCGAGCACCACCGCGCGGACCGCCGCGGGTCGGCGGGCGGCCAGCGCGGCGACGACCTCCGCGCCGAACGAGTGCCCGAGCAGGCAGACCGGCGGCAGCCGGTACGCGGCCAGCCAGGCCGCCAGGAACGCGGCGTGCCGGTCGACGTCGTACGCCCGCCCGGGGCGCGCGGTCAGCCCGAAGCCGGGCAGGTCCGGCACGTACACCGGATGGGTGGCCGAGAGCGCGAGGGCCAGCGGGGTGAGGTAGCGGTGGGACACGGCGAGCCCGTGCACCAGCACCACCGGCGGCGCGCCGCTGCCCGGGTTCCGGGAGCGCCGAGTGTGCGTCCGCAGGCCGTCCACCAGCCGCCACTCGCTGGTGAGCCCGGCGGCCGGCCGGGGTGCGGCCAGGGCGAGCCGCAGCTCCGCCGTCCCGAAGCGTCCCGGTGCCCGCTGGCGCAGCCTCACAGCTCGCGCAGCCGCGGCAGCAGCTCCTCCTGCGCCCAGTCCAGGAACATCGGCTGGGTCTCCCCGCCCACCTGCACGACCGCCACATGGGTGAAGCCCGCGTCGACGAACTGCTTGAACGCCTCCACGTGCCGCTCGACGTCGGGGCCGCAGGGAACGCCCTCGGCCACGTCCTCCTCGCGGACGTACTGGGTGGCGGCGGCGAAGGCCTCCGGGCCGGGCAGGTCGGCGTTGACCTTCCAGCCCATGCCGAACCAGCGGAACTGGTCGTGCACGATCTTGCGGCACTCGGCCTCGTCCGGGCCGTAGCAGATGGCCACCTGGCCGTAGCGGGGCTGGCCGGCGCCGCCCGCGTCGTCGTAGAGCTGGATGATCCGGCGGTCGGGTTCGGTGGCGACGATGCCGTCGGCGTACTCGGCGGCGAGCGCGGCCGACGACGGTCCGGAGGCGGCGACGGCCATTGCGACGGGCTCGTCCGGCCGGTCCCACAGGTACGCCTCGGGGACGTCGAAGTGGTTGCCGGAGAAGGTCAGCGTCTCGCCGTTGAGCAGCGGCCGGATGATCTGCAACGCCTCCTCGAACATCTCGTGCCGCTGCTGCACGTGCGGCCAGCCGCCGACCACGTGCTCGTTGAGGTTCTCGCCGGCGCCGAGGCCGAGGGTGAACCGGCCGTCGGAGAGCGTGCCGATGGTGCTGGCCTTCTGCGCGACGACGGCCGGGTGGTAGCGCAGGATCGGGCAGGTCACGAAGGACATCAGCTCGGCGCGGCTGGTGGCGTGGGCGACCGCGCCCAGCACCGACCAGGCGTACGGGGAGTGGCCCTGGGAGTCCAGCCACGGGTAGTAGTGGTCGGAGATCACCAGCTGGTCGAAGCCGGCCGCCTCCGCCCGTACCGCGTAGTCGACCAGTTGCTTGGGGCCGGCCTGCTCGCACATCAGGGTGTAGCCGACGGTGACCATCCTGGTTTCTCCTTCCGCCCGACCGATCGTCACGGGATACCCCGCCCGGTGCGGGTCAACCCCGGCCGTCCCCTTTCGGCGCGCCATCCGCCCCGGGCTCCGGCGCCCACCACCGACCCTTGACGGCAGTTCGGGCGGCGGCCTAGGGTCCGGCTTAACCGGTTCAGAGCCGGTGGCGTCACATCCTGTGGTGGGGATGCCGCCCGTGTGGCGGCCCGCGGTCGGCGTGGGCCGCCACCACTCCGTACGCGGAGCGGGTCCTTCACTTAACCGGTTGCTTTCCCCATCGCATCGTCCTACGCTGATGCCTGCGCGCGACCAGGGAGTCGAGCGGCGGCTACCGGGCTACAGCCGCCACGACCGTCGTCACCACCGCAACCCCGCCAGGGCACGGGGTCGACCCTGAGGAATGCCATGAGAAAGCGACTCACCGTCGCCGGCGCCGCCCTGCTCACCCTCCTCGCCGCCGTCTTCGCGTTCGTCCAGCCGGCCCACGCCGCGGCCGGATTCTCGGTCGCCAACGGCCGGCTCTACGACGCCAACGGCACCGAGTTCGTCATGCGCGGCGTCAACCACGCCCACACCTGGTACCCGCAGCAGACCAGCTCCTTCGCCAACGTCAAGGCGCTGGGCGCGAACACCGTCCGGGTGGTGCTGGCCACCGGCGACCGCTGGGCGAAGAACAGCGCCGCCGACGTCAGCAACGTCATCTCGCTCTGCAAGGCCAACCGGCTGATCTGCGTGCTGGAGGTGCACGACACCACCGGCTACGGCGAGCAGAGCGGGGCGATCACCCTCGACCGGGCGGTCGACTACTGGCTGAGCATCGCCGGCGCGCTCAACGGCCAGGAGAAGTACGTCATCGTCAACATCGGCAACGAGCCGTACGGCAACCAGGGCTACGCGACCTGGGCCACCGACAGCGCCAACGCGATCAAGCGGCTGCGCGCCGGCGGGATCGCGCACACCATCATGGTGGACGCCCCGAACTGGGGCCAGGACTGGTCCTTCACCATGCGGGACAACGCCGCGACCGTGTTCAACGCCGACCCGGCGAGGAACACGGTCTTCTCGATCCACATGTACGGCGTCTTCGACACCGCCGCCGAGATCACCGACTACCTCGGCCGGTTCCGCAGCGCCGGGCTGCCCATCGTGGTCGGCGAGTTCGGCTTCAACCACTCCGACGGCAACCCGGACGAGGACACCATCCTCTCCTACAGCCAGGCCAACCGGATCGGCTGGCTCGGCTGGTCGTGGAGCGGCAACGGCGGCGGTGTCGAGTACCTCGACATGGCCACCAGCTTCGACCCGACCCGGCTGACCAGCTGGGGCCAGCGGATCTTCAACGGCACGAACGGCATCAGGGCCACCGCCCGGGAGGCCTCGGTCTACTCCGGCAGCACGCCGACCCCGACGACCCCCACCCCGACCACGCCGCCGCCCACGACGCCCCCGGCCGGCGGCTGCACGGCCAGCTACACGATCGTCAACCAGTGGCAGGGCGGCTTCCAGGGTGAGGTGAAGGTGACCGCCGGCTCGGCCGCCATCACCGGCTGGACGACGAGGTGGACCTTCACCGGAGGCCAGACGGTCAGCCAGTCCTGGAACGCCGCGCTGAGCGGCTCCGGCGGGGCGTACACCGCTCGCAATGTCGACTACAATGGCCGGCTCGGCGCCGGCGCCAGCACCAGCTTCGGCTTCATCGCCAGCTGGAACGGCACCAATCCCGTACCCGCGGTGACCTGCACCGCGAGCTGAGCTTCGGCGTAGCACCGGTGGCCGGGTCCGCACGGACCCGGCCACCTCGACTGTCGGGTACGCGATGAGCTGCGTCGTTCGCCTCAGCGGAGCTGCGAGGGTGAACTGTCATGGCTCCCCTCTGTGTCAAGCCATCGTCGGGAGTGGGGTTCTAAGCTGGGTGGTGGCGGGTCC
>NZ_JBAKHS010000040.1:0-28553 GCF_036906795.1 Micromonospora sp. CPCC 205739 | reverse complement strand
CCTCCCAGCGCGGGCCTTCACCCCCGCCCTGAAGGGCGGAGCACTGGCCCGCATCCCGGTAGCAGGACCTCGGCGACCGTGGGGCGGTCTGGACCTGAGCGCCCGATCGGCCACCACATCATGCCGAAGGTCCTGACCAGCTGCCCGAAGGACCTGGGGAAACATAGATGTGCCGTCACAGTTCAGCCGAAGGAGGGCGTCCATGCGCCGCAACACGTTTCTTCGCACCCCGCTTCGGGGCGACATGCAGAGCCAGCTGCGGAACGTGACGGTCACCGAGGCGCCCCCGGAGGGCGACCCCAAACCAGGGGACACCTTTCCCCAGACATTGGAACTGTCCTTCGACACCGACACGCCAGGCCTTGCCGTGGAGATCGCACCGCTCTGGGAGGGCGCGCTCCAGTTCATTCCGGACACCATCGCGCACAACCCGACCGTACCCGCCGAGGTCGTCGAGAGCCGCTACGACAGATGGTCGGTGACCGGAGATCTGCTGCTAAAGACGCCGGCGTCGGTGCACGAGGACGCGTTCCGGCAACACCTGCCCGGCTTCGACCCTGTGCCGCAACTGGTGCGGTACAGCAAAGTGGTGCTGACCAAGGAATTCCTGTTCACCACCCTGGCCACGGTGCCGCGGCGACGGTTCACCCTCGGCGGCGTGAGCGTCGCCGAGGACGACCCGTTCTACCACCGGAAGCTCGTGATCAGCATCCTGTCCGGCACCGGGCGGATCTGGATCACCGTCGACCCCGCCGATCCGGCCAAGGACACCGCCGCGCTGCCGATGCCGGTGGTCGCGCCGCCGCCGTCCGCTGGGACCGCCCAGCTGCGGCTGACTGTGGCGTCGACGAGCTTCGAGGTGCTCTCCCCGACCTGGTTCGATCAGCGGCCCGCCTACGACGACCTGTCCGGCGAGCAATTGGTCCCGCCAGCGCTGCGGACCCTGGCCGACCAGCTGTCCAACCCGGCGCATCCGGCACACAGCGTGATCTCCGCGCGGGCCCTGTTCCAGGCCGCGCCGGACCTCGCGTACGCGCCGGACCACGCCGCGGCGCCGGTGCGGGCGGCGCTCGCCGCCCCTCGCCCAGACGGGCGACGTTACCGGCGCATCGAGCTGAGACGACCCCCGCTGCCCGGGTCGGACCCCAGCGCCGCGCCCCGGCGCCCGTATCCCGCCCACCAGCTGTGCTGGCGGCCGAGCGCGGGCGGCCCGACCGAGTCGCTGCGGCTGCCGCTGTCCGGCGTCGTCCACCTGCCGCTGGCCGATGACACGTACCGGTTCTGGGTCATTTCCCGCTCGGCCGACCCGTCCGCCATGCTCGCCGGGGACCAGGTCCAGCTGAGCCTGCCTCCGACACCGCCCCGGCTCGTCGGCGCCCCGCCGCAACCCTCCGTCGACGTGGCGCTCGGCGCCGGGCCGTCCGCCACCATCGACACCCACCTGCGCGCCTACGACGCGGCGATGGTCTGGGAGGGCTACCGCGCGGTCGCGCCCCGCCAGACGGAACTGCAGGACAAGGCCAGCGCGCACTGGAACGTCGACGCCCACCTGGCGTGGATCGTCCCCCGGGCCAACAAGAACCGCCCGCAGAGCGCGCTGTACGCCCTGTTCCGAGAGTCCGCCGGGCGTCACGGGCTGTCGCCGGAGTTCCTGCAGGTCGTGTTCTTCGGCGAGGGCGGCGCCAACGAGCTGCCCGCCTCCGGCGCCTTCAACCCCAACCAGGTGCTGCAGGCGTACGACTTCGTCGGCCTCGACCTGATCGTCTACCGCACCGGCCGGCTGCCCGTCGGCCGACCCGCGATCCCACCCGAGGTGCCGGCCGGTGCCGTCGACGAGCGCGCCGAGTACACGTTCAACCTCGTCACCGCCGGCTACGTCGACCCCGCCGTCGCCGCCGCGGTGAACTGGGACCGCACCGAGGTCCGGACCGAGGCCGGCTTCACCCGCAGCCTTGAGGTCGGCACGGTGAGCGGATGGGCGGCGGCGATCGAGCTGGTCGCTGCGGAGCTGCACGCCCGGCTAGACGAGATGACCGCGTACCTGGCGGGCAAGGTGCCCCCGGTTGCGGTGCCCGACGAGCTGAGCCGGCGGTTCCTCACCTACGCGCGGTTCAACTCCCGACCGTCCACCGCCCGGGCGCTCGCGGACAACATGGCCGGGAAGCTGCGCCCGTGGGTCGGCGCGCCGCCGCCGGACAACACCAACGTCCACTTCAACACGATCCAACGGCTGGCGGTCGCCGAGTGGCACGACGCGGCGGCCGCCTACCGGGAGGCGTAGCCGCCGGATCAGGGCACCGGCGGCAGTTGCTCGATGATGCGCCGGGCCAGGTAGCGGATCTCAGCCGCGGACAGGTCCAACGTCTTGCGCAGCACGGGCGCGGCGACCAGGTCCGCGGTACGCCGTCCGGCCGTCTCGGCACCCTTGGCCACCACGAGGTGGCGCTGGGCCCGGCCGAGGCCGATGATCCGCCCGCGGGAGGTGCCGGCCGGGTCGTAGCGGAACGGTCTGCCACCAACAACGATCCTGTCGCCCACCTCGAGCTCGTTCTCCATCCACTCGAACAGCTGCGTCATACCCTCCTGGCCACCGCGAGGTCCGGCCTTGATCTCGAAGACGTCCAGCACGACCAGGTTGCCGTTACGTTCGACGGTGAGCAGGTCGTCGGTGAACTCCTTGGACTGCCCCGTCACCCCGTCGATGCGGCGGACGCCCTTCTGCAGGGCGGCGTCGGCGGTGGCCGCCTTTGCCCGGCGCGCGGCGAGGATCTCCGCCTTGTAGCCGTCCGCGAGGATCTCGCCGATGTTGCCGGTGAGGTTGCGCAACACCCAGTCGGCGACCTGACCGCCCTCCAGCATGCCTTGGTGCCACAGCTCGGTGAGCTTGCGTTGCAGACGGGGCAGGTTGGCCGGATCTTGCAGGGTCTGCAGGTAGCCGGTTACCCGCGTCGCGGTGAGTCCGGGTGGCTGGACCAGCGCGGTGATCGGTGTCATCGTCGTCGGCCGGGGACGGGCCACGACCACGACGTGGCGCGGGACGGCGGCACCGTTGCGGATGGTGGTGTATTCGGTCGTCCAGATGCGGACCCCGGGGCGGGGCGCGACCCCGGCGAGGCTCTTGGCGAAATCCGGCGACTCGGTCACGACGATCCACTGGCCGCCCGGTCGCAGTCGGTCCACGCGCTGGGTCACGAACGTCGCCGGGTCGGGCAGCTGCGCCGGGTTGAGCAGTTCCTCCCGGGCGACGGTGCACTGGTAGCCGGCCGGTAGGTCGGCGACGGTGCCCTGCACGAAGCGACCGTTGCCGGCCACGACGGCGTCGACGCCGGCGTTGCGGGCCGGGGCCACCACCGTCGTACGCCTGCGGGCTGCCAGTTGCTCCAGGCCCCAGCCGATCTCCGGGTCGCCCGCCCCGACCACCAGGTACTCCCGCCGCCCGCGCGGGCCGACGCTCTTCACCGCCGTCCTGGGTCTCTTGAGCACCGAGGTGGCGGGAACGGTCTTCGCGGCGCCGCCCTCGAGCAGGGACCGGGCCGCGTTGCGCAGCCGCAGCACCGCGGCGGCGCGGCGGGCCTCGTCGACCGCGCTGATGATCAGGTTCCGCAATGTGCGCTGGGACATGTTTAGCTCGCTGCTCAGGCTCTTGAGGGCGCGGCTGCTGAGCCGCTCCTTGTTGGCCAGCTCAGCCGCCGCGGCGAGTGTGCTGAGCTTCTCGGTACTCGACACGACGTTTCCCACGGCGGGGACCGCAGCGGCGGTGACGGCCGCCGGCATGGCCATCCGCAGGAACGGCACCGGATTGGCGTCGGCGGCGACGGCCGCGGCGAGCGGGCTGGCGGCGGCGCGGCCGGTCGCCGCCCGCCGCAGCTGCCGTCCCACGTCGCCGCCGAGCAGCAGGAAGTCGATGAGGGAGAGCGCGAGGCCTCGCCAGGCCGCCTTCCGGGCGTCCGCGGCGTCCTCAACGGAGGCGAGCTGGAACCCGCCGGGCGTGTCCAGGCTGGCCATCATGGTGAGCAGCTCCGCCTGCTGGAAACCCTGGACGACACCAACCGCGCCGATGGCCGCGGACAGGCCACCGGCGGCGAGCGCGACCGGCGGCTCGATCATCGCCAGCACGATCAGGAACATGTTCGCCACGTCCATGCCCAGCTCGCCGGCGAGATCACGCAGCTGGCCAACAAGCAGGACCAGGTTGATCCTCCGGCGCTGCTCGTCGGTGAACGCCTCGATCACGTCCGGGTACACCGGAGCCAGCCGCCGCGCCGCGAGCGGATGCGCGGCCAGCAGGAACGCGCGCAAACTGTCCACGTTGTCCAGCCGGTCGTTGAGCGCCGCGAGCGCCTTGAGGGAGGCGTCGCCGTCCGACCCGCCCGCGAGCTCGTCGGTGAACTCGCTGAGCTCCGGGGCCTCGTCCTCGTCCCGGTCGATCGTGATGAACAAGGGCGCCAGCGGCTCGGCGGCGGCGATCTCACCGATTTGCGCGGCCAGCCGCTGCGCGCTGCGGCTCTCCGCCTCGGTGGGTTCGCGCTCGCCCATGACCCACGCCAACAGCGCCGCCTCGTGCAGCAGCGGACGCAGGGCGGCGGTCTTCGCCTTGAGCGCGCCGCCGGGCTCGGGCAGGGGCAGCGGAGCGTCCGTCGGCTTGAAGCGGCGGCGCTGTGCCTCCAGCGCCCGTTCGGCCAGCATGAGACGGGCCAGCGTGTAGTCCAGCGCGGTCTGGGTGAACAGCGCACCGAGCGGCAGGTCCGGGCGGTAGTCGTCGCCGTCCCAGGCGTCGTCGCCCTGCTCCTGCAGCTCGGCGAGCCGCAGGTCGGAGTTGAGGTGCGGGCCCGGATCGTGGTCGGGGTACTCCGGGGACAGCCACGGCGGCCGGTGCTGCATGCCCGCCACGCAGTAGTACCGGCCGTCGCGGCTGGTGCGCAGCACATGCCCCTCGGCGGTGGTCAGGGCAACCACCCGCCGGTCGGCCCCTTCGGAGGTGAGGTCGGTGTGGGCGGGACCGGTGCCGGACAGCGCATCGGCGTAGCTGAGGTTCGTCGACAGCGCGCACGCGTAGTAGATTCGCGGCAGCACGGAGTTCGCCTGCAGCACCGCGGTCGCGACGCCGGTCAGCCGCGCCTGGGCGATTGCCTGGTCCTCGTCGAGACAACCGGCGACCGGAGGCAGCACCGGCCCGGCGAGAATGTCCTCGTCGTCGACTGCATGGTGGGCCACGACGACGTCGGTCAGTTGCCGACCGACCTCCACGTAGGCGTCCGCCAGCTCCTGCGCGTCGACCGCTTCCTGGACCAGCGCCGCGACCCGCTTCTCCGGTTCGGCATAGGCGGTGGTCCACAACATCTCGCCCAGCACCGCCAGCGCCGCCGGTGGCGGCTCGACGTCGTCCAGACCACCGGCCGGCCGGTCGTCGTCCCCGAGACCGAGGATGGTCAGCACGTCGGCGTAGCTCAGCTCGTGCGCCCTGATCTGGCGCTCCAACGCCAGGAAGCCGACCTGCGGGGCTCGGTACGGCATGTCCCGCTGTGCCTTTGCGAGCAGGTTCCGTATCGTCTGGGCAGCGCGCACGGCGGCCAGCACCCGGGTGTCCGCGGCCCGCAGCCGCTGCACCGCGGCCGGGCCGTACCGGTCGCTGAGCCGTCGGAGGAACGCCGGTGCCGACTGTGGATAGTTCGCCTCCAGGCCGGTGATCCCGGCCAGCAGGTGGAGAAAGCCCGCAACGTCCGCCGCCGGGTGCCGTCGCAGATAGTCAAGCAAATCGGCATCCTCCAAGCGGCCGACGCCGGTGGTGGACGTGACGACAGTTTGCACTGGCTGACTCATTAGACCCACCCACGCCTTCTATGCCTGGCCGTGACCCCTATGCAATCGTCACGACGTGGGCCGAGCACATCGTCCGTTGAGGCAACAACCATGACCTCCCCGTCCGGCGTCGACCCCCGCATCGTGGCTTTGGCCAAGGCGATCGGCATGGTCGACGGCGACGGCAACGTAAACCAGGACTGGTTCGCCGATCCGATCAGTCGCCTGCGCGGCATGGTCGCCAATCCGGTGCAGCGCCGTGCCCTGCTCGATCTGCTCGACCTCGCGCTGCCCCCGGTAGCCGGGCTCGGCAGGCCGGGCGAGTCCTGGCATCCACTGTTCGAAAAGGACCCGTTCGGGCTCTACCTGACCGTCGCCGGTGACGTGCTCGGCGTGGCCGCCCGCGCGGGCACCGGCGCGGG
This sequence comes from Micromonospora sp. CPCC 205739, assembly GCF_036906795.1. Classification (NCBI taxonomy): domain Bacteria; kingdom Bacillati; phylum Actinomycetota; class Actinomycetes; order Micromonosporales; family Micromonosporaceae; genus Micromonospora; species Micromonospora sp. CPCC 205739. The sequence continues at coordinate 22,332 of NZ_JBAKHS010000040.1, read as the reverse complement.
CGATCCGACCGCCGCCCTGGTCCTCACCCTGCCCCTGGTCGATGCCGCGTCCGAGCTGACCGTCATCGCCGGAACCGCGGCCGGCCCGCTGGAGGTACGCCTCGACCTGGCCACCACCGGCATCGACGCCTCCGTACTGGCCCGCGTCGAGCTGGACGGTGGCGGCTCCGTCCGGATCGTCCTGCGCGACATCGACCTCGGCGATGGGCTGCCGCGTACCGTCGAGCTGGACCCGGCGGCGCTGGACGCCGGAGCCGCGCCGGTTCTCGTCGCGCTCGTCCGGGAAGCCTTGGAGCGCATCGGCGTCGGCAACAACCCTGTGGTCGTCCACCTGCCCGGCGTGCTCGGGCTGATCGCCGGCGTGCCGGCGTTGCCGTTCGCACGGCTCGGCAGCGACCCGACCGCCTTCCGCGACTGGATCGGCGCGCTCACGGCCGACCCGGCCGTGCTGCGCACCTGGTTCGGTCACTTGGCCGGGCTGGCCGGCGCCGATCCCACGATCGCCGGCGAGGGCACCGAGGAGCAGCCGTTCCGAGCCGTTCTGCTCGCGATCGCCGACGGGCCGCGGCTGGTGCTCACGCTGGCGCGCACCGGCTCCGGCGACACCGGCCGGGTCCTGATCGGGCTGCGCGCGGAGCTGACCGACGGCACGGTCCGGCTGGATGCGGGCGCCACCCTCGCGGCGATCGCGACGGGCGGCACCGCCGCCGCCGTGATTCTGCCCGAGGCGGGGATGAGTCTCGCCGCGGTGCCTCAGCTGCCGCCGTCCGGCACCGTCCAGATTGGCTCGGTCACCGCGGGGCTGCGCTGGCAGGGCGCTGCGGTGCAACCGCACCTCGCACTGCACCAGGTGACCCTCGGCGGCAACACGTACCCGGTGCTGGACCTCTCCAGCGCCGACGCGGTGGAAACGGCCGCGGCGACCGCGATCGGGGACGCCCTGAGCCAACTGCTCGGGCCGACCGGTCCCGGTCACGCGCTCGCCGCGCTGATTGGACTCGTCCCCCCGGCGGCCGACCCAACCTCACCGCACCGGGTCGCGATCGCCGACCTAGCGTCCGCGCCGACGCGGGCGATCGCCGCGTTCCACCGGGCGGTCCTCGACGACCCCGGCCGGTGGTCGGCGCTGCTGGCCGAGCTGGCCGCGCTCGCCGGCCTCGACGGCGAGGTCAGCGGCACGGGCAGCGGCATCGACCCGTGGCGGGTACGGCTCGCCTCGGCCGGCAGCGTGAAGGTGGACCTCGCCGCCTGGGACGAGCGCGGCTCCGCTGACCCGCACGCGCACGGGCTGCGGATCGGCTTCCAGCTCGACGCCGACACCGGGTGGGTGGACCTCACGGCGCGGGCGGGGCTGCTCGGCTTCGACCTGACCGACGGCCCCACCGCCACCGCGCTGCTGCCCGGCGTGGCCCTGACCGCCGGCACGGTCCCACCGGCCGTGGTGACCCCAGGCGGCACCCGACTCGATGCGCAACGCGCCTGGTTGCAGGCCAGCTGGCGGCCCGGGACCGCACTGCGCATCGACGGGCACGTCGCGGACCTCACGCTGCGCGCCGACGGCGAACGGCTCGGGCCGGTCGACATCACGGTGCCCGCACCCGGCGGCTTCGACCCCACCGCCCCCGACCTGGGCATCGGCGTCCCGCCGGACGTTCTCGCCGCGCTGCTGCGCCTGCTCGTCGCGGAGGCGGCGCTGGGCTGGGGCGGCCCCCGGGCGGCGGTGACGACCGCGCTGCTCGGCCTGCACCGGCGGCTACCCGGCCTGCCCGGCGACTGGCCGGTGCTGCTGTCCGGCCGCCCCGACGATGACCTCGCTGCGCTGCTCCGCGACCCGGTGCCCGCACTGCGCAACCAGCTGCGACAGCTCGCCACTGGGGTGTCCAGCGGCGGGATCCCGTTCGCGGTGCCCGCGCTGCGCTGGCTGACCGCCGTGCTGGGCGGCGCCGACACCCTCGACCCCGCCCTCCTGCCGCCCCTGCCTGCCGGATGGGGGACCGAGGAGCACCCGTGGCGGCTGGTGCTGCCCGCCGACGACCGCGTCGAGCTGCTCCTGTGGACCGGGGAAACCGGCCCGGGACCGGGCTGGGCCGAGGCTTACGCCCGCCACCTCCTCGACGCGGAAACCGGGACCGCGCTCGTAGAGCGGCTGCGGGTCATGGCCGACCCGCTGCCCGCCCCGTCCGCGGCGTTGCATGGGCGCGAACCGGAGACACTCGGCGACGCGGTGGACGCGCTTGCCCGCTGGTGTGCCGACAGCGACGGCGTCGTACCGCACTGGTCCCAGGTCGCGGTCGGCCCGGCGTGGCAGGTGGGGGAGACGCTGACCTGCGCCCACCAGGACCTGCCCGGCGACCCGAACGCCATCGCCCAGGTTCGCCACCAGCTGGACGCCGCCGCCGCGCCCGACGACCGGTGCGTCCTGCTCGTGTCGGCACCGTTCGCCGACCACCGAGCCTGGCGCGCGCTGCTCGCCGAGATCGACCCGGAGCACGCCCCCGACGCGCATTTCCACCTGCGGGTTCCCGGCGTCGACCCGATGACTGTCGACCTTGCCGAAACCAGGGCGGTCTCCCCGACGTACACGGTCGACCTCGCCGACCGGAACGCCGACCCGCTGAGCCTGCAGGGGCAACTCGGCCGGGTCGTGGAGCGTGCCCGCGCCCTCACCGGCCACCCGCGGGTGCATCTCGTCGCCCATTCCACCGCCGGCGTCACCGCCCGGGCGTTCGCCGCCGCCCACCCGGACCGGGTCGCCGGGGTCATCACGCTGGGCACACCGCATGCCGGCAGCCCGCTCACCCCGGTGACCGACGCCGGCCTGGCCGACGCGGTCCGCTTCGCCGCCACCCTCGCGCCCGATGGCCGTACCGCTCCGCTGCGCGCAGTGGCGTTCCTGGCCGGCGGGCCGGCCACGGCGGCCTTCGCCGGCCTCCCGGGCGACCACGCCGACGCCGCCACGCCGGGCTTCGCTGTCTGCGCCGTCGCCGGGCCCGCACTGGTGCCACACCTGGCCGCGGAGGTCGCCCGCCAGGTGTACGACGTGGCCGCCGGCCCGGCGACGGAAGCCCTCCGCACGCTGGCCCTGGGTTTGTCCGTGCGACCCACGGTGCCGGATGTGGCCGCCCGGGTCCGGGTCCCGCTGGCGGAGGTGCTGCTGGACCCGACGGCGCCACCGGTGCCTCGCCGACGCCGTCTGCAGGCCGAGGCGTGGCTCAGCACCTCCGACGGATGGTTGGTCCCCGGCCGGGTCCGCGCCGCCCGCGTGGGGGTCACGATCAGCAGCGCCGGCGACGGCGGCCGCACGGTCACCCCGATCGCCGACCTGCACGACGTCACGTTGGGTGGCCCGATCGAGCCGCTCGTGTCGTTCGACGCCGCGCTGCGGCGGCTCGGCGACCGCACCGCGCCGCTGCCGCTCGGCACCGTACCCGGGCTCGTGGTGAACGCCCTGCGCACTGCGGGGCTGGTTCCGGCCGGCGCGGACGTGCTCGACCCGGCCGCCCTGCGGCAACTGGCCGCCGTGCCCGCGGCGTACCTCGCCGGGGCGGCCACCGCGCTGGCCGATCTGCTGCTGCCCACGGTCGGCGTGACCGGCCCCGTAGGCGGGCCGTGGCGCGTGGCGTTGCCGCAGTTCGGCACCCAACTGACGGTCAGCGCGGGGCCCTGGACGGCGACGTTGGTGCCGCTCTCCTCGGCCGGTCACCTGCCGCCGGTGCAACTGACCGGAACCCTTTCCCTCCCGTCGGGTGTCACGGAAGCCGACGCGACCGCCCGGTCCGGTGCGCTCGCCGCGCGCTGGACGGCGGCGACCGGCCGGTTGACCGCGGAGATCCCGGGCTGGGTCGACCCGATCGTGCTGCTGCCCACCGCCGCCACGCCGGCCGTGCCGCCCGGCGCTCCCGCTGCACTGGCCTACGCGGCGCTCGACGCCGTCGCCTCCCTCGTGGCGGGCGCGCTGCTGCCCGAGGGGCGCAAGCTGCTGCCGCTCGGGCGGCTGCTGGCGGCGCCAGCCGCGTTCCTCACCGGCAGGGGCATCCTCGCCGGCCCGGGCGGCGACGTGGACCCGACCCGGCTCAACGACCTGCTCGGCGCGGCCGGCGACCTGCTCGGCCTGGACACCACCCACGGCCTGGCGTTGCCCGGTGGGCTGACCGTCCACGCCGTGGCCGATCCGGTGCGACTGATGCTCACCGCCACCATCGAACTGGGCCCGGACGAACGGCTGGAGATCGGCGCTGGCGTCGGGCTCACCGGCCCGGGTGCCGGGGCCCCGACCGGGCAGCTCAGCCTGACCCGAGCGGTGCCGGGGGACTGGACGTCGGTGACCGTGACCGTGGGCGTTGACCGCCACGGGTTGGCGCTGTCGGTCACTCCGGCCGGCGCCACCCCGATCACGCTGCTACCGCAGGTCGACGGCGTGGGCGCGCTGGCCGGGGCGGCGACCCGCCTGCTGCCGCAAGTGCTTCAGGCCATGGTGGCCGCCGTCAAGGCCGACGGGCCGCCGGGACCGGTCTTCGACGGCGCGCTGGCCGTGGCCGCCGCCTTGGGCATCTACGGCGACGACGCGGACGGCTTCCTGCGCGCCGACCGAACCGCCGAGCTGGCCAGAATGTTGCAGCCGGGCTGGCTTGAGTCGCGGACCGCATCGGCGTCGGATGTCGCCACCCTGATCGTGGACCTGCTGCAGGCGATCGACCTGCCCTTCGACCGGGTCGAGGATCTCGGCTCGGCCGTCCGCGCGACCGTCGGCCTCGCCGGCGGCAGCCTTGCCGTCACTGCCGGCTGGTCGACCACCGGATCACCGATCGTGCTGGTCGACCTCGCCGGGATCGACCTCGGACCGGTGCTGATCGAGCAGGCGTGCCTCGGGTACGACGGTGAACTGCACGCCCACCTGCGGGTGGGACTGCGTCCGCCGGCCCCGGTCGCGTTCCTGCGGCCCTCGCTCGACGTCGACCTGGACGTCGACGTCGTGCACGGACGGGCCCGGTTCGCGGTGCGGGTGCTCCCCTTCGGGGCGGCGGAGGCCTCGGACGCGGCGATCACGCTCGCTCCCGTACCCGGCGTCGTCATGACCGAGGACGGCGCGATCGCGCTGGTGCAACGCTGGGCCGTCCCGCTGGTCGCGACCATCGTGCTGGCCGCCTTCGCCGACGACCTGGACACCCCCTGGTGGGCGCACGGTCCCTCGGCGCTGTCCATTCTCACCGCCGCCGGCGTCGTGGTGACCGGGCCGGACGGTCCCGAGGTGGCCGCCGATCCGCCGCCGGTGCCCGAGATGGCGTTGCGCGGACTGGCCGCGCTCGCCGGCGGCCTGTCCGTGCCCCTCGCCGACCTGCACGTGGCGCTGGTCGCCGAGGGCGGCCGCTACGGTGTCCGGCTCACCGGCCGCCAGCCGGTCGACGCCGGCGACCTGCGGGTCAGCCTGCGTTTCGGTGACACCGACTGGCTCACCGACCCCGCCGCCGGTGTCACCCTGTGGCTGCTGGCCGACCCGCCGTCGGGGACCCTGCCGGCGCTGCGGCCGGCGTTGCAGCTCACCGGCCTCGGCGTGGTCCTCTCCGGCCGGGACGCGCCGCTGCTGGACACCAGTCTGCGGATCCGCGCGCTCGGCGTGTTCGCGTTCGCCACCGCGAATTTCGTCGATCCTCACGGAGCGCCGGCGGTGTCCGTCACCGGCCTCGGGGCCGGCGCTCAGCTCGACGACGCCCACCTCGTGCTGTCCGCGGCCGACGCCGATTCCTTCATCGCCCAGCTCCTGCCCTCGGATGTGGAGGCACCGCTCGACCTCGCCGTGTCCTGGCGCCAGCCGGAAGGGCTGCGGCTGCACCGGGCAGCCGCGGCCGGTGGCCTGGAATTGACCATCCCGCTGGACGTGCGGGCGGCGCTGTTTCAGCTCACCGAGATGTGGTTGCGCCTGGGTATCGGCGCCGGTACGACGGCCGTGGCGGCCGCGGTCAGCGGCAAGGCCGATCTCGGCCCGCTGCACCTGGTGGTGAAACGCGTCGGGATTGAGGCACGGTTCGGCGCCACAGGGGCGGGGCTGGCGTTCCGGGCGCCCGATGGCGCCGGTCTGTCCCTGGACGCGGGAGTGGTGTCCGGCGGCGGCTACCTCGCCCACGACGAGGCGCTGCACCAGTACTCGGGCGCGGTCCAGCTGCAGTTCGCGGCGGTGTCGCTGAAGGCCGTTGGCATCATCACGACCCGGGCACCCGACGGGTCGCCCGGCTTCTCCCTGCTGATCATCATCGCGGCCGAGTTCACCCCGATTCAGCTGGGCTTCGGCTTCACCCTGATCGGCGTCGGCGGCCTGCTCGGGTTGAACCGCACCACGGACCTGCCGGTGCTGCGGGCCGGCGTCCGGGAGGGGACGCTCGGCTCGGTGCTGTTCCCCACCGACCTGGTCGCCAATGCCCCGAAGGTGATCAGTGACCTCAACCGGGTCTTCCCGCAGGCGCCCGGCCGGTTCCTGATCGGGCCGATGGGCAAGCTGGCCTGGGGCACCCCACCGATCATCACAGTCACCCTGGGCGTCATCCTCGATCTGCCGGCACCGGTGCGGCTGATCATCATGGGCCGGATACGTATGGTGCTGCCCGACGAGCGGGACGCTGTCGTCGCCCTCAACCTCGACGTCCTCGGCACGGTAGACTTCGACCGCGGTGAGCTGTCCTTCGACGCGTCGCTGTTCGACTCCCGGGTGGCTGCGTTCGACATCACCGGCGACATGGCGTTACGGGCCTCGTGGGGGCGCAACCCGATGTTCGCCCTGTCGGCGGGCGGTTTCCATCCCCGGTTCCGGGCTCCGGTCGGCTTTCCGGCACTGCGCCGGCTCACGATCAGCCTGGCTACCGGCGACAACCCTCGCATACGCCTGGAGTCCTACCTCGCGCTGACCTCCAACACGGCCCAGTTCGGGGCCCGGCTGGAGCTGTACGCGGAGGCGTCCGGGTTCAACATCCAGGGGTGGCTGGGCTTCGACGCCCTGTTCCAATTCGAACCGTTCGCGTTCGAGGTCGACATCACCGGCGGCGTCCAGCTCCGGCACGGCAACACGCTGCTGTTCGCCGTCACCGTCGAGCTGCACCTGTCCGGCCCGCGGCCCTGGCACGCCCACGGCCTGGCCACCTTCCACGTGCTGTTCATCGACGTCTCTGTCGCGTTCGAGGTGACGTTCGGCCGGCCCGACGCGCCACCACTGCCCGAACCCGCCGACGTCGCCACGATGCTGGAGACGGCTCTGGCGGACGTCCGCAGCTGGAGCGCCCAACTGCCAGCCAGCAGCGACACCCTGGTCACCCTGCGGGAGATCACCCCCGGCGCCCGGGAACTGCTCGCGCACCCGCTGGGCACGCTGGCGTTCACCCAACGGGTGGTCCCGCTGGCCACCGTGATCGAACGCTTCGGCACCGCCCGGCCGAAGGACGACACCCGCTTCGACGTGAAGGTGTTCGTCAACGGCCCGGCCGCCACGGTCGAGGCGATCCAGGAGGAGCAGTTCGCGCCCGGGCAGTTCTTCGTCCTCACCGACGACGAACGGCTCAACCAGCCCTCGTTCCGGCGCATGCCGGCCGGTCAGCGACTCGCCACCAGCACGACCGGGCGCGACCGGTGGCAGGTCCGCGCGGCGCCCCTGGACTACGAGGAGAAGGTGATGGACGAGCCCGACGGCGTACAGCTCACCGCCCGGGCGGCCCGCCGCCCGCGGCTGCGCCGACTCACCGGCGACCAGCTGGCGGTCCAGGTGCAGCGGTCGGCGGCCGCCGCGTCCCCCGCGCGACGCGCCGGCGCCGGCCGCTTCGCCGGCCCGAGCCTCGGTCTGGGCGTGACCGAATGACCGACGGACTTCTCGCCTTCCTCTCCTGGACGCGCAGCGGGATCGCCGCCGGTGGGGCCGCCCGTGACCCGCTCACCGGCAACCTGCCGGCCGGCGCGCCGGTGGACCTCGCCGTCAAGGTGAACACCCGCACGCCGCAGCGGCTGGCCGCCCGCCTCTACGGCCCGGGCGACGTGACCGGCCTCGACACCCGGCAGATCATCCGCACCGACCCCCGGCCCGAGGACGACACGTTCCCACCGCACCTGTTTCCTCTGGTGGAATTCGACCGGCCCGACCTGCCCTGGCTGCTGACCCCGGCCACCGCGGCGGACCGCGACCGGCTGCGGCCGTGGCTGGTGCTCGTCGTGGTGGAACGCGACCACGCCGAACTGCTCCCCGGCGGCGCGCTGCCGGCCCTGAAGACCCGCCTCGAACAACTGCCCGACCTCGCCGAGTCACACCTGTGGGCACACGCCCAGGTCGCGCTCGACGGGGCACTCGACGACGCCCGCGTCGACCGGCTGCTCGCCACCGCTCCCGACCGGACGCTGTCGCGCCTGATCTGCCCGCGCCGTTTGCAACCCCGCCGCGCCTACCTGGCCTGCCTCGTGCCGGCCTTCGAGCCCGGCCGCAAGACCGGACTCGGCCTCGACCTCGACAATGTCGACCGCACCACTTTGCGACCGGCCTGGACCGCGGGCAGCGGGCAGGCCCCGCTGCTGCCCGTCTACCACCACTGGTCCTTCTCCACCGGTGACAGCGGCAGCTTCGAGGCGCTCGTCGAGCGGCTCCAGGGCCGGCCGCTGCCCCGCGAGGTCGGCGTACGTGATCTCGATGTCAGCAGGCCCGGCGGCGGCCTGCCAGCGATCGATGCCGGACGACCCGGTGCCGTCGTGGAGCTCGAGGGTGCCCTGCGCTCGCCGGCCACGCTCGCCGCCCCCTGGTACCCGTCGGCCCGCGCGGCGTTCGAGGCCGCCCTGCGCCCGCGTCTCGAGCCCACCGACGCCGACCAGGTGATCCCGCCGCTGTACGGCCTCATCCACACCGGCCGCCGCCGCTTCGGCGGCGACGCCGACCAGATCAACTGGCTACGGCAGCTGAACCTCGACCCCCGCTACCGGGCCATCGCCGCCCTCGGTACCCGGGCCGTGCAGGACAACCAGGAGGATCTCGTCGCCGCCGCCTGGGAGCAGGTGGCCGCGCTGCGGGAGCTGAACCAGGCGCTGCGCTACGGCCAGCTCGCCCGCACCGTCGACCAGGCGATCTACGACCGGCGGATCGACGCGGCCCGACCCGGCCCGGTGCTGCCGGACGACCGGCTGCTGCAGATCACCGACCCGGTGCACCAGGCGCTGGGCACCTCCGCCAAGCTGGCCGCCGGCCGGGCCGTGCGCGCCACCACCACATCCGCCTTCCGCAAGGTCACCCGCCCCGGCCGGCCGCTGGCCCGGCTGGCCGGCGAGACCGTCGCCCGGCCGATGGCCCGGCTCGCCGCCCGCGACGTCACCGTCACCCCGCCGCTGCCGGTACCGCCGGGCATGGCCTCGCCGGAGGCCCTGTCGGCGGGCGAGACGATGCGCGCGCTCACCGGCACGCGGGTCAAGCTTCCACTCTGGATGGCGGCGCCGACGGGACCGACCCAGCAACCGGTGCCGGCCGACCCGCGGGCCGCCTTCCCGGGCGCGTTCATGCCCGGCCGGGTGTTCGTCACCACCACCGACGGGCGGCTGATGTCGCGGGTCACGCAGGGCGCGTTCAGCGGCTGGCAGGACCACGGCAACCCGCCGGGCACCACCGCGGCCAGCGCGCCCGCCGCCATCCGTGACCTGCGGGTGTATGTGACCGGCGGCGACCGGCAGGTCTGGGAGCTGGCCTGGGACGGCGACTGCTGGGCCTGGCAGCGCCTCCCACTGCCGGACAACCTGCAGGTCATCGGGGGCGTAGCGCCGTGGACTACCTGGGCGAACTCCCGCCCCATCGGCGGTGGCCTGGCCCGCACCGGTACCTACGACATGGTGTGGGTGGTGGCCACCGACGGCAACCTGTACCAGCTCAACAGCGCCGGCGGCTGGAGTTCGCACGGGAACCCGGGCGTGCGTCTGACCGGCCGCCCCGGCAGCGTGGACGCCTGGTCGCTGCTCGTGCCGGGCACCGACGGCTACCTGTGGAGCCGAGCGATCAATAGCGACAGCGGCGCGTGGCAGTGGACGCAGCTGCGCGGCATCACCACCACCGCCCCGATCGGCGGCGCCCAGCCCTTCGCGGTTAACACTCAAGACATCCGCCGGTTCGCTGGCGGCCGGCTCGCGAACGAGCTGTGGATCTACAGCCTCCAGCTGTCCCCGCCCGCGTTGCGCTGGACCCGCGCGCGCACCGACCTGGGCGCCCTGCTGGGCGTACTGCCCGGCCAGGGCATCCTGATCAGCACCACCAGCGGCGAGGTACTGCTCGGCTCGACCGCCAACGCGCTGACCGTCACCTGGCAGCCGTTCCTGCCACCCCCACCGGGCTTCACCGCCGGGCAGACCCTGCGCGGCGCGGTACGACCCGACGGCGTGGTCGTGACCGCCGTGAACGGCCACTACCTGGAGGGCTCTGGCGGCACCTGGACCGACTTCGGCCCGCCGCTCAGCCCCGGCGTCGGCGCGCCCAACGCGACGCCCGCCCAGCACCGGCGATGGCGCCCGGTCCTCGGGCTCATGGGCAGCATGGTGGTCGCGCACGTCGACGCCGCCGCCGGCGGGGACCGCCTGCACGAGCGGGTCGGCGCGGACCTGGGGTACGACGCCGAGGTACGCGGCGGGTGGAACCTGCTGAGCCCCATGCCGGACTCGATCGGCGCGGACACCCAGGGCATGGGCATCGCGCTGGCCGACGTACGCGGTCGCGGCGGCGACGCGCCTCGCCGGGATCTGGTCGCGCTGTGGATCCAGGAATACGGCGGCGGCAACTTCCCCACCTACCGGGTTGGCTTCGACCTCGGCGCCGGTGGCGCACCCACCTCGTGGTCGCCGGTGAAGCGCTGCCCGACACCGGTGGCCACCACGATCACCTCCGGCGGCGCCCTCACCACAAAGGTGCGCGTCCGGGACACCGACATCGACGTGGCCGACCTCGACGGCGACGACCGCCCGGAGCTGATCATGGCGTACGTCAGCGAGGAGGCATCGCCGCGGGCGTTCTACCGGATCGGATGGTCGCTGAACGCCGCCGGCGACGTCACCCAGGGGTGGAGCGAGTCGCAGCCGTTGCCGGCGCCCGGCGCCCCGACCGTCGGCATCGGCGTCGCGGTCGCCGACGTCACCGGCGACCTGCGGCCGGACCTCGTCGTGCTCTACGTGACCCGGGCCGCCGGTGGCGGCCTGCAGGCGACGTACCGGATCGGGTTCGGGCTCAACGCCCGCGGCCGGGTGACCGGCGGATGGAGCGTACCCATCGCCGTCGGCGGCGGCCCCCTCCCCGCCGCCCTGCAGGGCGTGGCGCTGACCGTCGCCGACCTCACCGGCAACGAACGCCCGGACCTGGTGGTGCTGCTCGTGGAGAACGGACCGACCAGCAACACCGGCTGGTACCGCGTGGGCCGAGACCTCAACCCGACGACCCGTGAGGCCCGGGCATGGAGCACCAGCCAGCGGATTCCCGGCTGGTTCGGTTGGGAGAACCGGGGCGCGGGCGTCGCGATCGGCGACCTCGACCCGCAGCTGATGGACCGGAGGAAGGTCTTCGCGCAGGCGTTCCACGACGCGGCCAAGGACCACCAGGCGGTCCTGGCCGTGGCGCAGCGCCTGGCCGCGGCGGACGACGCGGTGGTGCCGCTACAGACGATCGCCTCCGCCACCCGTACCGCGTTGCAGCCCGCACGGCGGGTCGAGCAGCGCGTCGCGGCCCGGGTGCAGGGTGTCGACCTGACCCGGGTGCCCACGACCGACCGGCTCAACCCGGTGCTGGCCGCGCCCTCGTTCGACGTGCCCGCCTACGAGCTGGTGCGCGACATCGCCCGGGAACACCTGCTGCCCGGCATCGACCGCATCCCCCCGGACACCGTGTCGTTGCTGCGCGCCACACCCGCGTTCATCGAGTCGTTCCTGGTCGGGCTCAACCACGAGATGGCCCGGGAACTGCTCTGGCGTGAGGTGCCGGCGGACCGGACCAGCACCTTCTTCCGGCAGTTCTGGAACCGGACAGACGCCCGCGACGATATACCACCCATCGACCGGTGGCGGCCCACCGCACAGCTCGGCGCCTCCGCCGCCGGCGTGGGCGGCCCCGACATGGCCGTGCTCGTCATCCGCGGCGAACTGCTGCGCCGATACCCGAACACGGTGGTCTCCGCGATCCGGGCGACCTACGTCAACGGACGTCGCACGTTGAGCACGACCACCCTCCCGCCCGACTTCCACGGCTCGATCGACCCGGACATCCTATTCTTCGGCTTCCCGCTCACCGTCGCCGAGGCGCGGGGCACCGTCGGCACCGACGCCGGCTGGTTCTTCGCCTTCCAGGAACACCCCACCGAGCCCCGGTTCGGGCTCGACGAACCGGACGCCGCGCCGGCGTGGGGCGAGGCGCCGCCAGCGTGGAACCACCTCGACTGGGCCGCCGTCGTCCCGAACCAGGCCGCCCTCGACACGCTGACCCACGTGCCGCTGACCGTGCCCTTCCCCCGCGACACCACACTGTCGGTCCGCGACGACCGTCCCGGCGCGGACACCTTCCGGTGGGCCGAGAACGCCGCCCACACCGCCCACATCACCCTCCAACGGCCCGTGCTGTTCGCCATCCACGCCACCGACCTGCTGCCCCACACCACGGGGGAGTGGCACGTCACCCACGTGGTCAGGGTCCGGCGCAGCGTCGCGGCGGTGGCAGGGCAACATCCGGACGGCCGCTGGTGGCGGCTCAGCCTCGCCGAGGCGATCGCGGCCGTACGCCTGCGCGAACGGCTGTTCGTCCAGCCGCCGGGCCAGCTTCCGGCCGAGGTGGTGGTGGTCCGCGGCCGCGGTGGCCGCGAGTATCTGCGTACCCGGGCCGGCGGCGGCCTCGGGGACAACCTCCGCGCCCTGCCCGACCTGCCGAAGGATGCCAATGTCTGACCCGCTGCCCGCCACGCCTGGACAGTGGCGCATCACCCACGTGGTCAGGATCGAGCACAACATCACCGCCGTGGCCGGGCAGTATCCCGACGGCCGCTGGTGGCGGCTCAGCGAGGCCGAGGCGGTCGCGGCCGTACGGCGGGGCGAGCGGCTGTACGTGCAGCCGCCGGGCCGGCCCGCAGCGGAGGTGGTGGTGGTCCACGGCCCCGGAGGCCGGGAGTATCTGCGTACCCGGGCCGGCGGCGGCCTCGGGGACAACCTCCGCACCCTGCCCAGCCTGCCCAAGAGCGCCCTGTCCGACCTGCTGCCGCACGACGCTGCCCGCCCGTTTGCGCTGCTGCCGGTGCGGATCGAGACTCGCTTCGCCGGCACCGACCTGCGGGTACGCGTCTTTCCCGACCAGATCCACGTCGACACCCATGAACCGGAGCTGACCGCCGACGAGCTAAGCGCCGGGCACCGGTACTGGGAGGCGGTCTGGCGGTCCGGTGGCGATGCCACTGCGCAGGCCGCGGCCTGGGACGACCTGGTCACCCGGCTGCCGGCCGAACGCGCCGCCTGGGTGGCCCGCTGCCTGGAACCCCTCAACCCGGGCGACCGCCCCACCACTGCGGTTCCACCCGAGGAGGATCTGGACCCACCCCCGCGCTTCGGCAGTCCGACCAGCCGCCCGGACACCTGGACGCGGGCGCCCCGGGCGACCGCCCTACCGAACCGGTGGCACGTCGTGGCGATCGTGAATGGACCGCCGGCCATCCGCCTGGAAGCGACCAGCGCGCCCATTCGCAAACCCCTGGTCATTGGACCCGGCCGCGGCTTCAACCCCGGCAACCTGACCCCGGACGCCCTGCCGGTGGACGCCGCCACCCGCTGGATGGTCGACTTCGAGGAGGCACGCCGCGCGGGCATGGCGATCACGCTCTCTCTCGCCGGCCACCCCGAGCTGCTGACCGGCGGCATCGACCGGCTGCTCGTGTACGGCGTCCGCGAGAATCCGGACCCACTGGCCGCCGCCCGAGAACTGGCCGACCTATTCGAGGCGCACCAGCACACCCACGGCCTCACCTACGTCGGCCAAGGCACACCGACCAACCAGACCGCCACCGCCGCCCGGGTGCCGGGCCGCCGCAGCCCCGAACGCGCCGCCGCGCTGCGGGTCACCGACACCGACCGCACGCCCGCCGACGCCCAGGCCAACGCCTCCATCCTGGCGTCCGCGTTGGGCCTGGGACTCGACTCCACCGACCCGCGCCCCGGCCCGTCCCGACGGCCGGGACCGCCGGGACGCCCGCTGGCACTCGCCCGCGCCGTCGACGCCGCCCGCGACGAGCAAGCCCAGGCGCGGGCGATGAACACCCTGCTCTGGCCGGCCACCTGGGGCGGCTTCCTCTGGCAACAGATGGACCCGATGTTCGCCGACGCGGCCATCACCACCGGGCGCCGGCACTTCCAGGCGTACGTGCGCGCCGGCGGCCCCCTGCCGGCGGTGCGCGTCGGTGACCAGCCCTACGGCATCCTGCCGGTCACCCCGCTCGCGGCATGGAAGCCGACCGAGACCCGAGACCTCGACCCGCCGGGCATCCCACCGTCCGTCGTGGACTTCCTCGCCCGGCTCCGCCGGGATGTGTGGACGCCCGCGGTGGCGGGACTGCCGCACGTCGCCGGTCACGGCCCGGATCCGCAGGAGACGGTGCTGCGCATCCTCGGCATGGCCCCGACCGCCCAGCAGATCTACGGCCGCAGCCTCCTCGGCATGGAGTACTTCGCCTACCTGTGGCGCTTCGCCGACCTCAACCTGCACGAGAACTGGCGTTCGCAGCTGCGCGACGGCGCCGACGCGCTGCGCGCCCGGCTCGGCCTGCCCGCCTGGAACCCCCGCGTCGGCCAGGCTGTGTTCGGCGCCAACTCCTTCCCCATCGGCTCCCCGATGGTGGCCGCCGCCACCGGCCCAAACCCCGCCCAGTACCTGACCGAGATCGCCACCGCGACCCCGGAGGCACTGCGGGACCGCCGCGAGATCGCCCCCAACGGCCAGACGCCACTGCTGTACCGGCTGGCGCGCCACGCGATGCTCACCGAGTACGCGATGGCCGCGGCCCGCGTGCTGAACCGGCAAACGCCACCGCCGCCCACAAGCGAGCACCTCGACCCCGAACTGATCGGCATCCTCCCCGGACGCACCACGGTCACGCTGTGGGAACGGCTCGCACGGACCGTACGGACACCGTCGGGCGCCAGCCGCAACCTCACCGACTACCTCATGAACCCGGAGTCCGGCGACACCGCGACGGCCGGACTGGTCGAGCTGCGCGCCGCCCTCACCCGGCTGGCCACGTTGACGCCGGAGACCAACGACCGGCTGGTCCGCGAGACCCTGCCCCTGAGCTCCCACCGCCTCGACGCGTGGCTCACCTCCCTCGCCACTCGCCGGCTGCGCTGGATGCGCACCCGCAGCGCCGCCGCCGCGGGCGGAATCCACCTGGGCGCGTACGCCTGGGTCGAGGATCTGCGCCCCCGACCGACACGCCAGGAGGTCCTCCCGCGCCCGAAGGGCGAGGACCAGCAGCCCGTCTACCGCCAGCCGGACAACGCCGGATTCATCCACGCGCCCTCCATCGGCCAGGCCACCACCGCCGCCGTGCTTCGGGCCGCCCACCGCGCACACGCCACCGCCGCCGGCGGCCCCCTCGCCGTCGACCTCCCGTCCCGCCGGGTACGCCTCGCCTCCTGGCTCCTCGACGGCGTACGGCAGGGCCAGCCGGTAGGCGCCCTGCTCGGCTACCGCTTCGAACGCGCCCTCCAGGAGCACCCCGTCGGCACGCTGGCCGCCTACCTCGACGACTTCCGGGCCCTGGCACCGGTCCGCGGCACCCGCGTCGCCGCCGGGGAACCGCCCCAGGAGTCGGTGGCGGCCACTGACGTGGTCGACGGCCTGGCGCTGCACCGGCTGTGGCGGTCCGGGCAGCTCCGCCTCGACGCGCTGGGCCTCGACGCCCGGCACCCCGCCGAGCGGGACGCCGCGCAGGAGGTGCTGCGCTACCTCGACGATGCCGTCGACGCGCTCGCCGACGCCCTGCTGGCCGAGTCCGTGCACCACGCCGTGCAGGGCCAGCCGCTGCGCGCCGCGGCAACCCTCGACGCCACCGCCGGCGGTGAATCCCCGCCGCCCGAGCTCGAGGGCATGCGCACCCCCCGTACCGGCACCGCCGTCACCCATCGGCTCGTCGTCGCGCTCGGCGACACCACGCCGGCACCCGGCTGGCCGGTCGACGCGACCCAGGCCCGGCAGGCCGCCGCGCCGCGGCTCGACGCATGGCTAGGCCGCCTGCTGCCGACCCCGGACCGGGTCCGCTGCCGCGTACGGGTGGACGCACCCGACGGCAGCTTCCTGTACCGCCTGGTGGACCTCGCCGCGTTGCGTCTGTCCGCGCTCGACTACGTGCTGATGCCGGAAGGCAGCGGGCAGGGCCAGCCGACGGAGCTGGAGCAGCACCTCATCGCCGCGCTCCGGTCCCGGCCGGACGTCGGCCCCCGTGCCGGGCTCACCTTCGACTACGCCCGGGATCCGCGCTGGGCCCCGGAGGTGGTCACCGTCCCGGAGTTCCTGGAGGCGGTCCGCGCCGCCCGCGCCCTGGTGACCACCGCCCGGGCGCTGGAGCCGCGGGACCTCACCGTTCCTGAGGCACCGGCGGTGCCCACACCAGCCGACCCGGACCTGCAGGACCGCGCTACCGACGCCGTGCGCGCCCTCAGCGCGGCGGCCGAGGCCCTCACCGACCCGACCCGGCTGCGCGAGGGACTGCGCCAGGCCACCGCCCTCGGCGTTCCGTTCGCCGTGCCCCCGGCACCGGACAACACCGCCGAGGCGACGGCCGCGCTGGCCCAGCAGGCCACCTCCGCCCTCGGCGAGGTGACCCGCCGCCAAGGCCTCGCGGCCGCGTCGACGACCGACCGGGACCGGTTGAGGGCGGTGTTCGGCGAGAACTTCCCAGTCGTCTCCGCGTTCGTACCAGCCGACATGACGGCCGTGAACCCGCCCCTGGCCGACAGCACCGCGCTGCTGGGCAACGACCCGTTCGCCGCAGTCACCTGGGCCACCCGCACCGCCCGGGTCCGGCCCGGCGTCCAGCGTCTCGTCGCCGCACTGTCGTACGCCGACGCCTTGCAGACAGGCGACTCGTTCTCGCTCACCGTCGCGCAGCGACCCTCCGCCGACCACGACCGCTGGCTTGGCCTGAAGGCCGCCGCCGGCACGCCAGCGGGCAGCCGGGTATCACTGGTCGTACACGCCGCGCCGGAAGCCCGGTTCGACCGGGCCGCCGGGCTGGTCGTCGACGAATGGACCGAGGTGATCCCCAACGCCCGGGAGACCACCGCCGTCGCCTACCACTTCGACACCCCGGCGGCCAGCGCCCCCCAGGCCGTACTGCTGGCCGTGCCGCCCGACGCCAGCACCTCCTGGAGCAGGCGCCTGATCGAGCAAACCCTGCTCGAGGCGATGGACCTCGCCCGGCTGCGGCTGGTCGACTTCGAGGCGCTGCACCCGATCGACCCGGACGCGCTCACCGACATCGGCCAGTTCCTGCCCGCCGCGTACTTCGCGCTCAACCTGAAGAGGGACGTCGTGTCCACCGACTTCACCGAGGGGAAGTAGCAGTGTCGTCCGTGACGAGCTGGACCCGACTGGAGCCGAGAGCCCGCGGCGTCGACATGCGGCCCTCGCTGGAGGCGCGGGTACACGACCCGCTCTGGCTGCTCGGCCGGCAGTGGCAGGTCGGCGAGTTCCAGGGTGAGGACGCGGGCACGCCGATCGCGGCGCGCCTGCGGGGGCGCGCCGACCGGCTCACTGCCTGGCGGCCGGGATCTGACCCCAGCCAACCCGAGCGCCCGTACGACGGGAGCGTCCCGCTGGAGGCGCTGGTGGAACGCGAGGGTCCCGCACCTGACGCCCGCCTGGCGTCGGACGCCGGCCAGCACCTGGTGCGGCTGCTCGCCCACGCCGGCCTGGGCCGCTACCGCGGCATGCTCTGCACGGCCTATCCGATCGCCCCGCCCGCCGCGGACACCGACCCGGACAGCTTCCGCTACCTGACCCTTATGACCGGCCGGGCTCCCGACGGCGACAAGATGGCCGCCGCCTTCCGCGAGCCACTCGCCACCGGCGCGCTGCCCGCCGCGCTGTCCGTTGACGCCGGCGACCGCGACGCGTTCCGCGCGATTGCCCGCACCTGGCTGACCTGGTACGACGCACTAGTCACCCGCCCCCTTGACGATCAGAGCACCTGGCAACCGTCTCGACAGGAGTACGGGTTTGCCGTTTCCGCCCAGACCGACGGCACCCCGGTCACTTTGGAGGCGACCGAGTACGCCGAGGGTCGGCTGGAGTGGCACAGCTTCACCGCCCGACCTGGCCAGTCAACCCCGACCGCGTCTGCGGAGAATGTCGTGGCCACCGCGCTCGCGGCACCTGTCGTCTACCCGGGCATGCCGGCCCGACGCTGGTGGCAGTTCGAGGACAGCCAGGTCGACTTCGGTGGCATCGAGGCCGCGCCGGAGGACCTCGGCCGGATGCTGCTCGCCGAGTTCGCGACGGTCTACGGCAACGACTGGTACGTGTTGCCGGTCGACCTGCCCGTGGGCTCGCTGACGACTGTGCACTCCCTCGTCGTCATCGACACGTTCGGCGAGCGGACGCTCGTCGACCGCGTACGCGATCCCGAGTGGTCGATGTTCGAACTCTCCCTGCACGACGCCGGGCCGGGCGACGAACGCCGAGCCGATTGGCTCTTCCTGCCGCCCGCTCTCGGCTGGTCGCTCGAAGGCGAACCCGTCGAAGAGGTGCTGCTGACCCGAGATGAGCGGGCAAATCTTGCCTGGGCGATCGAGCGCGTCGTTGAGGGCGTGGCCGGTGGGCGCATCGACCGTTTCACCCAGTGGCAGGCGCGGCGCGCCGCCGAGGTGCCGGATCACGAACCAGGGCCGGACGATCCCATCGCCTACCGTCTCATGACCGAAGTACCGGACCATTGGATTCCGTTGCTCCCGCATGAGCTGTCGCCCGGCAGGATCGAACTGCGCCGTGGCGCGGTCCGACGGCCGACGCCCGAGGGCGAGGTGGAGGTCGAGCCGGAGGGGCGCTTGCTGATGCCCGGTCAACCGTTGAGTCTCTTCGAGGAGGAGGTGCCCCGGGAAGGAGTGACGGTCACTCGGAGTTGGCAATACGCTCGCTGGACGGACGGCTCGTCATATCTCTGGCTGGGGCGTCGTAAGCGGCCGGGCCGAGGGGAGAGCTCGAGCGGTCTCGTGTTCGACCGGCTTGCCGCCGCCGATCGGCATGTCGATTGACGAGAAACCGTCAGGCGTTTGCCCCTGGCACGCCCTTACAAACGGCATTGAATCTCCTCAAGGATCCTGCGTCTGAAAGTCCCGGCCGCCGATTACCTCGTGCTGTCGTTGGCCGCTCGCGGGTTGACGACCAGGGAGATCGCGGCGCACTTCGACGACGTCTACGGGGCGAAGAGCAGCAAAGCTGTGGCCACGAGCCGGATCTGCCGCAGATAAGGCGTGGCATCCGTGAGTGAGCCCGGGCGACAACCGGGCCGTGGGAGCAGGTCGGGAGCGCCTGATGCTAACGGTCGCTGGCGGGCGTCGGCGTCAGCCAAGGCCGCTCGGGCCAGTAGCCAGATTCGATGCCGAACAACCTGCAGGACGGTCCATCTCAGCCTGACGGCGGGCAACCCTGGTGACGAGCCGGGGATCGGGGGAGCAGGTTGGAAGCAACAGGGTGCACTGAACGGCCCTCAACCGCATTGATCGGCACCCGACGGCACGCAACTGCACCCACCCCTGCCTGCGGCTTCTCGTTTTTGCAGGTCAGAGTCGGTGCAGCGCCCTGCTTCGCACCGAAGAGGTCGCTGGTTCGATCCCAGTATCGGCCACCATGAATATTTGCAGGTCAGAAGCCCGTCGTCGGAAGTGCCGGTAATGGGCTTTCTGCCATCTGCCCCTTAAATTGGGAGCAGATTGGGAGCAGCCCGCTCCCCGCGACCTGGGCGACCACCAGCGGCATGAAGTCTTCGTGGCGCCGTTGCTGGGAGCCGGATTCACTCACCGGCGGCGCATGATGGCGTAGACCATCCTGCTGCTGGCGAATTCGGAGACGGTGACGAGTTCCCACCCAAACTTCTCGAGCACTTCTGCCGCAGCCACCGCCTGGGTGACCTGATCGCCGCCGATTCCGTGGTGGGAGACGATGGACAGGAGCCGGTAGGGATACGCGCGCAGGTCGGCGTGGTTGCCGAGGATGGCGCTGGCGGCGACGGTGCGGGTGCGCGTGATCTGTTCGAGGGCTTCACGGGCGCTCATGCCGGCACCATAGCCGCTTGTTGCACGGACAGTTCCGGCCGATGACAGCGGGTATGTTCGTGGTCGTGCTGGTGTCGCCCCGTGTTCCCTGCCTGCTTGCTGCACTCGTCGTCTTCGCGGTCTCCGGCTGCGGCGGCGGTGGGGACCCCCCGACCGCTGCTCCGTCGGCAGAGGCGCAGGTATCTACCGGGGTTCCCAGCGCCTCCACTTCGGTCCGCAGGCCCTCCTACACGGCGGTCGACGTGGACTTGTGTGCGCGTACAGATCTTGGGCCGCTGGCGGACCTTGGTGTGACGGTGACGCGAACCGACCCGAAGCCGCCTGCTGGACGGCCGGGGGCGGCGTGCCTGTTCGAGATGCGCACCAAGGCGGGTTATCAGGCGAACCTGCGGGTGGAGGCGTCCACTCCCGCGTCTGAGGACGAGGCTCGCCTGCTTTACCGGGGTACCCGGCAGGCGACGGGCATGACGTCGGTGGGAGCGGTGGCGAACGTGGGGGAGGAGGCGGAGGCGTTCACGAAGCGGTCCGAGCCGGGGTTCCGGTACGCCGAGTACATGGTGCACGCCCGCAGCGGCAATCTGGTGGTGAAGGTGTGGCTGGCCGTCGGTGCTGCTTCCTACACGCCCACGGAGACGCTGGCCGGAAAATCCCTGACCTTGCTCAAGGCGACCCAGGCGTCCGTGCCCACCGCATGATGCCGCGGGCCTGCGAGCCGCTCGGCAGGGTGCGCGTCGGGCACGGCGGGTGTCGATGCCACCGCCAAGTCAGGAGCACTTATCCTCCGCCGGCCCCGCCATCCTGGAGTCGGGTGGAGATTGGCGCCAATACCGGAGGGGTGGGTTCCTCTCAGCCGCGCACGGCTTGCGGCCACTGTCCTCCCGGCAGCTTCGAGTAGTCCCCGACCTGGGTGGCGATGTCCCGCACGTTGCCCAACGCGTCTACGAACCGTTGCGCGATGGTGAGCAGGGTGTTCAGGCCGGCGGTCACGGAGTCACCGACGGACTCTGCGAGGGTGGAGATGGCCCAGGGCAGGTCGATCACGGTGGTTGCCTCGGCCGCGGCCTGAACCAGCTTGCCGGCGAGGCCTGTGACGATCTTGGCTAGTTCCACGGCGTAGTCGACGTTCGCCTTGGCGATCTTGAACAGCCACTGGCTGATGAACTCTGACTTCAGCACGGATTCGTCGATGGCGGCCTTCTGTTTGACGGCCTTGGCGTTGTAGGCGCTCGCCGCGTCGCCGGTCCACTTGGCCAGGTTCTCGTCGACTGGTTCCGTGGTGACGAATGACAGGTCGGAGACGGGCCGCTTCACGTCGTTGACCCAGCGGAAGCTGGTATTGATCAACGAGAGTACCGGTAGTTGATGTTCCAGGGCCCGGTCGACGTGGTCGAGGACGGCGTTCAGAGCGCTGCGGGTGGCGTCCAGGTTGTGCTTGATCCACCAGAGCGCCGCCGGTCCGAGGAGCCACTTCCACTCTTTGACCTGGTCGACGATCTCGTTGAACTTGCCGACGGCGGTGTCGATGCCCGAGCGGATCTGGTCGAAGGCCATGTTGAACGGCTCGCCGTACTCGATGTCGGAGGTTCCAGGCTGCATCGGGTGTTCGTGTCCTTCGTCGTCAGGCGGTGTAGATCTTGTTGAGGTCGAGGGCGACAACCTTGTCGGCGCGGTCGTATTCGTCGGCGATGCGCCGGAGCGCTCCGCCGATCTGCTCGAACTCGGTGACGGCGCCACCGAGGACGTCGATCATGAAGGTGTGGAAGTCCCGGTACGCGACCGAGTGGATGAGGACGTTTGCGTCGCCGATGAAGAAGGCCGATGCGTCGAGGTGCAGCTGCTCGGCTGCGCTCTTGATCGCGGCTACCTGGTCGGACAGCTTCAGCCACTTGCCGCCCTCGGCGCGGACGGCATCGGTGATGACGTTCAGTTCGTTCATTCGTGCACCTCAGGAGCGGTTGCGGGCGCGGGCCAGTGTGTAGGTCCGGAACAGGGCTAGGCCGTGTTTCATAGCTTGGTTCAGAGCCATTCGTTGATCGCGGCGACGTGGAGTGTGGC
>NZ_JBAKHS010000039.1:0-31311 GCF_036906795.1 Micromonospora sp. CPCC 205739 | reverse complement strand
CCGGGCCGGGCGGCCGGAGCGACCTGGGGCAGATCGGCGCGCTGCGCGGCGCGTATCCGTCGGCGGTGTGCACCACCAGCTGGCTGGGCTCGTTGGCGTGCGCCACCTTGCGCCCCTCCTCGATCGCGCTGTGCTTGGTGTCGTACGAGCCGAGCGTCTTGCTGCCCTGCTCGACCTTCCAGCCGCCACCGTTCGGCACCACGTGGTATTGGTTGCGCTTCATCGACTGTCTCCTCTCGTCCGTCCATATCGACGTACCCGGGTGCGCGAAATGGAAAACCGGTGTCGTCGTCCGGCCGGTGGACAACCCCCGGCCCCTGCCATAGCGTTTCGGAGATATGCGGAGGACTCTCCTGGGCGCCGGACTGGCCCTGTTGCTCGCCACCACCGGCTGCGCCGGCACCGACGACGCGCCACCCGCGCCGGTCGGCGCCGGGGTGCCGACCGCCTCCCGGCAGAACGCCGACGAGATCGGGAAGACCCTGGCCAGCGTGCGTCGGGTCGACAAGCTGCCGTTGTACGAGATGACCTACGTCGGCCGGTACGACGCGACGGTCGGCACCGACGCGAAGCCGGAGGCGAGCCCGTTCGGCTGCTCGCTCTTCGCCGCCAGCGGCGACCCGGCCCGGCCGCTGTTCGCCCGCAACTTCGACTGGGACGCCAACCCGGCGATGGTGCTGCGCACCGACCCGCCGGACGGCTACGCGTCGGTGTCCCTGGTGGACCTGTCGTACCTCGGCATCGGCACCGACCCGACGGGGGACCGGCGGCTGCTGGACGCGCCCCTGCTGCCCTTCGACGGGATGAACGAGCGCGGGCTGGCGGTCGGGCTGGCCGCTGACGACAAGGCGACCGTCAAGCCGGTGCCGGGGCGCCCGACGGTCGGCTCGGTGCGCATCCTGCGCCTGGTGCTCGACCGGGCGGCCACCGTGGACGAGGCGGTGGCCGTCTTCGGCCGCTACAACCTCGACTTCGACGGCGGGCCGCCGCTGCACTACCTGCTCGCCGACGCGGCCGGCCGCTCGGCGGTGGTGGAGTTCGTGGACGGGACGATGCGGGTCCAGCGCGGCGAGGGCCGCTGGCAGGCGCTGACCAACGTGCCCGTGGTCGGGGTCAGCGAGAAGCAGCGGCGCGCCGACCGCCGGTACGGCGTCATCGCCGCCGCGCTGGAGCGGACCGGCGCCCGGGTCGACGCCCCGGCGGCGCTGCGGATCCTCGATCAGGTCCGGCAGAGCCACACCCGCTGGTCGGTCACGTACGAGCTGCGCAGCGGCGAGGTACGCGTGCTCACCGCGACCGGCAAACAGCGGCGCTACCGGCTGCCGATGAGCTGACCCCTCGTACGCGCAAGGGCCCGGCCCCCGACGGGGACCGGGCCCTTGCGACGTGGCCCTACCAGCTGAGGTAGCCGGCCTGGGTCTGCACGTTGAGCTCGCGGAACCGGACCAGGTTGGCCGTCCAGGTCCGCCGGTCGTTCAGCTCCAGCACGTCCAGGCCCTTCTGGATGTCGCTGGAGTAGATGTGCCCGTTGTAGTAGTACGTCGACCAGGCGCCACCGGTGGTGAGCTGGGTGGCCGAGAGCGGACCGCGCTCCCAGAACCCGATCTCCTTCGGCTTGGTCGAGTCGGTGAAGTCCCAGACCGAGACGCCGCCCTGGTACCACGCCTGGACCATGATGTCCCGTCCGAGCACCGGGATCAGCGAGCCGTTGTGCGCCACGCAGTTCTCGGTGTCCGCGTTGGCCCGCGGGATCTTGTAGTAGCTGCGGAAGACCATCGTCCGGGCGTCGCCGCGACCGGTGATGTCGTAGATGGCGTCCGCGCCGCGGTTCGGCCCGACCGTCTCGTTGCAGGTGGCCGCGCCGCCGCCGCCCAGCTCGTCGGTGAAGACGACCTTGGTGCCGGCGTTGTTGAACGTCGCCGAGTGCCAGAAGGCGAAGTTCACCGTGTCACGCACCCGGTTGATCACCCGGGGCGCCTCCCGGTTCGAGATGTCCATCAGGATGCCGTCGCCCATGCAGGCGCCGGCGGCGATGTCCTTCGACGGGTACGCGGTGATGTCGTGGCAGCCGCTCGTCGCCGAGGCCTGCCCCGGGATGCCCGCGTACCCGCCGTCCGGGAAGAGGTTCGGGGTGGCCACCACGGCGGCGGCGGTCGGGTCCTTCACCGGGACCTTGACGATGGAGATGGAGTCGTGCGGCGGCTGGCAGTCCGGGAACTCGGCCCGCGGGCTGTACGAGGAGACGTACAGGTAGACCGAGCGGCGGTCCTTGGCGGGGACCAGTGTGTGGGTGTGCGAGCCGCAGGCGGTCTCGACGGCCTTGATGTAGCGCGGGTTGGCCTTGTCGCTGATGTCGAAGACCTTGATGCCCTCCCAGGACTCCTTGACCGAGGCCGACTGCGCGGCGCTGGCGCAGGAGTCGTCGGTGCGGGAGGAGTCGGTGGAGAGGAAGAGCAGGTTGCCGTAGACGGAGATGTCGTTCTGCGAGCCGGGGCAGAGCACCTGCGACACGATCTTCGGCGCGCTGGGCCGGCCGATGTCGTAGATGACGAACCCGTTGTAGTTGCCGACGAAGGCGAACCGGCCCTGGAAGGCCATGTCCGTCCCGAACGCGGCCGGGGTGTCGAACGGCGCCTGCTTGGGCAGGTTGGCGATCTGCTTCAGGTTGGGGCTGCTGGAGATCTCGTCGACGCCGAGGGTGGGCGTCGTGGTCGTGGCGCCCTGTGCGGTGGTGGCCGTGGCGACCGCCTCCGCGTCGGGCGTCACGGCGGCGTTGCCGGCCGGGGCGGTGGCCACGCTCGCGACCAGGAGGCCGGTCGCCATCAGGCTCACGATCCTCAGCTGGCGTCGTCGGGGGAGGGAGATTTTGATCATCGGCAGGGCCCTTCGACAGGGGTTGATGATTGTGGACACCTTACCGCCCCATCAGGGGCGTCGATGTGATTTGCGTCACATAAAAGGGTCGTCTTCAATGGATACGATCGCTGCGACCTCGACCGGAGGGGGAGTCGCATGACCGCCCGACGTGGACGGATCCTGCTCGTCGTCACAGTCGCGGCCGTGGTGCTGGTCGCCCTCGGGCTCGCGCTGCGGCCCACCGACCGTCCCGCCCCGGTGGCCGTCGGATCGACCGGAGTCGCGTCGCCGACCCCGGCCCCGGCTGACGGCCCCTCCGTCATCGTCCCCGGCCGCCCCGGCGAGTCCGCCGTCGCCCGCCCGGCCGCGGAGGTCCGCGACACCGCCTCGCCCAGCTACAACTCCCTGGACGTCTGGTTCGTGCGGATGATGATTCCGCACCACGAGCAGGCCCTGGAGATGGCGGGGCTGGCCGAGGGTCGGGCCGCCAGCCCGCAGATCCGGGCGGTGGCCGACCGGATCCGGGGCGCGCAGGGGCCGGAGATCGGCATGATGCGCGGCTGGCTGAGCGCCCGCGGCCTGCCGGCGGAGGTGCCCGGCCACGACCACGGCACCATGCGCGGCATGCAGTCGCCCGAGGCCATCCGCCGGTTGACCGACGCTCGGGGCGCCGACTTCGACCGGCTCTTCGTGCAGATGATGACCGCGCACCACCAGGGTGCCGTCACCATGGCGACCGACCTGCTGAAGGTCGGCGTCGACCAGCAGCTCAACGAGTTCGCCAACGCGGTGGCCACCGAGCAGTCCGTCGAGATCGACCGGATGCGCGAGCTGATCTGAGGCGACCGGTCGGCGGTCCCGCCGGCGCGCGCCGCGGGCGAGTGTCTGCAGTGGACCACGCGCCTCGCCACCGCATGTTAGCCTTCTCCGCCTGACCATGATCACGGCGAGCGACCGAGGGATACATGGCGGGCGGTGCTCCAGGGACGGGCGGCTTGCTGGACCCGGACGGCGCGGTGGAACGGTTGGCCGAGTGGAAGGGCCGCATCGATCAACTGGCGGCCGACACCCGGGCGATGAGCGAGCGCCTGCAGGAGCTGCGGGTGACGGCTGCCGACGACAACCGCCTGGTCGAGGTCACGGTCGACGCCGCGGGGCGGTTGTTCGATCTGCGGTTGGGCCAGCGGATCCAGCGGGTCGCATCCGAGGTCGTCGCCCGCACGATCATGGACACCGTCGGTGTGGCCAGACAGCAACTGGCCGACCGGTCCCAGGAGATCATCGCCGACACCGTGGGTACCGGGTCGGCCGCGGCGCGCGCGATCGCCGAGCGCGTCGGGGAGCAGTTGCGCGGCGCGAGCAGATACAAGCGGAGCGTCGCTGACGTGACCCGCTGGCCGGACAGTCCCGACGCCAGAGCGGCGCTCGAGGAATGGCTCGGCGTCGCTCCTTCGGACACCGCGGCGTACCTGGCGGGCGACTTTCTTGATTTCCGTGGTGCGGATCTGAGCAACCTCGACCTGGCGGGCGCCTACCTGGCCAATTCCTGCCTGGTCGGAGTGCGCTGCGAGGACGCCAACCTCGGCGACGCGAACCTGAACAACGCCGAACTCGACGGCGCCGATTTCTCCTTTTCCGACCTGGCCAAGGCCGACCTGGTCGGCTCTACGGCGCGGAACGCGCGGTTCTCCAGTGCCCGGCTGTTTTCGGTGCAGTTCGACGAAGCCGTTCTGGAGGGGGCCGACCTCAGTCACGCGACCCTCAATTCGGCGAAGCTCTACAGAACCGATCTGCGCGCCGCCGAGCTCGGGTTCTCGAGCCTGCGCTGGTGCACGTTGGGCGGCGCGAACATGCCCGCGGTGCTGAGCGGCGCGCGAATGTTCGGCTGCCGGCTCGAGGGCGCCAAGGGGACCGTCGTCGGCCCGGTCTTCGTCGATCAGGCCGCGACCCGGTCGCTCGACGGTGCCGAACTCGAGGCATGGTTCTCGGCACAGGACGCGCCGGACGTCCGGGTGGCGCCGCGCACGCCGTAGCCCCGGTCAGGCGGACCGTCGGCGGGAGTCGGCCACCGGCCGGCGTCCGGGATCGACGGCGACCCGGCCCGTACGCTGGGTGACCGTGAACCGCACCGTCTTCGGCCGTCCGCTGCGCTCGGTCGCCTTCGACGTCTTCGTCTCCGGCGTGGTGGCGCTCCTGGCCGTGGCCGGCGTGGTCAGCCAGCCCGGCGGCGCACCGGCCACGCTGGTCGGCGCCGCGATGGCCGTGGCCCTGCTGTGGCGCCGGGTGCACCCGTCGGCGGTGGCAGCCGTGGTGGCCGCGCTCGCCCTGGTCCAGGTGATCGCCGGCTGGGGGCCGCTGGCCTACGACCTCGGCGTGCTGATCGCCCTCTACAGCGTGGTCAAGTACGCCGACCGGCTGCGCGACGGCGTGCTCGCCGGGATCGTCGCGGCGGTCGGGGTGGCACTGGCCGCCTCGCAGACCGTCGGCAACGCCGCCTGGTGGGTCTCGGCCCTCTGGTTCGGGCTGGTCACCGGCGGGGTGTGGCTCGCCGCGCTGAACGTGCGCACCCGCCGGCTCTACGTGCTCAGCCTGGAGGAGCGCGCCGCCACCCTGGAACGCGAGCGGGAGGCCGAGGCCCGCGCCGCGGTGGCGGGGGAGCGGGCCCGGATCGCCCGCGAGCTGCACGACGTCGTGGCGCACAGCATGGCCGTGATGATCGTCCAGGCCGACGGGGCCCGGTACATGCTCGACCGGGACCCGGAGACCGCCCGCGCCGCCGTCAAGGTGGTCGCGGACACCGGCCGGCAGGCGCTGGAGGAGATGCGCCGGCTGGTGGACGTGCTGCGGGAGCCGAGCCCGGCGGAGCCGCCCGCCACGGCGGAGCCCGACGACGCCGCCGTCGCCGACCCCGAGCACCGGCGGGCGGCGATCGCCGAACTGCCCGCGCTGCTCGACCGGTTCCGCGACGCTGGGCTGCGGGTGCGGCACACGGTCACCGGAGAGCCGTCCGCGCTGCCCCCGGGCCTGGACCTCACCGTCTACCGGGTGGTGCAGGAGGCGCTGACCAACGCGCTCAAGCACGCCGGGGTCGGCGCGAGCGTCACGGTCACCCTGGAACACGCCCCGGACGCCGTCGTCGTCCGGGTGGTCGACGACGGGCACGGCCGCCCACCGGTCGGCCCCGCGCCGTCGGGCGGGCACGGCCTGGTCGGCATGCGCGAACGGGTCGGCGTGTACGACGGCAGCCTCGTCGCCGGCCCCCGGCTGGCCGGGGGGTGGCGGGTCGAGGCGCGGCTGCCGCTACCGTCGACCCCCGGGACGGAGGTGATCGCCGCATGACGGTCCGCGTGGTGATCGTGGACGACCAGGCGCTGGTGCGCGCCGGCTTCCGCATGGTGCTGGACTCGCAGCCCGACCTGGAGGTGGTCGGCGAGGCGATCGACGGCGCGGACGCGCTGCGCCTGCTCGCCCGCACCGAGGCGGACGTGGTGGTGATGGACGTCCGGATGCCCACCATGGACGGGGTGGAGGCGACCCGCCGGATCTGCCGGGACCGGCCGGCCGGCCCGCCCCGGGTGCTGGTGCTCACCACCTTCGACACCGAGGCCGACGCCTTCGCCGCGCTGCGCGCCGGGGCGAGCGGCTTCCTGCTCAAGAACGTGCCGCCGGAGGACCTGCTCGCCGCGATCCGGGTGGTCGCCGCCGGTGACTCGGTGGTCGCGCCGTCGATCACCCGCCGCCTGCTGGACCGGTTCGCCGACCGGTTGGGGCCCGGGCCCACCGAGGATCCCCGGCTGGCCCAGCTCACCGAGCGGGAGCGGGAGATCCTGCTGCTCGTCGCGCAGGGGCTCTCCAACTCCGAGATCGCCGGCCGGGTGCACGTCGCCGAGGCGACCGTGAAGACCCACGTGGGGCGGATCCTGGCCAAGCTCCAGCTCCGCGACAGGGTGCAGGCGGTGGTGCTGGCCTACGAGAGCGGGCTGGTGACGCCGGGCGGTTGAGCGGCGGTACGACCTGAGTCGTACTCCGGCGTCCGGTCGGCGCGACCCGAGGCGTACCGGGCTCGACCGCGCGGGCGGACGCCACCGCGGGCGGCGCTGCCTAGCGTCGGAGACGTCCTGGTCACCGACTGCACGGGGAGCCACCGCATGTCCCTCGCCCCACCCGCCCCGGCCCGTACCGGCGTCGCGGTCACCGCCCGCGGCCTGCGCCGGGAGTACGGGCGCGGCGCCGCCCGCGTCGTCGCCCTGGACGGCGTCGACGTCGACTTCGCCGCCGGCCGGTTCACCGCCATCATGGGCCCGTCCGGTTCCGGCAAGTCGACGCTGATGCACTGCCTCGCCGGCCTCGACACGCCCACCGCGGGCACCGTGCGGCTGGGCGACACCGAGACCGCCCGCCTCGACGACCGGCGGCTCACCCTGTTGCGCCGGGACCGGATCGGCTTCGTCTTCCAGAAGTTCAACCTGCTGCCGGCGCTGACCGCCGAGGAGAACATCGTCCTGCCGCTGGCCATCGCCGGCCGGCGCGCGGATCCGGCCTGGCTGCGGCAGGTGGTGACGGCGGTGGGCCTGACCGATCGGCTCGGGCACCGGCCGGCCGAACTCTCCGGCGGGCAGCAGCAGCGGGTCGCCGTCGCCCGGGCGCTGGTCACCCGCCCCTGGGTGGTCTTCGCCGACGAGCCGACCGGCAACCTGGACTCCCGCTCGGGCGCGGAGGTGCTGGGGCTGCTCCGGGAGGCCGTCGACACCCTCGGGCAGACCGTGGTGATGGTGACCCACGATCCGGTGGCCGCCGGGTACGCCGACCGGGTGGTCTTCCTCGCCGACGGCCGGCTGGTCCGCGAGCTGGCCGCGCCGACCGCCGAGCGGATCCTGGACGCGCTCGCCGGCCTCGACCCGGTCGCCCCGGCGCGGGGGCGGTGACCGCGATGATCCGGATGACCCTGCGCTCGTTGCGCGCCGACGCGGTGCGGCTGCTGCTCCCCTCCCTGGCGATCGTGCTCGGTGTGGCCTTCGTCGCCGGCACCCTGATGGTCACCGACGGCATGCGGGCCGGCGCGTACGACCGGGCCGGCACCTTCGACCGGCACACCGACCTCGCCGTGTACGCCGGAACGGACCCCCTGCCGCCCGCCCTGGTCGACCGGGTGCGCGCGGTCGACGGGGTGGCCGCCGCCGAGGGGGAGCTGATCGGCTCCGGCGGGGTGGTCGGCGCCGACGGCCGCCCGGTGCTCGGCTACGGGGTGCTCGCCTCGATCCCCACCGACCCGGCGCTGCGCTCGTACGACCTGACCGCCGGCCGGTTGCCGGACCGGCCCGGCGAGGTCGTCCTCGACGCATCCACGGTGCGGGAGGAGGGCTTCGCCCTCGGCTCGCCGGTCCGGGTGGGCGGGGCCACCGAGGCGGCCCGGGCGTACACCCTGGTCGGCGCGGTCGACGTGGCCGGCACCCCCCGCGACGTCGGCGGGCCCTTCATCGGCCTGGTCGGCGCGGACGCCCTGGCGGTGACCGGGGAGCGGGGGTACGGCCGGATCATGGTGGCCGTCGCCCCGGGCACGTCCCGCGAGGCGGTGGCCGAGCGGGTGGCCGGGGTGGCCGCCACCGGTGCCACCGTGAAGTCCCGTCAGCAGATCCTCGACGACGCGGTGGACGACGCGGTGCGCGACCTGGAGCAGTTCGGCATGGTCCTGCTGACCTTCGCCGGGGTCGCGGTGGTGGTGGCCGGCTTCGTCATCGCCAACACCTTCGCCATCGTGCTCGCCCAGCGGACCCGGCGTACCGCCCTGCTCCGGCTGGTCGGCGCCACCCGGGGCCAGGTGTTCCGGGCCGCCCTGCTGGAGGCGGCGGTGCTCGGCCTGGCCGCCTCGGCGCTCGGGGTGCTGGCCGGCGCCGGCCTGGCCGCCGGGCTGGCCGCGGGGGTGGCCGCGCTGGACCTGCCGGTCTCCGGCGGGGTCACGCTGACCGGGTCGACGGTGCTGCGCTGCGTGGCGCTGGGCACCGCGATCACCGTGGCCGCCGCCTGCGTACCGGCCTGGCAGGGCACCCGGGTGGCCCCGGTGGCCGCGCTGACCGACGCGGCGGTGCAGGTGACCCGCCGCGCCGGCCGGGTCCGGCTCGCGCTCGGCGCGCTGGTCTTCGCCGCCGGGGTGGCCGCCCTCGCGGTCGCCGCGAGTGTCGGGCAGATCGCGCTGGTCGCCCTCGGCGGGGTGCTGACCTTCTTCGGCATCGTGCTCTACGGGCCGGTGCTGGTGCCCGCCCTGGTCCGGCTCTTCGGCGCGCCGGCCCGGCTGCTCTTCGGGGCCACCGCCGGGCTGGCCGTGGCCAACGCCGTGCGCAATCCCCGCCGGGTCTCGGCCACCGCCACCGCGCTGGTGATCGGGATCGGCCTGGTCTCGGCGTTCGTGGTCGGCGCCGGCAGCGTGAAGGTGGGCATCGAACGCGCGGTGGACGCCCAGATCGGCGTCGACTACCTGGTCACCGGCGTCGGTGGCGACCTCCCGGCGCCGCTCGCCGGTGAGCTGGCCGCGCGGCCGGAGCTGGGAGTGGTGCACGAGCAGCGCAGCCGGGTCGTCGACGGGGTGCAGATCCGCGTCGCGCATCCGGCGCTGGTCGCCCGTACCCTCACCGGCACGGTGGCCGGCGACGGCGGCGACCTGGGGCCGGGCGCTGTGCTGGTGCACCGGCAGCTCGCCGAGGCGCGCGGCTGGACGGTCGGCTCCCCGCTGACGCTCGCCGGCCGGTCCTTCCGGGTGGCTGCGGTGGTGACCGCCGACGAGGCCGCACCGGCCGGCACCCCGGTGGCCCGGGGACACGTGGTGGACATGGTCGACGCCGACTTCACCCGGCTCTTCCCGGCCCAGCGCGGTTTCCTCGCCGAGGTGGACCCCGCCGACGGGATCCCCGCCGAGCAGGCCCGGGCGGCGATCGAGGCGGTCGTCGGGCGCTACCCGACGGTCAACCTGATGGACCAGGGCGCCTACAAGAAGATGCTCACCGGCACCGTCGACATGCTGCTGGCCTTCGTCACCGCGCTGCTCGGCCTGGCCGTGGTGATCGCCCTGGTCGGCGTGGCGAACACGCTGAGCCTGTCGGTGGTGGAGCGGACCCGGGAGAACGCGGTGCTGCGCGCGGTCGGCCTCACCCGGGGCCGGATGCGGGCCGTGCTGGCCGTCGAGGCGGTGCTGATGGCGCTGGTCGGGGCGGTGCTGGGGATGGCGCTCGGCACCGGGGTCAGCGCCGGGGCGATGGCCTTCCTCGCGAAGATCGGCGGTGACTTCACCCTGGTGCTGCCCTGGGGACGGCTCGCGCTGATCCTCGCGGTGGCGGTGCTGGCCGCCCTGCTCGCCTCCGTGCTGCCCGCCCGCCGGGCGTTGGGCCGGCCGGTGGTGGAGGCGCTGGGCGCGGAGTGACGCGGCGGCGGCCGGTCCCGGGCGGGACCGGCCGCCGGGGGCGTCAGAGCCGCTCCACCACCGGGCCCCGGCAGCGGTCGCGGGTGTCGAAGACGTACCGGGCGTGCCGGGCCACCAGGTCGTAGTCGAAGCAGTCGTGGTCGGTCACCACGACCACGGCGTCGGCCTCGGTGATCTCCCGCTCGGTCAGGTCGACCACGGCCACCCCGGCGGGGATGTGCTGCGCCTCGGCGTACGGCTCGGCCGCGCGCACGTCGGCGCCGAGGTCCTTCAGCCGCCGGGCCACGTCCACGGCGGGGGAGTCGCGCATGTCCCCGGTGTTCTTCTTGTACGCCAAGCCCAGCAGCAGCAGCCGCGCGCCGTTGACCGGGCGGCCGACCCGGTTCAGCCCGGCCATCACCCGCTGGGCCACGTGCTCGGGCATCTGGTGGTTGATGTCGTCGGCCAGTTCGATGAACCGGAACTGCCGGCCCATCGTCCGCTTGACCTGCCAGGACAGGTAGCACGGGTCGATCGGCAGGCAGTGCCCGCCCACGCCGGGGCCGGGCCGGAACGGCATGAACCCGAACGGCTTGGAGCTGGCGGCGTCGATGGCCTGCCAGACGTCGACGCCCAGGTGGTGCGAGGCGATCGCCAGCTCGTTGATCAGCGCGATGTTGACCTGCCGGAAGGTGTTCTCGATCAGCTTGGTCAGCTCGGCCACCCGGGTCGAGTCCACCGGCACGGTCCGCTCCACCAGCCGCTGGTAGAAGTCGTCGACCCGACGCAGCGAGTCGCCGTCCACCCCGGAGACCACCTTGGGGGTGTTCTCCAGCCGCCAGGTCGGGTTGCCCGGGTCGATCCGCTCCGGGCTGTAGCCGAGGTGGAAGTCGCCGGGGCTGCGCAGCCCGCTCGCCGACTCCAGCAGCGGGCGGAGCACGTCCTCGGTGGTGCCGGGGTAGGTCGTCGACTCCAGGACCACGGTGCAGCCGGCGCGCACGTACGGGCCGATGCCGCGGCCGGCCTGCTCGACGTAGCTGAGGTCGGGCGCGCCGTCGCGCAGCGGCGTCGGAACGGTGATGACGCAGATGTCGAAGCCCTCGGCGTCGGTGTACTCGGTGCTCGGCCGGTAGCGGCCGCTGCCCAGTGCCCGGCCGAGCCGCTCGGCGGTGATGTCCTCGACGAACGACTCGCCGGTGGCGAGCCGCTTGACCCGGTCGGCGTCGACGTCCAGCCCGACCACGTCCAGCCCCGCCTCGACGGCGCGCATCGCCAGTGGCAGACCGACGTACCCCTGACCGATGACGACCAGCTTCTCAACGCGCACGTTCGCTCCCGTGGCAGTAAGTAACTCCTGCTCGGGAGCTTAGGGCTCGTATGAGGTCGAAAGTCCGGTTTTGCAGCTATCCGGCCGACGGTGTCGGGGGTCCGTCAGGTTCCGACCGGCGGCGGGTCCCCGCCCGGCGGCGCGGTGGTGGTCGGGGGCGGGTCGGCCGGCTTGGTGGTGGTCGGCGGCGGGTCGGCCGGCTTGGTGGTGGTCGGCGTGTCCCCCGGCGTGGTCGACGGCGCCGTGGTGGGCGTCGGCTGCGCCGACCCGCTCTGCCCCGGCGAGGGCGTCACCGTGGCGGTGGCGGAGGGCCGGTTGCTCGGGTTCCAGGTGCGGTTCGGCCGGTTCGGCTGGTCGACGACGGTCTCCTCCGGAACCACCGGCAACTCTCCCTGATCGCTGGGGACCGTGGCCGGGGGAGGGCTCTTGATGTTGGTCGCCCCGTCGCCGGTCTCCTTGGCCGCGCCGAGCGCCGCGCCCAGGGCGGTGAGCGCCACCAGGACCGCCGCCAGCGCGCCGACCAGCGAGCCCCGCCGTCCACGGCCCCGCTTCGGCGCCACCGTGGCGGCCACCGGGAGCACCGGGACGTCGTCGCGCGTGCTGGTGGTGGGGCCCGCCGCGCCGCGCAGTGCCGGAGGGACGAACGCGGTGGGTGCGGCGTCGTCGCTCAGCGCGGCCCGGGCCGCGGCGGCCATCTCCGCGCCGGTGGCGAACCGGTCGGCCGGGTCCTTGGCCAGCGCCCGCGACACCAGCGCCTGGACCGGCGCCGGGATGTCCTCGGGAAGGGCCGGCGGCTCGTCGTCCAGGTGCCGCACGGCGACCTGGAGCGGATTGTCGCCGGTGAACGGCGGGCCGCCGGTGAGGCAGCAGTAGGCGACCGCGCCGAGCGCGTAGATGTCGGTGGCGGCGGAGACGGGACGCCCGGACGCCTGCTCCGGCGCCATGTAGAGCGCCGTGCCCGGCACCGCGTTCGTGCTCGTGATGCTGGTCACATTGGTCGACCGCGCGACGCCGAAGTCGACCAGCACCACGGTGCCGTCCTCCTGCACCAGCAGGTTGCTCGGCTTCACGTCGCGGTGCACGATGCCGCCGGCGTGCGCGGCGTGCAGCGCCTGGGCGGCCTGCGCGACGATCGACATCGTCTCAGCGACGTCCAGGTGGCCGGCGGCCTCGATCCGCCGGGACAGCGGCTCGCCCTCGACGAACTCCATGACCAGGTAGTCGGCGCGCCCGCCGTCGTCGAGGCGGTCCTCGCCGCAGTCGAAGACCTGGACGATGCCCGGGTTGCGCAGGGCCGCCATGATCCGTGCCTCGGCGCGGAACCGGGCGATGAAGTCGGGGTCGGAGACCAGCGCCGGCAGCAGCACCTTCACCGCGACCTGGCGGCCCAGGACCAGGTCCGTGGCACGCCAGACGTCGCCCATGCCGCCGGTGGCGACACGTTCGTCCAGGCGGTAGCGACCGCTGAGCACGACCTCCGATGACAACACCCGGATACCGTACCCAGAGCGGGCGAGAAGGACTCATGGCGATGTCCCTGCCGCCGGCCCCCGGCGAGGTGGTGCCGACCCCGGGGCCGCGCCGGACGGATGGACGGGGGGTGACGGAACCCGGACCGGCTGTCACAATGGCGGCGGGCCGGGGTCGTAAGCTGGGCGAACCGGCCCTCCCGGGACGTCCGTGCCGTGGCCTACCGGCCGGGAGCGTCCGGAGACCGATTTACGTCACGCGGACTCGCCGGTCGCGCGGGTAGATGTTTCTCACTCTTTCCCTGCACGACGGCGGCTTGTCGGCCCGTCGCCCCACTCCTACCGTTAGCGCGACTCGGGGCCGGCCCGCCGTGCCGGTATGCCCATCCGCGCGGACCACCGTATTGTCGCGGCGTGTGTCAGAGATGCCGCTCGGTGGGGCCGCGATGGGATCAGCGGGGGGCTGATGGTGCGCGACGGGGTCCGGCTACCGGACCGGAGGTGCCTCACGCACGTCCCGCCGGGTACGGCGAGGGCCCGACGGCGGGAACGGCGGACACATGACCGGTGAGCTGCCCGAGGCGGTGGTCGCGGCGCAGGCCGGGGACGAGGAGGCCTTCCGCTTCCTCTACCGCAGCCTCCAGCCGGGCCTGCTGCGGTATCTCACCGCCCTCGTCGGCGCGGACGCCGAGGACGTCGCCTCGGAGACCTGGTTGCAGATCTCCCGGGACCTGCCCAGTTTCACCGGCGGCGAGTTCCGGGCCTGGACGGTGACCATCGCCCGGAACCGGGCCATGGACCATCTGCGCCGCCAGCGTCGCCGTCCCTCGCTGCCGGTGCCGGTGCAGGCCCTGAGCGAGCTCGCGGGGGACGCCGACACGGCGGAACGCGCCGGTGAGACGATCGGCACCGAGGCGGCGCTGGCGCTGATCGCGACGCTGCCGCCCCGGGAGGCCGAGGCGGTGCTGCTGCGGGCGGTGATCGGGCTGGACGCCGAGACCGCCGGCCGGGTGCTCGGGCGCCGCCCCGGTGCCGTCCGTACCGCCGCACACCGTGGGCTGCGCCGGCTCGCCGCGCTGCTGGAACGTCAGGACCTGCCCCAGCCGTCCGGTGGCGACGAGCGGACCGGTCCGCCCCAGCCCCGGCAGGCGCCGAGCACGTCCCGCGCCGAGCCGGCGGACGGATGACGTGAGGGGAAACTGGATGGACTTCCGCCGCTCCGACGGCTCCGCGCGGCCCGCCGACCGGGCCGAGGCCGAGCGGCTGCTCGACGCGGCCCGGGCCGCTGGCCCGCCGCCCTCGGGCGACGACCCGCTCGCCCGGCTGCTCTCCGCCGCGGCCGCTCCGGCCCGCCCCGGTGAGCTGGCCGGGGAGGAGGCCGCCCTGGCCGCGTTCCGCGCCGCCCGGACGGCGGGGGCCGCCGCGCCGGCGCCCGCGCCGCCGTTCCGGCGCGGACGCCGGGTCACCACCGGCGTGGTCGCCTGGGTCGCCGGCATCGCCGCCACCGCCACCGCGGGCGCCGCCTTCGCCGCCGTCACCCTCGACCGCGCCGACGAGCCGGACCCGGCGCCCCGGCCGTCCGCGCCCGCGCCGGCCACCACCGACACCGGCCCGGCCGCGCCGCCCACGTCCGGCGGCGGAGGCACGCCCGGCGCACCGACCAGCGAGCCGGGCGTCACCCCGTCCGCGGGGTCCCCGTCGGGCCGGCCGGGGGGCTCCGGCAAGCCGGCCCCGGACGGCAAGGTGGCCGGGCAGTGCCGGGCGTACCTGGCGAAGTCGGCGGCGCAGCGCGAGAAGGCGCTGCGGAGCCGCGGGTTCGCCGACCTGGTCGCCGCCGCCGGTGGGACCGGGCAGGTGGAGGCGTACTGCCGGGAACTGGTCGGCGAGCCGGCCCCGAAACCCTCGCAGAAGGCGAAGAAACCCTCGCAGAAGGCGAAGGCGAAGCCGTCCCCGAAGCCCGCGGCCACGCCGGACGACAAGCCGGGCAAGAAGAGCTAGTCGAAAAGGCTTCACAGAAATTTCTTCCCGCCCGGGTGAGCGGATTCCGTCTGCTAGACAGAAGATGGTGAGACGCGGGGGGCCCGGCCGGCGACGGCGTGCTGCCCGCTTGGCGGTGCGGCCGGAAGCCGGGTCGGGAGGAGACCAGCTCGTGGTGACGTCCCCGGAACTGGACCAGACGAC
Organism: Micromonospora sp. CPCC 205739; assembly: GCF_036906795.1. Taxonomy (NCBI): domain Bacteria; kingdom Bacillati; phylum Actinomycetota; class Actinomycetes; order Micromonosporales; family Micromonosporaceae; genus Micromonospora; species Micromonospora sp. CPCC 205739. The sequence goes on along the minus strand of NZ_JBAKHS010000039.1, from coordinate 16,088 downwards.
CGTGCTGGGCGAGAAGGCGGCGGCCGCCGCCCACCTCGGCCGGATCTGCTTCAAGACCGGGCCACCGGCGCTCACCGGCGTCGAACTGGAATGGACCGTGCACGACGCCGCCGACCCCGCTCGACCGGTGGACCGGGAGCGGCTGACGGCGGCCCTGGGGCGGCACAGCCCCGTCACCCTGGACGACAGCAGCCCCGCCCAGCCGCTCCGGCACGGCAGCAGCGTGACCGTGGAGCCCGGCGGGCAGGTGGAGCTCTCCACCGCGCCGCGACCGTCGGTCGCCACGCTGATCCTGACCACCGAGGCCGACATCGGCGAGCTGACCGCGCTGCTGCGACGCGCCGGACTGGTGCTCGGCCGCACCGGCATCGACCCGTGGCGGGCCCCGCAACCGGTGGTAGAGACCTCCCGCTACCGCGCCATGCGCTGCGTCTTCGACCGCCGCGGCCCCGCCGGGCGCACCATGATGTACAGCACCGCCGGGTTGCAGGTGTGCCTGGACGCGGGCGAACCGGCCGAGCTGGCCGCCCGCTGGGCCACCGTGCACCTGATCGGGCCGCCGCTGGTCGCCGCCTTCGCCACCGCCGACCGGCACGCCGGCCGGCGGACCGGCTGGGCGTCCGCGCGGATGGCCGCCTGGCTGGGCATCGACCCGGCCCGCACCCGACCGGTCTGGTCGCCCCGGCGGCCCGACACGGACCCGGTGGCCGCCTGGACCCAGTACGCGCTGGACGCGCCGCTGCTCTGTGTGCGCCACGACGGTCCGGACTGGACCCCGCCGCCCGGGGTGACCTTCGCCGACTGGATCGACGGCGCGCTGCCCCGGCCCCCGACCACGGACGACCTGGAATACCACGTCAGCACCCTCTTCCCGCCGGTGCGCCCCCGGGGCTATCTGGAGGTGCGGTACCTGGACGCCCAGCCCGGTCCGGAGTGGATGGTGCCGCTGGCCGTCCTGAGCGTGCTGCTCGGAGACGCCGACACCGCCCGGTCGGCCCGTGCCGTCACCGCGCCGGTGGCCGACCGCTGGCACGCCGCCGCCCGGTACGGGCTGGCCGACCCGCCGCTGGCCACCGCGGCCGCGGCCCTGCTCGACCTGGCGCTGGAGGCGCTTCCCCGGCTGGAGCTGCCACCGGAGATCCACGACGAGACGAGCCGAGGAATCCGGCGGCGGCGGGCCGCCGCGGAGAGGGGGCACCGGTGACCACCACCGAACAGCCGGGCACGCCGGTGGAGCAGCTGCGCAGCCGGATCGCCGCGGAGCTGACGCGGACCCGGGCACGCACGGCTCTGCTCACCGAGGCGGTGGACGACGACGACCTGATCCGCCAGCACTCCCCGCTGATGTCCCCGTTGGTCTGGGACCTCGCCCACGTGGGCAACCAGGAGGAGCTCTGGCTGGTGCGCGACGTCGGCGGCCGGGCGCCGGTCCGCCACGACATCGACGACCTGTACGACGCGTTCAAGCAGCCCCGCAAGGACCGCCCCGCGCTGCCGCTGCTGCCGCCCGCCGAGGCGCGCGCCTACGTCTCGACGGTCCGCGACAAGGTGTTCGACCTGCTGGACGGCATCCGGTTCACCGACCGTCCGCTGGTCGAGGAGGGCTTCGCCTTCGGGATGATCGTGCAGCACGAGCAGCAGCACGACGAGACGATGCTCGCCACCCACCAACTGCGCGCCGGCCCCGCCGCGCTGCACGCGCCCCCGCCGCCGCCGGCACGGGCCCGGGTGGCCGACGAGGTGCTGGTTCCGGCGGGCCCGTTCACCATGGGCACCTCCACCGACCCGTGGGCGCTGGACAACGAGCGCCCCGCGCACACCGTGGATCTGCCCGCGTACGTGATCGACGCGGCACCGGTCACCAACGGCCGGTACCGCGAGTTCGTCGCCGACGGCGGGTACGACGATCCGCGCTGGTGGAGCGCCCCCGGCTGGCGGCACCGTACCGAGGCGGGGCTCAGCGCGCCGATGCACTGGCGGCGCGACGGCGACGGGTGGGCGTACCGGCGGTTCGGGCGGTGGTCGCCGGTCCGCGACGACGAGCCGGTGGTGCACGTCTGCTGGTACGAGGCGGAGGCCTTCGCCACCTGGGCGGGACGGCGGCTGCCCACCGAGGCGGAGTGGGAGAAGGCGGCCCGCTGGGACCCGGCCACCGGCCGCTCCCGCCGCTACCCGTGGGGCGACGATGACCCCACCGACGAGCACGCCAACCTGGGGCAGCGGCACCTGTGGCCGGCGCCGGTGGGCGCGTATCCGGCCGGCGCCTCGCCGCTGGGCGTGCACCAGCTCATCGGGGACGTCTGGGAGTGGACGTCGAGCACCTTCCGGGGCCACCCCGGGTTCGCGGCCTTCCCCTACCGGGAGTACTCCGAGGTCTTCTTCGGCGACGACTACCGGGTGCTGCGCGGCGGCTCGTTCGGCACCGACCGGTCGGCCTGCCGGGGCACGTTCCGCAACTGGGACTACCCGATCCGGCGGCAGATCTTCAGCGGCTTCCGCTGCGCCCGCGACGCCCGACCCGAGGAGGCGCACGGGTGATCGGCGGCACCCCCTGATGTGCCGGCACCTGGCCTACCTCGGGCCTCCGCTGAGCCTGCGCGCCCTGCTGTACGACCCGCCGGACTCGCTGGTCCGGCAGTCCTGGGCACCCCGGGACATGCGGGGCGGCGGGACCGTCAACGCCGACGGCTTCGGCGTCGGGTGGTACCCCGACGAGGGCGATCCGGTGCGCTACCGGCGGGCCCAGCCCATCTGGAGCGACGTGACGCTGCCGGCGCTGGCCGGGGTGACCCTCGCCGGCGCGGTGCTGGCCGCCGTCCGCTCCGGCACCGTCGGCATGCCGGTGCAGGAGACCGCCGCCGCGCCGTTCACCGAGGGCCGGTGGCTGTTCAGCCACAACGGCGTCGTGCGCGGCTGGCCCGACGCGCTGGTGCCGCTCGCCGACACCCTGCCCGTCCGTGACCTGCTCACCCTCGACGCCCCGACCGACTCCGCCCTGCTCTGGGCGCTGGTCCGGCACCGGCTGCGGGCCGGCGCCGACCCGGCGGAGGCGGTCGCGGAGACGGTCGCGGGGGTGGCGGAGGCCGCCCCCGGGTCGCGGCTGAACCTGCTGCTCACCGACGGCCGGACGATGGTGGCCACCGTGGCGGGGCACGCGATGTCCGTCCTCGCCACGCCGGACTCGGTGCTGCTGGCCTCCGAGCCGCACGACGACGACCCGGGCTGGCGGTCGTTGCCGGACCGGCACCTGGTGGTGGCGACCTCGACCTCGGTGCGCGTGCGCGCCCTGCCGGGAGCGTGACGCCGCAACAGTTCGCAGGTGGAGACAGGGACGTTCGCCGAAGGAGAAGGGACACCTCATGAGCGCCGAGCCGTTGGAGATCTACCTCGAGGAACAGGACCTGGGGCGCAGCCTGCGGGAGGACGTACGGGCCGGACTGACCGCCGAGGAGAAGTGGCTGCCACCGAAGTGGTTCTACGACGCCCGGGGCAGCGAGCTGTTCGAGGAGATCACCCGGCTGCCCGAGTACTACCCGACCCGGGCGGAGCGGGCCGTGCTGGCCGAGCGGGCGGCCGACATCGCCGAGCTGACCGGCGCGAAGACGCTGATCGAGCTGGGCTCCGGTTCGTCGGAGAAGACCCGGCTGCTGCTGGACGCCTTCACCCGCCGGGGCGGGCTCGGCACCTTCGTGCCGCTGGACGTGTCGGTCAGCGCGCTGCGGCAGTCCACCGAGCAGATCGCCACCGACTACCCAGGTCTGCGGGTACGCGGCATCGTCGGCGACTTCACCCGTCAGCTCGACCGGCTGCCCACCGGAGGGCGGCGGCTGGTGGTCTTCCTCGGCGGCACCATCGGCAACCTGCTGCCGGCCGAGCGGGCCGAGTTCCTGGCCGCGATGCGTGCGGCGCTGGAGGCGGGTGACTGGCTGCTCATCGGCACCGACCTGGTCAAGGACCCGGCGGTGGTCGTGCCGGCGTACGACGACGCCGCCGGGGTCACCGCCGAGTTCAACCGCAACGTGCTGCGGGTGGTCAACCGGGAGCTGGGCGCCGACTTCGAGCCGGAGGCCTTCACCCACGTGGCGCGCTGGGACCCAGACCGGGAGTGGATCGAGATGCGGCTGCGGGCGGACCGGGCGATGCGGGTCCGGGTGCTGGACCTGACGGTCGAGTTCGCCGCGGGCGAGGAGCTGCGCACGGAGGTGTCGGCGAAGTTCCGCCCGGAGGGGATCGCCCGGGAGCTGGCGGCGGCCGGGTTCACCGTACGCGGGTTCTGGACCGACCCCGACGGCCTGTTCGGGGTGAACCTCGCCCGGGCCGACTGATCGGCCACCGGGCGGCCTCGGCGGCCGGCGCGGGGTGACGTGGGGCACCCGTCGAGGCCGGCGGCGGCATGGTCGGCTACGGTGGGGGCGCGAAGGGGAGTAGCCCCCAATGTCGTGGTCGACACACTGGTGCGTTCCGCACCCGGCCACGCGGCCCCACTCCGGTGGGGCGGGCGAGACCTTCGACTCAGGCTGTCGCAGCCGGGTCGAGGGCGCCCCTGTACCTCCTCCCGGCATGATCGGGAAAGGTCCTCATGGACGGTTTTCTTGCCGCGCTGGTGATCAGCTTCGGCGTCATCTTCGTCGCCGAGCTGGGGGACAAGTCCCAGCTGATGGCGTTGACGTTCGCCACCCGCTTCAAGCCGGTCCCGGTGCTGATCGGGATCACCATCGCCACCGCGGTCGTCCACCTGGCCTCGGTGGCCATCGGCTACGGGCTCAACGCGGCCCTGCCGACCGGCTGGATCTCGCTCATCGCCGGCCTGGCGTTCCTCGGCTTCGGCGTGTGGACGCTGCGCGGGGACAAGCTCACCGAGGAGGAGAAGCGCAAGGCGGAGAAGACCGGCAAGTCGGCCGTCATCGCGGTGGGCGTCGCGTTCTTCCTGGCCGAGCTGGGTGACAAGACCATGCTCGCCACCATCACCCTGGCCACCAAGTACGGCTGGTTCGGCACCTGGCTCGGCTCGACGCTGGGCATGGTGGCCGCCGACGCGCTGGCCATCCTGATCGGCCGGCTGCTCGGCCGGCACCTGCCGGAGAAGACCATCCGGTACGGCGCCGCGGTGCTCTTCGCCATCTGCGGTCTCTGGCTGATCCTCGAGGCGGTCGACCAGCTCTGACCCGACGCCGACTAGCGTCGGCGGGGGCGGGTAACCCCCCGGGTGGACCTGGACGAGATCCTGCGCGAGGGCGACCGGATAGCGGTCGTCCTGGTGGAGATCGCCGGAGCGGCGGTGATCTTCCTCGGTGCGCTCTGGGCGGCGCTGCGGTTCGTGGTCGAGGGACTGCGCCACCGCAGCGCCGCCGTCTTCACCCCGATCCGGCTCTCCCTCGGCCGGTTCCTGGCCCTGGGACTCGAATTCCAACTGGCCGGGGACATCCTGCGCACCGCCGTGTCCCCGACCTTCGACCAGATCGGGCAGCTGGCGGCCATCGCCGCCATCCGGACGGCGCTGAACTACTTCCTGCGCCGCGAGATCGAGCACGAGCAGCGGCAGGTCGGCGAGGCCAGGGCCGACCCGGGGAGGAGGAGGTGAGCGCGGCCCTCACCGACGTGGCGACCGCCCTCGCGCTGTGCTGCGGCGCGGTGGTCCTGCTCACCACCCGGTCCTGGCGTACCGCGGTGCGGGTGCTGCTGGACCTGCTCCTACCCGCCGGTCTGTTCCGGCTCATGGCGGGCAGCGGCTGGGGCGCGCTGGCGAGTACGGCGGCGATCATCCTGCTGCGCCAGATGCTCTGGACCGGTCTCGCCGCCGGCCCGCCCGCCCGGGCGCCGACTATCGCCGCCGCGCTGCGGGTAGAGCGATCACGGCCTACCGTGAGCGGCAGGACGGAAAGCGAACATAGCGGGAGGATAACCCCATGAGCAGGCATGACGAGCCCAACGAGTACGGCTTCGCCGGTGGCGCCACCGCTCCCCAGCCGCCGCCGGGCGGCCGGGCGGACGAGCAGGACCGCGCCGAGGCGGTCGCCGTGCCGGGCGACGACCTGACCGAGCCGTACGCCGACGCGCTGGAGGAGACCGAGGGCGACGACGAGGAGCGGACCTCGGAGCGGCGCTGAGCGCGTACCGTCCCGGACGCCGTCGCGGCGGCGGGCCCCGCCGGGCTCCGCCGCCGCGACGCCGCCATCAGCGGGGTGAGGGCAGGATCGAGGCCCGCGCCGGGGCTTCCTCGCAGTACGCCGCCATCCACTTGATCAACTCGTCGGCGTCGGCGTACGGGTCGAGCCCGCGTACCTGCTCCGGGCTCAGCGACGGCACCCGGACGTGCGAGATGAGCGGGTGCAGCGGACGGTTGTCGACCTCGTCGAGGCCGAACAGGTCCTCGTGCAGCTTCTCGCCCGGCCGCAGCCCGGTGAAGACGATCTCCGTCGGGCGGTCCGCCTCGGCGGCCAGCCGGCGCGCCACGTCGGCGATGCGCACGGGCTCACCCATGTCGAGCACCAGCGCCTCCCCGCCGCGCCCGATGGTCGACGCCTGGAGCACCAGGTGCACCGCCTCCTGCACGGTCATGAAGTAGCGGGTCACGTCCGGATGGGTCACCGTGATCGGCAACCCCGCCTCGACCTGCGCCTGGAACGCGGTCAGCACCGAGCCGCGGCTGCTGAGCACGTTGCCGAAGCGCACGCTCAGGAAGGTGCCGCCGACCTGCTCGGCGTAGTGGGCGGTCAGCCGCTCGGTGATCCGCTTCGAGTAGCCGAGCACGCTGACCGGGTTGGCCGCCTTGTCCGTGGAGATGTTGACGAACTCGCTCACGTCGCGGCACGCCTCGAGCACGTTCAGGGTGCCGCGGACGTTGGTCTTGACCGCCTCCCCCGGGTGCCGTTGCAGCAGCGTCAGGTGCTTGAGGGCGGCGGCGTGGAAGACGATGTCCGGCTGCCGGTCCGCCACGATCCGGGCGATGCCGTCGGCGTCGCGGATGTCGGCGAGGATCAGCTCCGGCCCGTCCAGCAGCGCCCGGCCGTGCAGTGACATCTGCAGCGCGTGCAACGCCGACTCGTCCCGGTCCAGCATCATCAGCTCGCCCGGCTCGCAGCGGGCGATCTGCCGGCACAGCTCCGAACCGATGGAGCCGCCCGCGCCGGTGACCAGCACCCGCCGGCCCGCCAGGCCGTTGCGCTCGATCATCAGCTCGGCCACCCGCTGGGCCCGCCCGAGCAGGTCGGTGAGCTGCAGGTCCCGCACGTCGGTGGCCCGCACCGGCCGGTCCAGCAGTTCCCGGACCGGAGGGAGGACCTTGAAGGCGGCACCGGCCTGCAACGTCCGGCGGCGCACGTCGCGCATCAGCTCGGCGTCGGACCCGTCGATCGAGAAGATGACCGTGGTGGCGCCGGTCCGGCGCACCGCCTGCTCGATCTGCTCGCGCCCGCCCAGCACCCGGAGTCCCTCCAGGCGCAGCCCCTGCCGCTCGCGGTCGTCGTCGAGCAGCCCGACCGGCAGGTAGCTGCCGCCCCGGTCGCCGAGCAGCACCCGTACGAGTCGTTCGCTGGCGGCGTCGACGCCGTAGATCAGGGCCCGCTCCGCGCCGCGGACCGGGCGGTCGTCGCGGTCGCGCCGCCACCGGTAGCCGGCCCGCCCGCCGGCCATCACCAGCAGGGCCACCGCCCCGCCGGTCACCGGGACGCTGGCCGGCACGGGCCGTTCGGTGAGCGTCGCCAGGGCGGCCAGCACCACGACCGCCGCGAGGAGGCTGGTGCAGGCCAGGTCGCGGGCCTCGCCGATGCTGCCGATCGGGTGCCGGCCGCGGGCCGTCGAGCGCACCTGCTCGATGGCGGCGTGGACGACCGCGCAGACGACGGCGGTGCCCAGGGCGAGGGCGCACTGCCGGGGCGTGAGGCCGAATTCGTACCTGGCCCAGGCGGCGACCAGGAATCCGGCGCACCATGCGCCGGTGTCGAGCGTTAGCAGAGACAGGGTCTTCGCACGTCGGGTGACCCAGTCACGTCGCGGGATGTTCGTCTCGGCCGGGAGGGCTGCATCGTCCATTGGTGTCCTCTGCCTTTGTTGCCTGATTGCGAGGATTCAGGTCTCCGGGGATGTTCGATCGCTTACATTCGTTTGGTCACTTCACGGCAAGCTTGCGGCGAATAGATCCTGTCATGCCGTTTGGGAAGTATTGGGGGATTTCGTGCAGTTTCACCGGCTGGTTGTCCCGGCGGAACGGAGAGCGTGATGGACGTACGCACCTGCCTGCGCCTGATCCGCCGACACTGGTGGATCGTCCTGGTCACGCTGATGGTCGCGGTCGGTTCGGCCGCGCTCATCACCGTTCGCACGCCACCCCGGTACGTGGCCTCCGTGACCTTCTTCGTCACCACGCCGAGCCAGGGCGTCACCGACGCCTACCAGGGCGGCCTCTTCCTTCAGCAACGAGTGAAGTCCTACGCGGACCTGCTGCGCAGTGACCGGCTGGCGCAGAGCGTGGTGGCCGAGACGCAGGTCGGCCTCACCGCGGACGACGTGCAGCGCCGCCTCAGCACCTCCACCGAGACCGGCACCGTGCTGCTGCGCGCGACGATCACCGACACCGACCAGACCCGGGCGATGAAGGTGACCGAGACGCTCGCGGCGAAGTTCGTCGAGCTGGTGCAGAAGGTCGAGACGACGGGCGAGGGTCGGCCGGCCCCCATCAAGATCGAGCTGGTCAGCGGTCCCCGGGTGAGTTCCAGCCCGGTCTCCCCGCAACCCACCCGGAACCTCATCGTCGGCGCCCTGGTCGGGCTGCTGCTCGGCGCCGCGCTGGCCGTGCTGCGCGGGCTGGCCGACGTCCGGCTGCGCGACGCCGCCGGGCTGCAACGGGTCACCGGCAGCCCGCTGCTGGGTGAGATCCCGTTCGAGGTCGGCGCGAAGGCAGCACCCCTGATCGTGGGCGATGCGGCGACCTCGGCGCGCGCCGAGGCGGTCCGCAAGCTGCGCACCAACCTGCGGTTCGTGGACGTGCACGAGCCCGCCCGGGTCATCGCGGTCACCAGCGCGCTGCAGGGCGAGGGCAAGACGACCCTCTCCTGCAACCTGGCGATCGCGCTGGCCGAGGCGGGCTGGCGCGTGCTGCTGGTCGACGCCGACCTGCGCCGGCCGAAGGTCGCCGACTACCTGGGTCTCGACGGCGGGGTCGGCCTGACCGACGTGCTGGTCGGCGACGTGCAGGTCGGTGACGTGGTACAGCGCTGGGGCGACAAGTCGCTGCTGGTGCTCCCCAGCGGGTCGGCCCCGCCGAACCCGAGCGAGCTGCTCGGTTCCAAGGCGATGGCGGACCTGCTGCTGGCGCTGCGCGAGTCGGCGGACATCGTGGTTATCGACACCGCGCCGCTGCTGGCCGTCACCGACGGCGTGGTGGTGGCGGTGCAGGCCGACGGCGCGCTGCTCGTCACCCAGCAGGGACGCACCTCGCGGACCCAGGTCGCCGCGGCGGCCCGGGCGCTGCACTCGGTCTCGGTCCGCCTGCTCGGCTGCGTGCTGAACATGACCAAGGTGGCCAAGGCCGACGCCTACCAGTACGAGGCCTACCGGATCACCACCACCGGCGCGTCCTCGGTGCCCGCCGACCGGGCCGCGGCGGCGCGCCGTACCGGATCCGACGGAGCCGCCGGCGTCCCGGACCGCACGCAGGAACTCACCCGGCTGCGCCGATGAGTGCCACCACCGGTCGCATCGCCCGTTCGACCTCCTCGGCGTCGCGCCGGGGGTGGACCGGCCGGCCGCCGATGGGACCACCGGGACCGCCGTCCGGGGCGGCTGGTCGCAGCCGTCCCCGGGCGCGGGGCCCGGTCCGCGTCGTGGCGCGTGGCGGCGCGTCGACCCGCTCCGGCAGCCGGTCGGCCGTCGTCGCGTGCCGCCCGGACCGGTGCGGCATCACGGCCCGGCGCGGCGGGCCGGCGGCGCGGTCGCCGGTGGCCGCGCCGGTCCGGTCGAGGGGGACCCGCTGATGAGGATCGGCATCCTGTCGTACCACTTCCCGCCCGAACCGGCCTTCATCCCGGGCAGCCTCGCCGAGGAACTGGCCGCCCGGGGGCACGAGGTGCGGGTGCTGACCGGCTTTCCCGACTATCCGGGCGGGCACGTCTACCCCGGCTGGCGGCAGCGCTGGCGTCACCTGACGCGCAGCGATCGGCTGACCGTGCGGCGGGTACCCCGCTACGCCGGTGGCGACGGCTCCCCGGGTGCCCGGATGGCCAGTCACCTCTCGTTCGCGGGCAGCGTGGCGATGGTCGGGCGCCGCTACCTGGCCGATGTGGACGTGCTCTACGTCTTCCAGCTCCCCGCGACGACCTTCGCCACCGCCGCGCTGCTGCGGATGCTCGGCCGGGTGCCGGCCGTGCTGCACGTGCAGGACCTCTGGCCGGAGGAGGACGTCGCCGGGGACGGCGCGCAGCGGCAGCGCCGGCCCGGACGGCTCGCCACCACCATGCGCCGCGTGCTGCGCGAGGCGGACGCCCTGGCCGTCACGGCGCCGTCCATGCGGGAGCTGGTGCTCGCCGACGGCGTCGACCCGGACCGGGTGCAGGTGGTGCTCAACTGGACCGACGAGCGGATCTTCCAGCCGGTCCGGCCCAGCCGCGCCACGCAGGCCTTCGTCCGGCGCGACGGCCGGTGCGTGGTCATGCACGCCGGCACGATCGGGGTGCGGCAGGGGCTCGAGACGGCGGTCCGCGCGGCGGCGGCACTGGACGGCCGGACGGACCTGGTGCTGGTGGGTTCGGGCGCGGAGGAGCGGCGGGTGCGGGGGCTCGCCGCCGAGCTGCGGGCGGACAACGTGCGCTTCGTGGAGCGTCGGTCGCCGGTGGACATGCCGGAGCTGTACGCGGCCGCCGACTATCAGCTGGTCATGCTCCGCGACCTGCCCGAGCTGCGGGGCACGGTACCCGGCAAGTTGCAGGCCGCGCTCGCCTGCGCCGCGCCGGTGATCGCCTCGGCCGCCGGGGACACCGTGGAGCTGGTGGAGCGTGCACGGGCCGGGCTGTCCTGCCCGCCGGAGGACTGGGCCACGCTGGCCGACCGGTTCTGGCTCGCCTCGACGATTCCGGCCGCCGCGCGGTCGGAGATGGGGCGGCGGGGACGCGAGGCGTACCTGCGGGAGATGTCGTTGCGGGCGGGCGTCGACCGGGTGGAGGACCTGCTCAACCGGGTGGCCGTCGCGCGCCACCGAGGGTGATCACCCGAACGATCCTCGCAGACCGCCTTCGAGGGCGGCAAAGCGACGAAAAGCGCAGGTCAGCGTGGTTAATCATGCTAGAAAACGATGAATCGTCATTCGTGTCCGTTTTGAGTGGAGAGTGGTGTGACCGAGAGCGGTGTGTCGCGTCGCGGCCGACGGCGCCTGCGGCGGCGGACCAGGGTACGCATCCGGCGCGCGTTGCTCGCCGCGCTCGTGGTCGGCTCCCTGCTCCTGGCGGGCGCCGGATGGGTCGGCTTCCGGGGCTGGCAGGCGCGGTCGCATCTGCTGAACGCCGCCGGACTCGCCCGGGAACTGAGTGCCCAGATCGTCGGTGGGGACACGGCGCGGGCCCAACGCACCCTCGCGGCACTCCAGGAGCAGGCCGGGGCGGCCCGGGACGCCACCGGCGACCCGGCGTGGTGGCTGGGGCAGCACTCCCCGTACGCCGGTGACGACCTCGCGGCGGTGCGCCAGATCGCGGTGGCCGTCGACGACCTCGCCCGGCGGGCCTTCCCCACGCTGCTGCGCGCCGACCTCGCCACCCTGGTGCCGAGGGAGGGACGCCTGGACGTGGCGCGGCTGCGGGCCGTCTCCACCGAGTTGGCCGACGTGAACGGCACGGTGCGGCAGACCCGTGACCGGCTCGCCGCGGTGCGGACCGAGGACCTGGTCGGACAGGTCGGTAAGGCCCTGGCCGACCTGCGGGTGGAGATCGACCGACTGGCCGGACTGACCGGGGCCGCCGACCAGGGGGCCAAGGTGCTCCCGTCGCTGCTCGGCGCCGACGGCCGGCGCACCTACCTGCTCGTCTCCCAGAACCCGGCCGAGCTGCGCGCCACCGGCGGGATGCTCGGGGCGTACGCGGTGATCCGCGCCGACGGCGGCCGGGTGGAGATCGTCACCCAGGGCACCGCGGTGGACCTGAAGCGGTTCATTCCACCCGTCGCCACGCTGCCGGCCGAGATGCGTCAGATCTACACCGACCTGCCCGCGATCTACCCGGCGGACGTCAATCTGACCCCGCACTTCCCGACAGCGGCCAAGCTCTACCGCGAAATGGTCCGACGCCGCACCGGCACCACGGTGGACGGGGTGCTGGCGGTCGACCCGGTGGCCCTGTCGTACCTGCTCGCGGCGACCGGTCCGGTCTCGGTGCCGGGCGGCCCCAAGCTCGCCGCCGCCACGGTGGTGCGGACGCTGCTCTCCGACGCCTACCAGACGATGGGCCTGAAGGAACAGGACGCCTACTACGCGGCGGCGGCTGCGGCGGTCTTTGACGCGGTTCTCGCCGCAAAAGTCAACCCAAAGGCTGTTTTGTCCGCTTTCGACCGCTCTATGGCTGAAAGAAGGATATTGTTCTGGAGTGCCCGGCCAGAAGAACAGCGCATCTTCGCCAACAGCCGGGTGAGCGGGATTCTGCCGGAGCACGAGACGGTGCCCAGTGTGGGGGTGTTCCTCAACGACGGCAGCGGCGCGAAGCTCGGCTACTACCTGAAGCCGACGGCGCAACTGACCGTCGGTGAGTGCCAGGAGGAGGGACGCCGTCAGCTGCGCCTGCGGTTCACCCTGCACTCCTCGGCGCCGACGTCCGGCCTAACCAGCTCAGTGCTCGGCATGGGAAAGGCCGGCGACCCGTACACGATCCGCACCCTGGTGTACGTCTTCAGCCCCGCCGGCGGCGCCGTCATGGGCGCCCGGCTCGACGGGGCGGACGTCGGCCTGGGCGGCGGGACCGAGCGGCGCCGGCAGGTAGGCGTGGCGAACGTCGAGGTCCCGCCCGGGGGCACCCGGACGCTCGACGTCGACCTGCTGACCGGTCGGAACACCGCCGGCACGCCCGAGCTCTGGCTCACTCCCACAGCCACCCCATGGACCACCCAAGTTGTTCCCGCACCAAGCTGCAACCAGTAGGAGGAGACCAACATGCGGCTATCCCGCATCATCATGGCGCTCACGGCCGGCCTGGCCGTCGTGCTGGCGCCGACAGCGGCGGGGGCGGCGCTACCGCAGCCGGCCCCCGACAGCAAGACCCAGCCGCCGCCGGACTACCCACCGAAGCAGCCGACGTTGACGGCGAAGCCGTCCACGGTACGCGTCGGCCAGACCGTGGTGCTCAAGGGCACCGGTTGCGGTCGCAACGAGATCGTCGACATCGATGTGGCCGTGACGCCCTTCGCCGCCTCCGTCCCGAACCAGGCGCCGGCCCGCCGTAGCGACGGCAGCACCGTTGCGATGGCGGCGGTGGCCTACCCGCAGCCGGCCCCGCGGCACTTCACCGCGAAGACTGACGCGGCGGGACGGTTCACTGTGACCTACCGGCCGACCGAGCCCGGTCGGTACACCTTCACCGCGACCGGCCGTCAGTCCGGCTGCACGGCCAGCGCCACCGTCACGGTCCTGCCGAAGAAGCGGGACGGGAAGCAGGACGGGAAGCATCTGCCGGTCACCGGTGACAGCATGGGCACCCCGCTCAAGGTCGGCGGCGGTCTCGTCGGCGCGGGTGCGGTCCTGATGCTGGGCAGCCTCGTCTGGCGTCGGCGCAACCGCTTCGGCATGGGGTCGACGCGCTGACGACATGAGCCGGGCAGGGCCCCGGCACAGTGAGAACGGGCGCCCGCCGGAACCTTCCGGCGGGCGCCCGCACGTCTGCCGCGCGGCGTCGGATCACGGCGTTGCCGGTGACCCGGCGGCCGGCAGCGGCACCGTCAGCACCCGGGCCACCGGACGGAAGCCGGCCTCGTCGTACATTCGGCGGGCCGGATTGCCGTCGGCCACCGACAGGCCCACCCGGGGCAGCCCGGCCGCGCGGGCCCCGCGCAGGGTGTGGCCCAGCAGCGCCCGCCCCAGCCCCCGCCGCTGCGCCGCCGGCGCCACCCCCAGGTTGAGGATCCAGGCGCAGACGTCCGTGGTCCACGGCACCGGGCCGGCGGTGAGGACGTGCCCGGCGCTGCGTCCGTCCGGTCCGACCACCCGCGCCGAGGCCGGCAGCAGCGGCGGCACCGGCTCGGCCCGCTCGAACATCCCCCGCACCTCGGCGGTGTCGCTCGGCTCCCAACGCCCGTCCGGGTGGTCCGGCCCGTACGCCGCCGCCAGTCCCTCGGCCAGGTCGTCGTCCCAGCCGGCGGGCGCCCACGACCAACCGGCGGGCAGCGCCACCGCCTCCGGTACGTCGAGCAGGTCGTGTCGCATCTCCGTGGCCGCCCTGCGCAGCCGCAGGCCGCCCGCGACCAGCGCAGCCGCCAGCGTCTCGTCCGGCGTCTCCAGCCGCGCGCCGGCGAGGTCCCGCCGGGCCTGCGCGGCGAGCACCTGCACGTCCGTCTGCGGCAGGGGCGTCACCTCCTCGGCCACGCGTTCACCGTCGTCGTCGCGCAGCCGCAGCCGGGCCAGCGGCGTGCCGTCGTCGGTGCTCAGCAGGTGTCCGGTGGATGCTTCGGGGTCGGGGTGCAGCGGCATCCCCGCACCGTAGTGGCGGGATCGGCGCTTTTCCACCGGGTTCGCGTGGCTCTGGCCGGCCGTGCCCGGCGTGATTCCTCCGCTGTACCCCGCCAGTGCCGGCTGAGCTGCGCCGGCACGATAGCGTCGCGGCGATGCGTAACCCTTCCGGACCAGGCACTCTGACCAGGGCCGAGCGCGCGATCGATGCCCGCTTCCGCGCGATCCTCACCCGACTGCCCCGGCGCGGACCGGCCGCCTGGCTGACCGAGTTCGCGGTCTTCGGGCTCAAACAGGCCTGGGCGTGCGTGTTCGGTGGGGCGATGCTGGCGGTCATCTTCGCGGCGCATCTGTGGTACCCGGAGGACGCGCCGCTCGCCCGCAACGACTTCCTGACCCTCGCCGCGGTCGTCATCCAGATCGCGATGGTGGCCGGACGCCTGGAATCCCTGCGGGAACTGCGGGTGGTGGTGCTGTTCCACCTCGTCGGCACGGCGATGGAGCTGTTCAAGACGCACGTCGGCTCGTGGTCCTACGCGCCCGACGGCGTCCTGCGGCTCGGGGCGGTGCCGCTGTTCAGCGGCTTCATGTATGCCGCGGTCGGCTCCTACATGGTCCGGGTCAACCGGCTGTTCGATCTGCGCTTCGTGCGATACCCGAGACGCTGGGTGACGGCTGTCGTGGCCGCCGCGATCTATGCCAACTTCTTCACCAACCACTACGTCCAGGACGTGCGATGGCTGCTCATGGCCGTCGTCGCTCTGGTGTTCGGGCGCTGTGTCATGCAGTTCCGCATCTTCCGGTTCCGGTGGCGCATGCCGCTCCTGCTGGCCTTCCTCCTCGTTGCCGCCTTCATCTGGCTCGCGGAGAACATCGCCACCTGGTCGCAGGCCTGGCTGTATCCCAACCAGTTGGCCGGTTGGCACCCGGTCTCGGCGACCAAGCTCGCGTCGTGGTTCCTCCTCATGATCATCTCGGTGGTGCTGGTCACCTGGATCTCGCCGCCGCAGCCGCCCGACGACCGACCGCCGGCCGCGACGGTGGATGCCGGTGTGGCCGAGATTCCCCCGGTATCCCGTACGACGGGCGACCCGCAGAACGTAACCACGGGCCTGGGCGGTCACGGGCCGCACGAGAGATAAACCCGACCTGGCGGCCTGTCCCTTATCGGGCGCGTTCGGCATGGCGCGGCCTCGCCTCGCCGCCTCGCCGTCCTCGGCCGGGATGTCCGGTCCCGTCCGGATCCGTTCGCGGGCCATGTCCGGTATCCGCGTGGCCGTGCCGGGGTGTCCCGTGACCGGCGGCGCCCAGGCGGCGGAATGGTGGCCGGGCCGGGGTCGTTACATCCACTGGATAACCTCAGCAGCAGCCCGGCTGCCTGGCCGATGACGTGGCCGGCCCGGGGTGCGAGCCCCCGGAATGATGGTGGGCGGCGGGTCGTTACATCACCTGGACG
>NZ_JBAKHS010000038.1:0-33988 GCF_036906795.1 Micromonospora sp. CPCC 205739 | reverse complement strand
AACGTCGTCGAACGCTGCTTCAACCGCCTCAAGCAGTGCCGCAGCGTCGCCACCCGCTACGACAAAACCGCCACGTCCTACCAGGCCACCGTCACCATCGCCGCACTACTCCAGTGGTTGTGAACCTTTGAAGACACGGCCTAGGGCCCGTCGGGGGCTGGGCTGTCGTCCCGGATACGGCGGCCGGACGCGGGGCCACCCCGCCGACCGCGCAGCCGCCGCACCAGCGCCAGCAGGGGCAGGGCCACCAGAACCGCCAGGACGATGCCCACCGCCAGCAGCCAGAACGGCGGCGGACCGTACTCCGGGTCGCCCGACGCGCGGACCTGGCCGGCGACGGCGAGGTCGGCGGCGACCGACAGCTCGGTGATCCCCGCCGGCGTGCGCAGCAGCACCTCCGGTGCGCTCGCGCCGCGGCGCAACCGCACCAGCTCAACCCCCGCCGTGCCCGGCTCCCGGTGGGGATTCACGGAGATGTCGTAGGTGTCCGGCCGGTCCACCGCGCCCGGGCCGGGCCGGCCGACCAGCGCGACCGCCTCGTCCGCCGACCGCCAGCCGACCACCTGCACGTAGGTGGCCGAGCGCAGCTCCGGAAAGGCCGCCCCGCCGACCGGCGCACCGTCGGCCACCTGCCGGGTGACCAGCCGCCAGGTGCGCGGGTAGCCCGGCACCGGGCAGTCGGTGCAGGAGGACCGCTCCACGGTGGTCAGCGACCGCCCGTCCGGTGCCCAGGAGCCGGGCCCGGCCAGTCGGCCACCGGCCAGCGGCAGCCTCCGGTACGGCTCGGCGACGCGGTTCCGGTCCGCGTCGGCGACCCGGGCCACCCAGACCTCGTCGCGGACCTGCACGGCGAGTTCACCGCCGTCCGGGGCGATCGCGGCAGCGGCCGGCGCCACCCAGGCGACGCCCACCCGCATCCGAAGTACGTCGGCCCGGCTGGCCGGGTCGTAAAGTCCCACGAACGGGGTTCCGTAGGTGTTCGGCGGGGTGAAGGTGTCCTGGTCGTCGGCGTAGGCGAGGCGCGTGCCGTCCGGCGCGAAGGCCAGCGGGCGACCGGCCACCCCGTCGCTGGTGGACCGGCCGGAGGTCAGGTCGACCAGCACGCCACCGGCCCAGACATGGCGACCGTCCGGGGACAGCAACGCGTCGAAGCCGGGCGTCACCGGCGCGACGTCGAGCACCCGGTAGCGGTCGGCTTCCGCGGCCACCACACCCATCCGGGCCTCGTCCCAGTCGGAGCGCACGGCCGGCCCACCGAAGAGCGCCGCCGCCGGCCCGGGGGCCGATTGCGCCACGGCGGCGGTACGCCACGGCGGGTCGACCAGCCGGCTGGGCAGACCGGGTCCGTCGAGCCGGGGCGCGGCGGGTGCGAGCAGGGCGACCGGGTGCAGGACGTACCCGGTGCCGAGGAGCAGGACCAGGACGGCGAGCGCGCCGGCGACGGCGGCCCGGCGACGGCGGTGCCGGGCCCGCGCCGTGTCGAAGAGCCCCTCCGGTACGGACGCGGGCGGCGCCTCGTCGGCGAGGCGGCGCAGTGCCTCGGTGAGCCGGGCGGTCATCGGGTCACCTCCTGGGGACTGCGACCGACCAGCTCGGCCAACTCGGGAGCGAGGACGCGAAGCCGACCGAGGGCGTGCCGGGTCTGGCTTTTGACCGTGCCGACCCGGCAGCCCAGCAGGGCGGCCGTCTCGGTCTCGGTGCGGTCCTCGAAGTAGCGCAGCACCAGCACCGCGCGTTGCCGGGCGGTCAGCCGGGCCAGCGCCGCCCGCAGCACCAGCCGCAGGTCGGTGTCGTCGCCCGAGCCGGCCCGCTCCGGCAGCGCGACGCCCAGCCGCTCCGGTGGGCGCGCGCGCCGCCACCGCCACCAACTCGCGGCCTGGGTGCAGAGCACCCGCCGTAGGTAGGCCGACGGATCGTCGATCCGTTCCCAGCGCACCGCGACCCGCGCCAGCGCCACCTGGACCAGGTCCTCGGCGTGGTGCCGGTCGCCCGTCAGCAGGTACGCGAACCGGGTCAGCCCGGCCACCTCGGCACGGACGAAGTCGGTGAAGTCGTCCCGGGTGCGGTCCTCAGTCGTCAACGGATCGCCCTCCTCACCCGGACAGACGCCGGGCGGGCCCGCCGCGGAGGGAACGACATCCCGCTTTCCTCACTTCATCACGGGCCCTCGACAAGAACAAGACTTGATCTTGGGCTGGGCGCCGACGAAGGTTGGTGCATGAACTTCGATGCGAGCGCCACCGCGCGGCGGGCCCTCGGGCCGCATCGGACGACCGCCGGGTCAGCTCCGCAGCAGGGTCTTCGGGGGGGCACCGGCCAGCTCGCGTACGTCGCGGGTGAAATGCGCCTGGTCGGCGTACCCGCTGCGGGCGGCCACCTCGGCCAGCCCGACACCGGTGCGGGCCAGCGCGAGCGCGCGACGCATCCGCAGGATGCGGGCGAGGGTCTTCGGGCCGTACCCGAAGAGGGCCTGACTGCGCCGGTACAGAACGCGCGGGCCGAGGCCGACCTCGGCGGCGGTCGCGGTGACCGTGGCGCCGCCGGCGAGCAGGGCGGCGACCCGCGCGCCGAGCGGATCGGGTCCGCCGGCGGCGGCCAGTCGGGCGACCGCGACGGCCTCCAGCGCGGTCCCGGTCGGCCGGTCCCCCAGCCGCTCGGCGACCTCGGCCGCCGCGCGACCCCAGAGCGCGTCGAGCGGCACCCGACGGTCCCGCAGCTCGTCGGCGGGGACGCCGAAGACCGCCGGGCCGGTGCCCGGTGGCAGCCGCAGCCCCAGCCACCGCTCCCCCGGCGCCGCGACGCTGAGATGGGCGGTGCGGTCCGGGCCGGCCACCAGCAGCCCGGACCGGCTGGACCAGAGCAGGTCGAGGCAGCCGTCCGGCAGCACCCGGGTGGCCGCGCCCGCGCTGACGGCGGTCCACAGCACGGCACCCGGCAGGGCGGCCCGACGTTCCCGGTACATCGTGCCCAGCCTGCCACGTCGGGGCTACCCTGCGCCTGTGCGATGGACGGTGCTGGACGCGGCGCTGGACTCCTCCGGTCGGAGCCGGGGTGAGGAGCGCGGCCCCGGCGCGCTGCGGGCCGCCGGCCTGCTGGCCGCACTGCACGCCGACGACGGCGGAGCGGTCGACGCCCGGATCGACGACGCGACGCGGGACCCGGTGACCGGGCTGACCGGGGCGGAACAGGTCCGTCGGGCCGGTCGGGCGATCGCCGCCGGGGTGGCGGCGGTCCGCGCCGCCGGGCGGCACCCGCTCGTCCTGGGCGGGGACTGCACCATCCTGCTGGGCGTGTTCCTGGCCCTGCCGCCCGGCAGCGGGCTGTGGTTCCTGGACGGTCACCCGGACTTCTCCGACGGGTTCGGCTCGGCCACCGGGGAGGGCGCGGACATGGAGCTGTCCATCCTCACCGGCCACGGCCCGGACCTCTTCGACCGGGCGGCGCCGCTGGTGGCGCCGGAGCTGGTCCGGCTGGTCGGCCACCGCCCGCCCGGCGACGAGGAGGCCCGCCGGGAGGCCGACCGGGTGGACCCGCGGATCCCCCAGGTGCCGGCGGCGGAGCTGCGGCGACGGGGGGCCGGGGCCGTCGGCCGCGACCTGGCGGCGGAGGGCGACGGGCCGGCCTGGCTGCACCTGGACGTCGACGTGCTCGACCCGGGGGTGCTGCCGGCGGTGACCTACCCCGAACCGGGCGGCCTCGACTGGGCCGACCTGCTCGCGCTCACCGGGCCGCTGGCCCGGTCCGGACGCCTGCTCGGGGTGAGCGTGGCCGACCTCGACGCCGACGCGGACCCCGACGGGCGGTACGCGCGCCGCCTCGTCGAGGTCCTCGCCGCCGCCCTGCCGCACTGACCTCCGGCCGGCGGTGGTGCAGGGCCGGCACGGCCGAGCACGGCCGGGGCGCCCAGTCGCCCCCGTGACGGGCTATGCGTCGGCTGTGGAACCGGGCAGCAGGACCCGGAAGACGGTACGGCCCGGCCGGCTCTGCACCTCGACGGTGCCGTGGTGCGCCTCCACCACCGCCGCCACGATCGCCAGGCCGAGGCCGGTGCTGCCGTGCTCCCGGGACCGGGAGCTGTCGCCCCGGGCGAAGCGTTCGAAGACCTCGCCCTGCAACTCGGGCGGGATACCCGGCCCGTCGTCGGAGACGGTGAGCTCCACGCCTTCCGGGGCGCGGGCCAGCCGGGTGGTCACCGTGGTGCCGGGCGGGGTGTGCACCCGGGCGTTGGCCAGCAGGTTCGCCACCACCTGGTGCAGCCGGGCGGCGTCGCCCGGCACGTCGAGCACCTCGTCGGGCAGGTCGAGCTGCCAGCGGTGCTCCGGGCCGGCGACGTGCGCGTCGCCGACCGCGTCGACGACCAGCGCGGTCAGGTCGACCGGCTCGGTCACCAGCGGCCGGCCCGAGTCCAGCCGGGCCAGCAGCAGCAGGTCGTCGACGAGGCCGGTCATCCGGGTGCTGACCGACTCCACCCGGCGCAGGGCGTGCGCGACGTCCGGCGGCACCCGGTCCCGGCCGCGCCGGGCCACCTCGGCGTAGCCGCGGATCGCGGCCAGCGGCGTACGCAGCTCGTGGCTGGCGTCGGCGACGAACTGGCGTACCCGGGTCTCGCTGGCCTGCCGCGCCGCCAGCGCGGCGGCGACGTGCCCCAGCATCCGGTTCAACGCCGCCCCCACCTGCCCGACCTCGGTACGCGGGTCGGTGTCCCCCTCCGGCACCCGCACCGACAGCGCCACCTCGCCACGGTCCAGCGGCAGCTCGGTGACCCGGGCGGCGGTGGCGGCGACCCGGTTCAGCGGGCGCAGCGTGGCCCGCACGATCAGCGCGCCCAGGCCGCCGGCGACCAGCAGTCCGGCGGCGGCGACGCCCGCCTGGGCGGCGATCATCCACCAGACGGTCTCCTGCACCCCGGCCAGCGGGATCGCGAAGACCAGCACGTCGCCGTCGGGCACCTGCCGGGCGACCGCCCGGTAGTCGCCCCGGTCGCCCAGGTCGACGGTGCGCGGCTGCCCGTCGCGGGCGAGCCGGGCCAGCGGAGCCACCTCGGCTGCGGTGAGGGCCTCGGTGGGGCCGGAAGTGGTGCGGATGCGGGCCGAGGTGTCCCCGCCGGCGGCGACCCGCACGCCGATCGAGCCGGGCGGGAAGCCGGCCGGCGGTTCCGGCCGGGGCTGCCAGCCACGCGGGTCCGACCGCGGCCAGGCGCTCGGCTCCCGAGCCCAGGGCAGCCGTCCGTCGCGGCGGCGACCGTCCATCGCGAGCTGGTTGTCCACCTGGACGACGAGGAAGTGCCGCAGCGCGACCGTGGTCAGCCCGCCGATGGCGAGGCTGACCAGGGCGAGCAGCGCCACCACCGCGGCGACCAGCCGGGTCCGCAGGGACCGCCCGGCCAGCCACCGGCGCAGCGGGCCGCCCCGGTCACTCCGCCGGCTTGAGGACATAGCCCGCGCCGCGCAGCGTGTGGATCATCGGGGCCCGCCCGGCGTCGATCTTCTTCCGCAGGTACGAGATGTAGAGCTCCACGACGTTGGCCTGCCCGCCGAAGTCGTAGTTCCAGACCCGGTCCAGGATCTGCGCCTTGCTCAGCACCCGGCGCGGGTTGCGCATCAGGTAGCGCAGCAGCTCGAACTCGGTGGCGGTGAGGGTGATCAGCGTGGCGCCACGGCGCACCTCGTGGCTGTCCTCGTCGAGGCTGAGGTCGCCGACGGTGAGCACCGCGTCCTCGCGGGCGGCCACGGCGAACCCGGAGCGGCGCAGCAGGGCGCGCAGCCGGGCGATGACCTCCTCCAGGCTGAACGGCTTGGTGACGTAGTCGTCGCCGCCGACGGTCAGCCCGGCGATCCGTTCCTCGACGGCGTCCCGGGCGGTCAGGAAGAGCACCGGCACGGTCGGGGTCTGCTCGCGCAGCCGACGCAGCACCTGGAAGCCGTCCAGGTCGGGCAGCATCACGTCGAGGACCACGGCGTCCGGCTGGAACTGCCGGGCGGCGCTGAGCGCGGACATCCCGTTGCCGGCACTGAGCACCTGCCAGCCCTCGTAGCGCAGGGCCATCGACAGCAGGTCGGTCAGGGTCGGCTCGTCGTCGACCACCAGGACCCGGACCGGCTCGCCGTCGGGGCGACGGAGTTCGATCCGCTGCTGCGCTGCCTGCCCGTCCATCACCATGCCCTCATCGTCGGCGGCGTGCCTGGCGCTGCCCTGTGCGCATCCTGTGCGCCAGCTGTGCCCACCACCAGGGGTGACCTCGACGGTACCGCCGGTGACCGGCTACTCGCTCGCCCCGATCGGATAGGTGCGCACGAAGCGCATCGTCCACACCCCGCTGCCGTCGGGCCGGTCCCGCGCGTAGAGGTGGTCCGGACCGCCGCCGCCCGGCGCCGGGGCGGCGTCGGGGTGCCGCATGATCCAGCGCTCCGGCGGCTCGCCCCCCGCCTCGGCGGGCACCTCCCGGACCACGTCGTGGGCCGGCCCGCCGACGAAACGCACGGTCACCCCACCCATCCGCGTCCCCCTCCGTCGTGCCGCCCGCACCGCTGCGCCGGACGCCCCTGGCTGGCAAGCTACCGCACCGGCGGTCGGCCCCGAGCCCGCTCCGGGCCGACCGCCGCCGGGTTTGCCCTGCTGGGAGCGCGGGTACCGGCTCGAGAACGGCGAACCCAGACCGGGACACGCCGCACGACAGGGACAGGAGCGGGTCGATGAGGACGCTGGCCGGGCGGTACCAGCTGGCACAGCGCATCGGCCTGGGCGGCATGTCCGAGGTGTGGCGGGCGCACGATCTGGTGCTGGATCGGCCGGTCGCGGTGAAGCTGATGTCCCCCGGGCAGCAGGGCGAGCAGACCTCGGTCGAGCGGATCCGCGCCGAGGCGCGCAACGCCGCCCGGCTGGTCCATCCCAACGTGGCCAGCGTGCACGACTTCGGCACCTCGACCGCGCTGCCCGGGCGTGAGGCGCCGTACATCGTGATGGAACTGGCCGAGGGCGAGACGCTGGCGACCCATCTGCGCGCCGGGCCGCTGGACTGGCGGATCGCGGTGCGGGTCTGCGCGGAGGTGGCGGCCGCGCTGGCCGCCGCGCACGCGCACGGGATCGTGCACCGCGACGTGAAACCGGCGAACGTCATGCTCACCCCGTCCGGGGTGAAGGTCCTGGACTTCGGCATCGCCACCCCGGCCGGCGAGCCCGACGAGAACCCGGACGGCATGGTGGTGGGTACGCCGGCGTACCTGGCCCCGGAGCAGTTCGACCGGCAGCCGGCCACCCCCGCGGCCGACATGTACGCCCTCGGCGTGCTCCTCTACTACTGCCTCACCGGGCGCCTGCCGTACGCCGCCGGGACCACCGCTACCCAGCTGGTGGGCGCCCGCCGGCGGGTGACGGCGGAGCCGCTGCCCCCGATCGAGGGGCTGCCGCCGGAGGTGGCCGAGCTGTGCCGCCACTGCCTCGACGACGACCCGACCCGCCGGCCGACCAGCCTGATGGCCGCGCTGCTGCTGGCCGAGGCGGTGGACGCCCGGGTGTACGTGCCGATGCTGGCGTCGGTGCCCCGGCCCCGCTCCGCGCCGGTCTCCGAGTGGACCGAGCGCGCCGCGACGGAGGCGACCGAGGCGGTCGCGCTCGACGACCGGTCCCGCGCCCGTTCCGGCTGACCGGCGTTTCACCCGTACGAGGCCGGGAACGCGCCGGTGACTGACGGGAGGAACGCGATGCCGGATCCGAGTTCCTGGCCGAACGAGGCCACGGCGACCGCTTCGGGCGGTCATGTACGCACCCAAGACGGCTGGTCCACGGCCCTGGCGTCCCCGCTCGCCCCGCACTGCACGGGCCTGACGCCGGAGCAGCTGCTGGCCGCCGCGTTCGCGTCCTGCCTGCACCACGCGGCGGTGGAGGCGGCGGGCGAGATCACCGACGAGGCACACACCGTGCAGGTGACCGCGGAGGCGAAGCTGGGGCGGGACGACGACGGCCGCTACCGGGCCGACGTGCACGCCTCCATCTCCTCTGCGGGCCTGACCCGCGAGCAGCTGGCCGACCTGGTCGAGTACGCCGACCGGATCTGGCCCTTCTCCAGCGGCGACGCCAGCCGGCACCGGTTGACCGTCACGCCGGCCGACGGGCGTCGCTGACTCACCAGCGGAAGGCGGCGGTCACCGCCCGGTGGTCGGAGTCCGGCGTCCGCAGCACGTCGGCGGCGGTGGGGGTGAGGCCGCGGTAGAGCACGTGGTCGGGCCGGGTGACCGGCACCGCCGAGGGCCAGGTGAAGCCGAACCCCCGCCCCGCGTCGGCCTGGACGTCGCCGAGCAGGCGGGTCAGCGGGGCGAAGACCCGGTCGGTGGTGGCGGTGTTCAGGTCTCCGAGCACCAGCAGCCGGTCGGCGCGGTCGGACCGGATCACCCGGGCGAGGGTGCGCACGGTCTCGTCCCGGGTGGCGGTGTCTCCGGCCCGGGCCGAGCCGAGATGCACCACGTAGACCGTCAGGTCCCCGCTGGGGGTGGCGACGACCGCCCGCAGCCCGCGGGTCCAGCCGAGCCCGGTGTCCACCCCGGTGGAATCCCGGATGGGATAGCGGCTCCACAGCGCGACGGTGGAGACCGACGCATGGTGCGGGTAGCGCGGGCGCAGGGCGGCGGCGAGCCGGTCGGCGTCGTCGACCTCCTGGAGCCCCATGAGGTCGACGCCGGCCTCGGCGAGCGGGGCCACCGTGGCGGCCGGGTCGGGATTGCCCGCGCGCAGGTTCTGGCTGGCCACCCGGAGGCCGGCCGGACCGCTGCCGGCCGCCGATGGCCACCAGACCCCGGCGTAGAGCAGCGCCCAGACGGCCGCGGGCAGGCCGACGGCCACCAGCGCCCGCCGGGACCGGCGCAGCAGCGCGGCCAGGGCCAGCACCGGCACCCCCAAACCCAGCAGTGGGGTCGCGCTGTCGAGCAGGCTGCCCAGGCCGTGCACGTTCGGCACCGCGCGGTGGCCGGCCAGGACGACCGCCAGTAGCACGGAGAGCAGCGCCAGGACGAGTCCACGTCGGTCACGGCGACGGTGCACGGCACCGCCGACGGGGTCGTCGATCATGCTGTCGGTCACCGTCCGCATCGTACCGAGCCGGCGTACCGGCCACCGCAACATCGCGGGCACCGGCAGCGACCTGGGCGTCCGCCGCGCGGTGGGCGGACGGGTCGACGGTACGGCCGGTGACCGTGGCCCGAACGGAGGAGGGCCGCCGACGGCCCGCGCGCGATCCCGACGCGCCGGATTCCTCCGGTTCTTTCCGACATCGAGGATAAGTAGGACTGACGAGGTCGACACCATTCCTGACCCACTGGCGGAAATGCCCGGTCGGATCATGGCAAATTGTGGCGCATGCCACCAATGACCTCGATGGCAAGCGGCCGCCGGCTCTCTAGCCTCGGCGGGTGCCTCCCCACAGCTCCTCTCCCCAGCAGACGCCCGAGACCCCGCCGGGTGCCCGTCCGGGCGATGCCACATCGGACGAACGGAGGATCGGCCGGCACCGCGCTCCCGAGCCGCCCCGACGCGGGGCGCGCGCCGCGCTGGCCTCGACCCCCGCTCGGGTGGCCCTCGCCGGGACGGTGACCTGCTGCCTCGGGCTGGTGGCGTTCGCCGGGACGCACGACACCGGCCGGCGCGGGACGCCGGTCGCCGAGGTGCTGGCCGACCGGGCCGAGGCCGCCGACCGCGCCTCCCGCTCGCTGGACCGGGCCGCCTCGCCCGTCGCCGTCCCCGTCACGCAGATCCCCACGGCCAGCCCGGCTCCGTCGGCCACCCGGCAGCCCAGGCCGAAGCCGAAGAAGCCGGCCATACCGACGCGCCCCCGGCCGGTCGCCGGACTCACCCAGGCACAGATGGACAACGCGAAGGTGATCGTCGACGTCGGAGTCGCGATGAAGGTGCCCCGACGCGGCCTGATCGTCGCCATCGCCACCGCCATGCAGGAGAGCAACCTGTACAACCTGGCCAGCGACGTGCTGCCCGAGTCGTACGACCACCCGCACCAGGGCAGCGGCTCCGACCACGACTCGGTGGGGCTGTTCCAGCAGCGCCCGAGCAGCGGCTGGGGCACCGTGGCCCAGCTGATGCGCCCCGCGTACGCGGCCCGGGCGTTCTACGCCGCGCTGCTCGAGGTGCCCGGCTGGCAGGAGCTGAGCGTGACCGCCGCGGCCCAGGCCGTGCAGATCTCGGCGTTCCCCGACGCGTACGCCCCGCACGAACCGCGGGCCACCACGGTGGTGGCGGCGCTGACCTGAGCCGCCCCCGCGCTCAGGCCACCCGGGTGCCCGGCTCGGGCCGCTGGGCCGACACCTCGGTCGCGCCGTCCCGGGTCGCCGGCACACCACCCGTGGACGCGGCAGCGGTGGGCGTGTCGGCCGGCACCGCCTCGCCGGCCGCCCCGCCCAGGATCTGATCCACCCGGGCCTCGCGACGGCGCCGCTCCTGCAGCACCGCCTCGAAGTCGCGGCGGGCCTGCATCGCCTCGGCGTACACCCGCTCACGGAGCTGCCGGGCCTCCTCGCGCGCGGCGTCCAGCTCGCTGCGCGCCTGGGCCAGGAGCTCGGCGGCCTCCCGCTCGACCGCCGAGGCGGCACGCCGGGCGGCCGCTGCCTCGTCGTCGCTGGGCGTACTCTGCCGGTCCACCAGACCGCGCAGTAGGGTGGCCTCCTGCCGGATCTGGTCCCACTCCCGCCCCGCGCCGGCCGCGACCTCCGCCCGCGCCGCGAGCCGGGTCAACCGGACTCCCAGCTCATCCAGGCAGGAATCGACCTGCCGCTGGTCGTAGCCGGTCTCAACGACGGAGAACCTCATACTGTCGCCCCCCAGGCAGCTGGTACGTCTTTCCCCGGTTCGATCCTCGCGGGTGCCGGTCGGCGGCGAGGATGTTCGGGAAAAATGTTCAGCAACTGAGCGCGACCCGGGGGTCGGGGCCGGCGGGCGGTCAGGAGCGCTTGGGGAGCACGACCACCCGGCCGAAGAACTCGTCGATGCGGCGGACCACGTCGTTGAAGTCGTCCAGGTCGATCGGCTTGGTCACGTACGCGTTGGCCTGCAGGGTGTAGCTGCCGACGATGTCGGTGTCCGCGTTCGAGGTGGTGAGCACCACGATCGGGATGGTCCGCAGGTCCTCGTCCTGCTTGACCTCGCCGAGCACCTGGCGGCCGTCCATCCGCGGCATGTTCAGGTCGAGCAGGATCACGTCGGGGCGGCGGGCCTCGGTGTGCCGCCCCTCCCGGCGGAGGAACTCCATCGCCTCCTGGCCGTCGCTGACCACGTCGATGACCTTCTCGATCTCGGAGTCCTCCAGGGCTTCCTCGATCATCAGCACGTCACCCGGGTCGTCGTCCACGACGAGGATACGGACGGGGTTCGCGGCACCTTGGCCCATGGGGTGTACCTGTCTCATGTCGGGCGATGGGGACCGCACGGTCACCCGCTGGCGGGGAATCTAGCCGATCAGAGGGCGTCCTGTGACGCCGGGTCCGCCATGTCCGGTTGGTACCTCAACACCTCCGCCAGGCCGGTGACCTGGAGCACCCGGTCGACGCGGCCGGTGGCTCCGGTCAGCCGCAGCCACCCTCCGTGGGCGGCGGCCCGGTTGTCGCCCCGGACGAACGCCGCGATGCCGGTGGAGTCGCAGAAGGTCAGTTCCGTCAGGTCCAGCAGCAGGTGCCGGGCCCCGTCGGCGGCCAACCGGTCGAGCGTGTCGTTGAGCTCACCGGCGGTGCTCATGTCCAGCTCACCGACGAGCCGCAGGCACACCCCGCCACCATCGCGCGGGCTCTGCGTGACGGTGAACATCAACGTCATCCCTCTCGCTCGCACCGCAGGCCGAACCTTGCAGTGGAGCAAGTATACGCAGGGTGCCGGGACGCGGCGGAACGGCCGCGGTCAGGGCCGGGTGGCGCCACGCCCCGGGAGGCCGGCCTCGCCGAGCGCCAGGAACCGGGCCGCGCGGGGGAAGTCGCGCAGCTGCCGGTGGTAGTGGCCGAGGGTCAGCCCGACCGCGGCGGCCGGCACCCCGCGGCTGGTCAGGATCTCCACCAGCCAGCCGACGAAGTCGGTGAACAGCGAGCTGTCGTCGACGTACAGCGCCGCCGCCAGGAAGTCGACGATGTACCCGAGGTCGCTGACGGTGGAGTCGAGCTGCGCCGGGGTGTAGTGCTCGACCGACGGCACCCGCGCGCGCAGGTCGGCCAGGGCCGAGTCGATCAGCTCGCCGCGCCGCTTCACCAGGCTGGCGTACTCGTCGTCGGCCAGGTGCGGCAGGTCTGCCGGGCCGACCCGGCGCAGTGCCCGCTCGTCGGCGACCAGGTCGGCGGCGCTCGGCGCGTCCGGCGCCCAGGCCACCCCCAGGGTGCGGGCCCACCGGCCGTCCTCGCCGAAGCCGCGCCCACCCACCACCACCGGTACGTCCGACCGGCGGCAGGCCTCGATCATGCGGTGCGCGTGCGGCAGCCGCATCGGCAGCGCGCAGGCCAGGGCGACCGCGTGCGCGTCGTACCGGTGCAGGTACGACACCAGGTGCGCGGCGGGCACGCTCGCCCCGAGGAAGGTCACCTGCCAGCCCCGCAGCCGCAGCACCTCCGCGACCAGCCGGGGCGGCAGGGCGTGCCACTCGCCGTCCATGCACGCCACCACCACCCGTCCCCGGGTGGCGCGCCGAATGGCGTGCGCCGCGACGGCGGCCACCACCCGCTCGCTGATGTGCGTCGCGGCGTGCTCCTGGGCGACGCTCCACTCGTTGCGCGCCCACCGCTCCCCCACCTCGGACTGCGCGGGCGCGACGAGGTCGAGCAGCACCCGCTCGGCCGGCACCCCGTCGTCGAGCAGCCGGACGGCGACGTCCGTGGCGGCGTACTCGTCCGCCTCCTCCAGCGCCTGGAGGAACTCGTGGTACGCCTGCGCCGGGTCGGCCTCGGTGGTCGGGGCGGTCACGATCGGGTCTCCCTCTCCTCGCCGGGCCGGTCCACCGCGGGTACGGCGTGCAGGTGGCGCGGCGGACGCCCGCCCGGGCCGGTGGCGCGCAGCGCCAGCACCGCGATGTCGTCGTGGTCGCCCTGGGCCAGCCAGTCGCAGGTCACCTGCTCGACCCGCTCGGCGAGAGCCGGCGCGGGCACCCGGTGGCAGCCGGTCACCGCGGTCACCAGCCGCTCCTGGCCGAACTGCTCGTCGCCGCGCCGGCCGCCGCGCGCCTCGGTCACCCCGTCGCTGTAGAGCAGGCAGGTCTCGCCCGGGTCGAGTCGCACGGTCACCTCGCCGATGCGCGGGTCCGGCACGACCCCGATCAGCATGCCGCTGAGCGGCACCGTCTCGACGTCGCCGGAGGCGCGCAGCACCAGCGGTGGCAGGTGACCGCCGCCGGCCATGGTCAGGGTCAGGCCGCCGTCGCGCTGCGGGCGGACGACGCCGAGCACCATGGTGGCGAAGCGTCCCTGGCCGTGCGCAAGGGTGGTCTCCAGCAATGCGTCGTTGAGCAGTTTCAGCAACCGGCCGGGGTGCGACTCGACCCGGTGCAGCGCCTGCAGGCACTGGCGGAGCTGGCCGGTGAAGACGGCGGCCTCCACGCCCTTGCCGGAGACGTCGCCGAGGAAGAAGACGGACCCGCCGTCGGGCAGCCGGTGCGAGCCGTAGAAGTCACCACCGATGCGCAGGCTCGCCTGCGCCGGCCGGTACGCCGTGCCCCACTGCACGCCCGCGACGGTCACCGGCTCGACCGGCAGCAGGCTGGCCTGGAGCGTGTCGGCGACCTCGGCCTGGTCGCGATAGAGCACGGCCGTGGTCAACGCGGCCCCGGCCCGGGCGGCGAAGGCCCGCAGCAGTTCCAGGTCGTCCTCGTCGTACCAGCGGGTGGCGCGGCGGGCGACCAGCAGCACACCGGCGGGAGCGTCCCGGCCGGGCAGCGGCACCACCCGGGCGGCCACCTCGCGTGCCTGAAGGCCCGGCAGCCAGCCGGCCTCCACCGCCTGCTCGACCAGCCAGTCGACCGCGTGCGGCTCGGCGCCGCAGAGCCCCTCCGCGATCGCGGTCGGCAGGGCGGCGGCGGACAACATGCCGCTGTCCACGGCCGCCGCCTCGTCCTCCGACCGCGTCGCGCGCCACCAGCGGGCCCGACCGGCCCGGGGCGCGAGCACCAGGACGGCGACCTCGGCCAGCGTGGGCACGGCGAGCCGCACCACCGCGGCGGCGGCCCGGTCGGGGTGCAGCGGGTTGCCGAGCTTCTCGCCGACGACCGCCAGGAACGCCGAGCGGGCCCGCTCGGCGAGCAGCGCGTCGGCGCGGCTGACGCTGTCGGTCACGTCCTCGACGTAGTGGCAGCTACGGGCGCCGGAGAGCGGCACCTGGCGGACCCGCAGCCGACGTCCACGGTGGCCGAACTCGCTGGCGTCGCCGGTGGCGAGCGCGGCCACGCCGGTGGCGGCCAGCGCTCGGCCGGGCACCACCTCGGGGAGCAGGCGCTCCGCGACCGGACTGAGGTGCCGCACCACGCCGTCGGCGTCGCAGACGATCAGACCCTCACGGAAGTGCTCGACCACCTCCGACCAGTCGGGCTCCGGGCGGCCACGGTCGGGCGACAGCGGCGCCAGCGCGGACCCGGGCCGGTCGGCGGCGTTGGACGAACGCGCCGCAGGCCGGGTGGCGCTCGGCGTGGAGATCCGTCCGTCGCCCGGGTCCGAGCCCCTGACGTCGGCAGCAGTCACCAGCTGAGCCCCACTCCTCATGTCGACACCCGCGGTAAGCGGAAAGGTGTGTATGTTCCAATCTCTCCGCCCCACCCTACGCCGGAGTGCGGGTACCGCCACCCCACGGCCGGGTGCGACCGCGATTCACACCAGCGGGCGGAGCCCGACCGGTGTTGTTACGATCCCGGAAAGTCCTGCCCGACCGGCAGCCTGCGGAAAGGCGTGATCGCGTGCCCCACGGGAGGAAGCCCGAGGCCACCCCGCTGAGCATGGCCGTCGACCGGTCCGACCCGGCGGCGCCCGTCATCTCGGTCGGCGGTGACCTCGCGTTCACCACCTCCGGGCCGCTGCGCACCGAGATCGACAAGGTCCTCGCCGAGCGCCCCGCGGTCCTCGTGCTGGACTTCGCCGGCCTGCTCTTCATCGACAGCACCGGGCTGTCCGTGATCGTCCACGCGTGGCGCGAGGGGCAGCAGGGTGGCACCGCCATCCGGCTGCGCGCCACCCCCCGCTTCCTGGACACCATCCTCGACATGACCGGCGTGACCGGCCTGCTGGCCCGGCCGCTGCCCGCCGCACGGACCGAGCTCCCCCCGGCCGCGCTGTCCGACCGGGCCGCCTCCGCCTGAGCCCCGGCCGTTTTCCACTCGCGGGTGGCTGGGAACATGGGGACATGGCATCCCAGCTGTTGACCATCGAGGTGACCCGGCTCGACGCCGGGTGCGCCCGGCTGCGGCTGACCGGTGACCTGGACTTCGACAGCGCGCCGGAGCTGGTCGCCGCGGCCGCCCAGGCCCGCGCCGCGGGTCACCGCGAGCTCGTGATCGACCTCGCCGGCGTCGGTCTGTGCGACTCCTCCGGGCTCAGCGCATTCGTGGTGATCGGTCGCGGCGACGCCGGGCCGCTCCGGCTGGCCGGCGTCAACCCGCAGCTGCAGCACCTGCTGGACCGCACCGGGCTCGCGGAGCTGCTGGCGGTGGAGCACCCGCCGGCCCGCGCCGACGAGGCGCGCGAGGCCGGCTGAGGGAGCCGCCCCGGGCGGGGTGGCCCCCGACCCTGGGACCAGGGGTCGGGGGCCGGGAGGAGTGTCTAGGTGGCGACGGCCGGTTGCAGCCGTGGCCCGTCTTCGCGCAGGTCGGCCGGGGACGGCGGCTCGGCGTCCTCCGGGGGACCGGAATCGGGCGTCTGGAACAGGTACCGGACGAAATCCCCACCGACCTCGTTGACGTCCGATCCGGGCCACTGGCCGGCGCAGTCCACGCCCACCACCTCGCGGCCGGAACCGTCGGTCTCCTCGAGCAGCGCCCACAGGCTCACCGGGTAGCAGCGGGTCGCGTCAGGGCCGACCTGCCACCGGGAGTACCAGCCGGGTCGGGCGGGGACGATCTCGACGATCCTCTTCATGACGACCTTCCCTTCCGCGTTCCTCGGAAGACCTCCGGTCCGCCCCGATCGTGCGGCCCGGGCGGGTGAGCGCCCCTCACCCCCGGCGAGTGAACCCGCCGACCGGGTTCGGCCCGTTACCTTCCGCCGGGCGGCGGGAACGCGACGGCGGATGAGGTGAACCCCGACAGGAGCGAGGTGCGAGCATGCGCAAGCAGATGGAGGGCGACAACAAGCGCCGTCGGGCCCTGGCACGGCAGGCCCGCGAGCAGGGCCGGCAGCCGAGCGAGACCGGCAGCAGCCTGAGCGCGTCGAAGCAGCTCACCAGCCTGGAGCGGGGTCGACGGGCCGGTCCTATGCCGGCCGGCGTGCACAAGCCGGACACCACCCGGGGCGGCCCCGCGCCGCCGGTGCCGACGGTCCCGGCGGTGGCGACCCGGCCCCTGCCCGACTCGGACCAGGGCACGCCCCGCGCGGAACGAATGGCGTACCGCGAGCTGGTCGACGAGGTGGGCCGGCGGGCCGGGGTCGACTTCTCCACGGCGAAGGTCGCCGCCGAGGCCACGGTGCTGGCGCTGGCCTGGGCGCTGGAAGAGGCCGAGCGGGAACGGCTGCTCGCGGCGGTGCCGGTGAAGTTGCACGACGTGGTGCCGGTGGACGGCATCGAACGGCACCAGGACCTGCCGGGCTTCCTGGCCGAGGTGGGTCGGCTCAGTAGCCTCACCCCGGAACAGGCCCGTTACCAGGCGCAGGCGACCCTGGCCGCGCTGGCCGACCACGACGGTGAACTGATCGAGTCACTGGACGTGCCGGACGGGCTGCGTGACCTGCTCACGCCGCCGGCGCCCGGCGGTGGTCTGGTCGGCCCGCACAGCGCCGCCGCCCCGCTGACCGAGGCGGAGCTGCGCGCTGCCCTGAACGACCTGCCCTACTGGTCCAGCGACCGGCGGTCGCTGGTGCGGACCATCGAGCTGCCCGCCGACAACCTCGACCGGGTGCTCGACCGGCTCGACCTGCTGCGGGTGGAGACCGGCCGCGGACCGCAGATCGGCCGGCCCGACCCGGAGAACGCGGTGCTGACCGTCCGCAACCGCTCGGTCGACGCGGTCACCGCCTCCGACGTCGACCTGGCGCACCTGGTCGACGACGCGATCGAGGAGGTCGGCGCGGGCATGGCCGGCGGCTGACCCGCCCCGAGGCCGGGTCGGAGGGCGATGCGCCCTCCGACCCGGCCGGCACGCCTCCCGGCCCGCCACGGCACGGACGGTGCCGCATCACCGGGTGGCGAAGGACGACCCGGCACCCGTCACCGGTGCCGGAGGACGATCATGTGGCCCCACCCGTACACCGAGGCCCGGCCACGGCTAGCGTGCCGGCATGGACAGCGAGGCGGACGACCGGCTGGAGCTGGTCGTCGACCCGGCCCGCCGGACCGGGCGCACGCTGCTCGCCGGGGGCGTCGCCCAGTCGTACGTCGACGTGGCCGACCCCCGTCACCTGCACTTCGAGTACGTCCGGCGGATGGCGGCCCTGGTCGACCTGGCCGCTCCCCCGGGACTGCCCCTGGCCGTGCTGCACCTGGGCGGCGGCGCGCTGACCCTGCCCCGGTACGTGGCGGCGGCCCGCCCGGGGTCGGCGCAGCGGGTCGTCGAGCGCGACCCCGCCGTGGTCCGGCTGGTCACCGGGGAGCTGCCGCCGGTCCCGGAGGTGGTGCTGGAGGTGGCCGACGCGCGGGACGCGGTCACCGGGTCGGCACCGGACGGGTACGACCTGGTGCTGGCCGACATCTACCGGGCGGCGCGGATGCCCGGGCACGTCGCCGGCGTCGAGTTCGTGGCCGAGGTCGCCCGCACGTTGCGTCCGGACGGCGTCTACCTGGTCAACGTCACGGATCTGCCACCGCTGGTCTTCACCCGGGTGCAGGTGGCGACGCTGCGCGCGGTCTTCGCCGACGTCTGCCTGGTGGCCGACCGGCGGATGCTGCGCGGACGCCGGTACGGCAACGTGGTGCTGGCCGCCGCGCACCGCCCCGGCCGCCTTCCGGTGCGCCGACTCGCCGCCCGGGTGGCCGCCGACCCGGTGCCGGGCGGAGTGCTGCACGGGCCGGACCTCGACGCGTTCGTCGGCGGTGCCCGCCCGGCCACCGACGCCGGCCTCGGCATCGCCTGACGACGTTCGTCCCCACCGGGGACCGCTCACTGTTCAGGCCCACCGTGCCGGTCGGCCCGGGCGACGTCTGCGGCCGACCCCGCCGAGGTCACCGGCGGACCGGCACCTCCGGCGACGAACTCTCCAGCGGTACGGCGTTCGCCGGCACCAGTCCGAGCTGGGCCGCCGAGCGGGGCAGCGCGGCGTCGAGCAGCCAGTCCGCTCCCACCCGGGTCCGGTTGCCGGGCATCGCCAGCAGGTGGTAGCCGCGGGTGACCGCCTTGGCCGTCAGGCCGGCCAGCGGCACCTGCAGCGGGTTGGCGGCGGCGTCCTTGCCGCCCAGGTCGACCACCCAGCCGAGGTCGTGGTGCTTGTACGGCTTGCGCTTGCCGTGCCCGTACGAGGCGGCGATGTTCTGCGCGGCGAGCTTGCCCTGCCGCTGGGCGTGCTGCGCGGTCATCGTGCAGATCTCGCCGGGGCGGGTCAGGTCCGGCACGGCGGCGGCGTCGCCGCAGGCGTACACCTCGGGGAAGCCGGGGACGTTGAGGTACTCGTCGGTCACCAGCCGGCCCTTCTCGGTGCGCAGTCCCAGCTCGGCGACGAACGGGTCGGGGCGTACGCCGACGCACCAGACCAGCGTGCAGGTCGGGACGTACTCGCCGTCGGTGAGCTTGACCCCGTCGGCGGTGGCCTCGGCGACCGAGGTGCCCATCCGCACGTCGACGCCGCGCCGGCGCAGCACCCGGTCGGCGGTCTGGGACATCCGCCGGTCGAGCTCGGGCAGCGGCCGGGACGCCACGTCGAGCAGCATCCAGCGGGGCCGGACGTTGAGCCGGGGGCGCTGCCGGCGCAGCGCGTCGGTGAAGAGCTGCCCGTGGGCCGCCACCTCCGTGCCGGTGTAGCCGGCGCCGACCACGACGAACGTGGACCGGGCCCGCTGCTCGGCCGGGTCCTCGGCCTGCTCGGCGAGCTCGATCTGGCGGATCACGTGGT
Organism: Micromonospora sp. CPCC 205739; assembly: GCF_036906795.1. Taxonomy (NCBI): domain Bacteria; kingdom Bacillati; phylum Actinomycetota; class Actinomycetes; order Micromonosporales; family Micromonosporaceae; genus Micromonospora; species Micromonospora sp. CPCC 205739. Next base: position 14,783 of record NZ_JBAKHS010000038.1, on the reverse strand, counting down.
CGTGCAGGTAGACCGCCTCGGGCAGGCCGCGGAAGCCGTGCGCGTACTCGGTCACCCCGGGGATCGGCAGCAGCTTGTTGACGCTGCCCACGGAGAGCACCAGCCGGTCGTACGCGATCTTGCCCTGGTCCCCCTCGGGCTGGGTGAAGCCGACCCAGCGGTTCTGCAGGTCGACCCGGTCGGCCTCGCCGACGACGACCCGTACCCCGTCGAGGGTGCCGCTGAGCGGCACCGAGATCCGCCTCGGCTCCACGACCCCGGCCGCCACCTCGGGCAGCAGCGGCAGGTAGAGGAAGTAGTCGGTGGAGTTGAGCACCACGATCTCGGCCCGGTTGCGGGCGATCCGGCTCAACGTCTTCGCCGCGTGGTAACCGGCGAACCCGGCCCCCACGATCACCACACGAGGTTTCGTCATGCCCGCTGCCGTTCCCGTCGCCCCGCCGGACAAACGTGCCGGCCGGCCCGCGACCTGCGCGGCGGCACGGCGGCCGGAGCCGCGACCGGCGCGGCGGCAGCGCGGGTCGGTCAGGCGTCGCTGAGCCGCACGTACCCGCTGCGCCCCACCGCCTCGATCTCCCAGCAGTGGCCGAAGGCGCGGACCCGCTCGCTGGCGATCCGGCCGATCTCTGCGGGGATGTCCGGGTTGAGCGTCAGCCGCCCGTCCACGGGCTGGAGGTCCAGCATCGCCCGGACCAGCGCCAGCGGGGCGCCGGCCGCCCACGCCTGCGGGCTGCACGCGGTCGGGTACGGCACGGCGAAGAGCAGGCGCTCGCGGTCGAACCCGCTCATCGCCTCGGGCAGCCGGTAGCCGAACTGCTCGGCGGCCTCGATCAGGGCCAGGCAGATCCGGTTGGCCTCCTGCCGGTAGCCGTAGCGGACCAGGCCGAGGGCGGCCAGCGAGTTGTCGTGCGGCCAGACCGTGCCGAGGTGGTACCCGAGCGCGTTGTAGAGCCGCTCCTCCCGCGACAGGGTACGGATGCCCCAGCCGGAGAACATGTCGTCGGACATCAGCTGGCGCACCACCGCCTCCGCGCGATCGGGCGGGACGATGCCGCTCCACAGCAGGTGGCCCATGTTCGAGGTCTTCGCGTCGACCCGGTTCTTGTCGCCGTCCAGGCCCACCGCGTAGTAGCCGCCCCGCTCCGGGATCCAGAAGTCGCGGTTGAACCGCTCGTACAGGGCCGCCGCGTCGGCACGCAGCCGACGGGCCAGGCCCCGGTCGGCCAACGGGCCGTCGGCCAGCTCCGCGAGGCGCACCTTGGCGTCGTACGTGTAGCCCTGCACGTCGCAGGTGGCCAGCGGCAGCACCGGGATGCGCCCGTCGGCGAAGCAGACCCCGTCGGGCGAGTCCCGCCAGCACTGGTTGCCCAGCCCCTCGGGCGAGCGGGTGGCGTACTCGACGTAGCCGTCACCGTCCCGGTCGCCGTACTCGTCGATCCAGCGCAGCGCGGCCAGCGCGTTGTCCCGCAGCAGCCGGACGGTGTCGTCGTCGCGCGTCCACCGCCAGTACTCCGAGAGCAGGATGAGCCAGAGCTGCGTGGCGTCGGCGGTGCCGTAGTACGGCCCGTACGGCTTCAGGCCGGTGCGGGTCAGCTCGCCGCTGCGCACCTCGTGCAGGATCTTGCCGGGTTCCTCGTCGGTGAAGTCGTCGCATTCGGTCCCCTGCAGCCGGGCCAGCCCGAGCAGCGCGCCCTTGGCCAGGGCCGGCCCGGCGACCAGGGTCTGGTACGCGGTGATCAGGGTGTCCCGGCCGAAGACGGTGAGGAACCACGGCAGCCCGGCGCCGGGCAGCATGATCCGCTGACCCTTGACCTCGAGGTCGAGTCGGAGCGCCGACACGTCGTCCCGGGAGCGCCGGGCGATCCGTTCCAATGCCTCGTTGTCGCTGGTCAGCACCGCCCGCTCGACCGTCCACCGCCGCAGCGGGTCATCCGCCCGCCGGTGGATGACGTCGGCGATGTCGCCCCGGACCGGCTCCACCACGCCGAGCCCTGGCGGCAGGGGCACGTGCAGGTCGACCTTCCAGCCCTCGCGCGACGGCAGCGTGAAGTCCCACACCAGCTCGTCGCCCTCGAGCCGGTCGGCGGGCACCGAGCACCGGACGCGGGTCTGCGCGCCGAACTCGTCTCCGGCGTAGGAGAAGCACAGCTCACCGGGCCGGTGGTCGCGGGTGATGCGCGCAGAGCGGTCCTGCACGACGGACTTCACCTCGAACAGGTCGGCGAAGTCCGCGTCGACCGCCAGCCGCAGCTCCACCCGGACCGGTTCCGGCCGGAAGGAGAACAGCTCCACCCGCTCGTGGAAGCCGTCGCCGACGTAGCGCAGCCGCCGGATGCCCAGGCTGTCCGGGGGCAGGCCGGGCAGCTCGGGGTTGGTCAGCACGTACTGCGCCGAGTAGTGGTCGATGGTCTCGGCGCGCAGCACCAGCAGCCGGGCGCCGTTGACGGTGAGCACCCATCGGCTGAGCAGTCGGGTGTCCAGGTGGACCAGGCCGCCGATGCTGCCCGGCGGCACGTCACCGGTCGAGTCGGAGTACATGAAGGTGGGCCCGCTGAGCACCGCGAGCGAGCCGGGGCCGAGCTCGGGCGGCATGGCCCGCTGGTTGCCGGCCTCCCGGGCCGCGGTGCGCACACCGGGGGTGGGGTCGGCCGGGGTGGGTCGCACGGCAGGCATGTCACCCACGGTAGGAACGCCGAGGTGGGCCGGCATCACCCGCACCGGATGAATCCGAACGATCCACGACGATAAATATGGACAGATCCCCCATGCGGTGGTGAGGATGCCGTCATGGGAGCACACGAGAGCACCGGCGACCGGCCCACGAGGTCCACCCGCCGCACCTTCCTGTCCGCCTCCGCCGTCGCGACCGCCGCCACCGTCGCCGTACCGCTGACCACCGGGCCCGCCGCCGCGCAGGCCGCCCGGCCCGCCGGGCCCGGCCACCCCGCCCGACCCCAGACCCCGGACCGCGAGCTGCGCGCCCTGCTGCGGGAGGTGGACCGCGACCGGATCGAGGCCACCGTCCGCCGGCTCGCCGCCTTCGGCACCCGGCACACCCTGTCCCGCCAGGACGACCCGGTCCGGGATGGAGCTGACCCGGGTGATGGCCACCCGGCGCAGCGAGGCCATCCTGGTCTTCGCCACCGTGGCCGGCGAGGAGCAGGGCCCGTACGGCTCGGCATATCTGGCCAGGCAGCTCAGGGCCGCCGGGGGCCGACGTGCAGGGGATGTTTGCAATGCGTTCCATGTTCTACCCTGAACTTGTACAGTGATCTTCATGCTTGACCCCGCCGGCCTGCTCCTACGGCCCACCGAAGACCTCGACGGCCTCACCGTGCTGGGTGACCTTGCGCGGGACCAGATGGGCCTCACCCTGCTGCCCTCCCACGCTCAGTCCTTCGCGGGGATGCACGTCGCCATCTACCTGCGCATCTCCGACGACCGGAACGAGGACGAGGGTGGCGTGCGCCGGCAGGGTGGGGACACCGTAGGGCACGTTCTAGTACGAGGCGCTAGCCAGATCACCTTCTACGTTGAGAACGATACGTCGGCGTTCAAGAAGAAGCGGATCACGCTGATCGACCCCGAAGGCTTCCGCTACTACGTGTGGCGTGTGATCCGGCCCCGCTGGCAGAAGATGCTGACCGCCCTCCGCACTGGCGCGCAGCAGGGGGTGGCCGTCTACAACATCGACCGGCTGGCCCGTGACTCGCGGGATCTTGAAGACGCGATCGAACTGGCCGAGTATTACAAGCGCCGATTCGAGGGGGTCAGTGGCTCGCTCGAACTGAACACCGACGACGGCCGGGCGATGGCTCGGGTCATGGTGGCGATGGCGAACAAGGCCAGCGCTGACATGTCGCGCCGGAACAAGCGCAAGCACCAGGAGTTGGCCGAGCAGGGCATCCCGGTTGGCGCCCATCGCCCCTTCGGCTGGCTGGCAGACAAGCGCACGCTCGACCAGGCCGAGTCTGAGGAGATCCGCCAGGCCGTCGACAAGATCCTGGCCGGCGTGACCCCCACGGGCGTGATGCAAGACTGGCACGACCGGGGAGTGCTGACCCCCCGCGGCAACACCTGGAAGTGGTCGCCCTTCCTGTCGATGCTGCGCAACCCTCGGCTGTGCGGGCTGCGGGCGAGGATGGTGCGGACGCCGGACGCCGCCGGCCGGTTGAGCGACCACTGGGAGGTCGTCAAGAGGCCGGACGGCACCGAGGTTGTCGGACAATGGGAGCGGATCCTTACCCGAGACAAGTGGGACGCGCTGATCGCGCGGATCGGCGAAAGGGCGAAGCCGGCCCTGGACTACCAGGTGGGCGGCAATCGCAAGTACCTGCTCTCTGGGTTGGTCCGGTGCGGCAAGTGCCAGCACCACCCCCGCATGACGGGCGCGAGCAGCGTGGTCCGGGGCGAGCGCTACTTCCGGTACCAGTGCGACAGCAAGCTCGACGGGGGATGCGGGAGCAACACCCGGAGTATGCCGAAGGTCGATGCCCTGATCCGCGACCTGGCGTTCGAGCACCACGACAGGCTGTCCGATGGCGAGCCCGTCACTGAGCCTGACTCCGACGACAGGGAGCGCCTGGAGGACATCGAGGAACTGCTCCAGGAGCTGTGGGCGCAATGGAAGCACCCGAACAAGAGCCAGAGGCTGCCGGGGAAGGACTACTTCGCCATGCGGGCCGAGCTAATTAAGGAACGGGACGAATTGCTGGCCGCCCGTTCGGTGGTCGAGAACCGGGGGGCGTCCGCGGACCAGGCGAGGGACGTACGCAAGGGCTGGGACAACCCGGCCACCACGATCCACGAGAAGCGCGCATTCATCGAGCGGTACATCGAGGCGGTCATCATCCTGCCGATCGAGCCGGTGTGGAACGAGAAGCTGGGCCGGGTGGTCAGGCCAGGGTCGAGGCTGTTCAACGAAGACTTGATCGAGGTGGTGCCGCGGTAGGAGCGGGCCGGAAGCACGAAGAACCTGCAGCAGGATGCTGGGGTTTTCCTATGCGGCTTGCAGCCCGGGGGGGTCGGCGTCCGCCGCGCCGGCGCCGGCGCGGGGCACGCTCCCGGCGGGGTCCGCCACTCGTGGCCGGCACGGTCACGCCGGGGCGGTGACCGCCCAGCGCTCGTGGTCGCGCCAGGCCCCGTCGATGAAGAGGTAGTCCGGCGAGTACCCCTCCAGCCGGAAGCCGAGCTTGCGGGCGACCCGTCTCGACGGCTCGTTGCCCGGCTGGATGTTCGCCTCCACCCGGTGCAGGCCCAACGTCTCGAAGGCGTGCGCCAGCACCAGCCCGATGCCGGCCGAGGCGTGCCCGGTCCCGCGGTACGGCAGGAACGCGGCGTAGCCCATGAACCCGCCGCGCAGCGGCCCCATGATGATCCCGCTGATGTTGACGTAGCCGGCGATGTCCCCGCTGGGCCGGTCGCAGATGAGAAAGCTCTGCTGGTCCCGGCGGCGCGCCTTGGCCAGGTACGCGGCGAACTTCTCGGCGGTGTCGGGGGCGCTCAGCCAGGGGTGGTGCAGCTCGCGGCTGCGGCGGGCGGCGGCGACGAACTCGGCCTCGTCGCCGGGGCGCGGGCGTCGGATGCCGACCGGGCCGGCGCTGCGCAGGTATCTCACGCGGGACCACTCTGGTCCCGACGGCCCGTCCTGTCCACCGAGCGGCCCCGGCCACCCTGCGGCAGCGTCAGCCGGGGCGGTGGTAGGTGGGTTCCGCCGGCATCGGCACCTGCAGGAAGGTGGCGCCGCGCAGGTCCAGCCAGGCCTGGTCGGGCGCCCGGACGAGGCGCAGCATCACCTCGGCGCAGACCGGGCAGCGGGCGACCAGCCCCGGCGCGTGGGAGAAGACGTGCAGCCCCGCCATCGGGCCGAGCGACCCGCACGACTGGCAGCGTGCGGTCGCCGTGCTCAGGTCGAAGGCGAACAGCTCGCGCAGCGGACCGTCGAGCATGTTGCCGTCCACGTAGGACATATCGGTCATCGGGCCTCCTCGGAGGTTCAGGCGGTGGGGCCGAACCGTTCGGTGCGTACCCGTCGGCTCTGGTGACCCAGGCCCACCAGCAGGTCCGCCACGGTCTCCACGAAGCCGGTGGGGCCGCAGACGTAGCAGAGCGGTTCGAGATCAGGCGGCCAGCCGTGGGTGTTCACGTCCACCAGGCCGATCCGGTGCGGCGTGCCCCGCCACCCGTCGGGCGCCTCCCGGGTGTACACGTACGCCACGTCCAGGCCGTGGTCGTCGCGGGCCCGGCGGCGCAGCTCGTCGGCGTAGATGACGTCGGCCGGGGTGCGCACGGAGTAGATCAGCCGGAACGGCGTCCGGCTGCCCGCGTCCCGCCGGGCCCGGACCATCGCCATCAGCGGCACCACCCCGGAGCCCCCGCCGACCAGCAGCACCGGCGCGGTCTCGTCGGTCCGCCAGACGAAGTACCCGCCGAGCGGACCACGCAGCTCGATCGGGTCGCCCTCGGCGTAGGTGTCGAGCAGGTACGGCGATACCTCGCCGTCGGTCACCCGCTGCACGGTCAGCGCGATCCGGTCACCGTCGGCCGGCGCCGCCAGCGAGTACGACCGGGCGGCCTGGTAGCCGTCCTCGGCGGTCAGCCGGATGTCGACGTGCTGCCCGGCCAGGTGCGCGGGCCAGCCGGGCGTCTCCAGGACCAGGGTATGGGCGGACGGTGTCTCGACCCGGCGCTCCACCAGCCGGGCCACCCGCCACGTCAGGGGCGCGCTCAATCGCCGGCGTAGCGCTGTTCGCGCCACGGGTCGCCGTAGTCGTGGTACCCGGCGGTCTCCCAGAACCCCGGCTGGTCGTCGACGAGCAGACGGAGGCCGCGCACCCACTTCGCCGACTTCCAGAAGTACAGGTGCGGCACCAGCAGCCGGGCCGGACCGCCGTGCTCGCCCGGGAGCGGCCCACCGTCGTACGTGTGCACCACCCAGGCCCGCCCACCGCGCAGGTCGTCCAGGGGAAGGTTGGTGGTGTAGCCGCCATAGGAGTGGGCCAGCGCGTACCGGGCGCGGGTGTCGACGCCGTCGAGCAGGGTGTCCAGCGAGACGCCCTGCCAGCTGGTGCCGAGCTTGGACCAGTGGGTGACGCAGTGGATGTCGACCGTCGGCGTCTCCTGCGGCAGGCCGAGCATCTCGTCCCAGGTCCAGCGGTACTCGACGCCGGTCTCGGTGCTGAGCACGAACTCCCAGGTGTCCAGCGGCACCCTCGGCGTCGGGCCCGCCGACAGCACCGGGAAGTCCTCCGTCAGGTACTGACCAGGCGGCAGCTCCGGCCCGCTCGGGCGGGGCCGGCCCTGGAAGCCCGGTGACACGATTCCCACCCGTCAGTCGTACCACCGTCGACGTCGCCGGCGGGGCCGTTCGGCCGTACCCCCGCCCGGACGGGCGGACGCCCCAGCCGGCGGCGGGCCGCGGTGGCCGCCGCCGGCTGGGCCGGCTCACCGTCGCTCGGTGACGACCTCGCGCTCGCCGGGGGCCCGGTCGCGGGTGGCCCGCAGGCTGGTGATGGTGACGACGACCAGCACGCCGATGATCACGCCGAGGGAGGCCAGGGTCGGGATCTCCGGGACGCCGGACCAGATGCCGTGCGCCCAGTGCAGGCCGAGCTTCACGCCGATGAAGGCGAGGATGATCGCCAGGCCGTAGCTGAGGTGCACCAGGCGGCTCAGCGCGGCGTGCAGGACGAAGTAGAGCGCGCGCAGGCCGAGCAGGGCGAAGGCGTTGGTGGCGAAGACCAGGTACGGGTCCTCGGTGATGCCGTAGACGGCGGGCACCGAGTCGACGGCGAAGACGATGTCGGTGGCCAGCACCGCCACCACGACCAGGGCGAACGGGGTGAGCGCCCGGCGGCCGTGCTGCCGGACGGTCATCCGGGTGCCGTGGTAGTCGTCGACCACCGGCATCACCTTGCGCAGCAGCCGGACCGACCGCATCTTGTTGATGTCGACCTCCTGCTCGTGCCCGGAGAGGGCGTCGCGCAGCAGCTTGATCGCGGTGACGACCAGGATGAGGCCGAAGAGCAGGAAGGCGAAGTCGAGGGTCTTCAGGGCGGCGGCGCCGAGGGCGATGAAGATCGCGCGCAGCACCAGCGCGCCGGCGATGCCGTAGAGCAGCACCCGCTGGGCCAGCACCGCGGGCACGGCGAACGCGGCCAGCAGCAGCATGAAGACGAAAAGGTTGTCGACCGAAAGGGACTTCTCGACCAGGTAACCGGTCAGGTACTCCACGCCCTGCTGTGAACCGAAACGCGACCAGATCCAGACCCCGAAGGCCAGCGGCAGGGCCACGTAGAAGGCCGACCAGCCCAGCGCCTCCCGCATCGAGACCTCGTGCGGGCGCCGGGTCACCAGGAAGTCCAGCACCAGCAGCGCGAGCACGCCGACGATGGTGACCGTCCAGAGGGTGGGCGAGCCGACCGACGACAACTCAGCGGCAGACAGGTACGACAATTCGCTCATGGAGCCTCCTCGAACACGGTGACATGCTCGAGGTCTCCTTCACCCGCTGTTTCGCGGGCAACCACCCGAGGCGTGCCGGGACGCCGTACTGACCGGAATGGTTCGTGGGAAGTACTCCCCTCGTGCGTCAAGGTTAGGTCAGGCTCATTCCGTACGCCAAGCTCTGCGGGGGCTGGTTGCCCTGACCAACCACTGTGTGCCGGCCCTCGACGGGGTCGGGGCGGGACGCGGGGACCGGGTGGGGCCTATCGTGACGCGATGACCGACGACGCCCCCACCACCCCGGTCGGCCCCCTCACCGGCGTCCGCGTGATCGAGCTGGCCGGCATCGGGCCCGGCCCGTTCACCGCGATGATGCTCGCCGACCTCGGCGCCGACGTGGTCCGGGTGGACCGCACCACCCCGGCCGACTTCGCCGGCCCCCCGGAGGACCTGCTCAACCGCAACCGCCGCTCGCTGGCCGTGGACCTGAAGTCCGACGCCGGGCGCGAGGTGGTGCTGGCCCTGGTGCGCGACGCGGACGCCCTGATCGAGGGCTACCGGCCCGGGGTGACCGAACGCCTGGGCCTGGGCCCGCAGGAGTGCCTGGCGATCAACCCGCGCCTGGTGTACGGGCGGATGACCGGCTGGGGCCAGGACGGCCCGTACGCGCACGCCGCCGGCCACGACATCGACTACCTGGCGCTGACCGGCGCGCTGCACGGCATCGGCCGGGCCGGGGAGCGCCCGGTGCCGCCGATCAACCTGCTCGGCGACTTCGGCGGCGGCGGGATGATGCTGGCCCTCGGCATCGTCGCGGCCCTCTACGCCGTCCGCGCCGGCGCGCCCGGCCAGGTGGTCGACGCCGCCATCGTGGACGGCGTGTCGGTGCTCAGCACCCAGGTCCACGCGCTGCGCCGGTTCGGCATGTGGCAGGACCAGCGCGGGGTCAACCTGCTCGACGGCGGCGCGCCGTTCTACGACACGTACGAGTGCGCCGACGGGCGGCACCTGGCGGTCGGGGCGCTGGAGCCGCGCTTCTACGACGAGCTGGTCCGGCTCACCGGTTTCCCACTCCCCGGCGACGAGGCCCTGGACCGGCTCGACCCGGCCAACTGGCCGGCGCTGCGCGAGGCGTGGGCGCGGCTGTTCCGTACCCGCACCCGGGACGAGTGGACCGAGCTGCTGGCCACCTCGGACGCCTGCGCGGCGCCGGTGCTGGACTGGCGCGAGGCGCCGGAGCACCCGCACCTGCGGGCGCGCGGGACGTTCGTGACACACGACGGGGTCGTCCAGCCCGCGCCGGCACCCCGGTTCTCCGCCACCCCCACCTCGGTACGCCGACCCCCGCCCCGACCAGGCGAACACACCGACGAGCTGCTGGCCGAGGCCGGCTTCGACGCCGAACGGATCGCCGCCCTGCGGGCCGCCGGCGCGGTGACCTGAGCCGGCCGGTCCCCCGCCTGCGTCGGTCAGGCGCGGCGCAGCACGCTCGCGCCCGGGGTGAGCGCCGGTTCCACCATCTCCCGGTAGTCGCGCGGCAGCTGCGTCACCAGGTCGTCGAACTCGCCGCCGGTGACCGCCTCCCGCAGGGTGCAGAAGACCGCCTGGACGGCTTTGCGGGCCGCCGCCTCGTCGACCCCGGCCCGCTGCCCGACCCGCGCGACGAACTCGGCGGCGCCGAAGCGCTGCGCCGCCTCCAGGCTGGGGCTGGGCTTGAGGACCAGCTGCAACGGGGTGGGCAACTGGATGGCGAGGTCGAGCACCTCGCCCCCGGTCAACCGCTCGGCGAGGGTCTCCAGCGTCGCGTGGGTCAGCTCCACGGCCCGCTCGGAGCCGGTCCGGGTCCGTCGGGCGATTTGGTCGACGAAGGTGTCGTAGTTCATCGGGGCTCCCCCTTCGGCGTCGGAGGGGACGCGTACCCGGCCCTGGTCGCCGGAAACGACAGCGATTCCCCGCCGGGTCGGTGCGTGACCCGGGGCCGGACGGGTAACCGCCGCCGGTCGTGACCGGATCGAGGCGGCGAGGGAGCTCACGCCATGGCGAGTTACACCGACGTCCTGCAGTACCTGTCCAGCCTGGACTACCCGGCGGAGAAGGACGACGTGGTACGCGAGGCCGAACGGGAGGGCGCCCCGCCGGAAGTGCTCAAGGCGTTGCGCGCGCTGCCGCCGGTGGACTACGCCAACGGCAACGAGGTGGCCCGTTCCGCCGGCATCGACGCCGCCCCGGAGCTGAGCCGGTCGCAGCGGGCCGCCCAGGCCCGGGAGCCGCACACGCGGGTCTCGCAGCACCTGCGCCGCATCTGAACCGCCGGCGCGCGGTGCGGGCAGCCACCGGGTCGCCGAGGAGCGGCCCGTGACCGCTCGGACGCCGGACCGGCACACCCCGGCCGCCGTCCAGCTCACCGTGATGGGCGTGGTCGGGTTCTGCGCCGGCGGGCTGTTCGCCGCGCTGGTCTCCCCCGGCCTGGCTCCGCTGGTCGGCTGGGACGCCGCGGCGGTGAGCTGGCTGCTACTCGTCTGGCGGACGCTCTGGCCGCTGGACGCCCGCCGCACCGCGGCGCTGGCGGTGTACGAGGACCCCAACCGGGCGGCCCGGGACGTCCTGCTGCTGGTCGCCTGCCTGGCCAGTCTGCTGGCGGTCGCGCTGGTGCTGACCAACGCGCGTACCGCGCAGCCGGGCGCCTACCGGGACGCCTCCGGCGCGTTGGCCATGCTCAGCGTGCTGCTGTCCTGGTTCGTGGTGCACACCGTCTACACCGCCCGGTACGCGCGGATCTACTACACCGGACCCGACGGCGGGGTGGACTTCCACCAGCCCGGCAAGCCCTGCTACGTCGACTTCGCGTACGTGGCGTTCACCATCGGGGCCACGTTCCAGGTCTCGGACACCAACCTGACCAGTCACGAGATGCGCCGGACGGTGCTGGGGCACGCGCTGCTGTCGTACCTGTTCGGGGCGATCATCATCGCCGCGACGGTGAACCTGCTGGCCACCCTGGCCCGGTGAGAGCCCTCGCGACGCCCGGAAACAGGCGGGCGCCCCGGGTCACGAACCGCGACCTGGGGCGCCACGCGTACCTGTCCCTGGCGGGTCCACGCCCGAACCGGGTCGCGTACCGCCAAGCGGTGGATGTTCGCCCGAACCGGGCGGGCATCACTGCCACGATCATCATACGATATGACATCACCCGTACGGCTGATTTTCCCGAGAGTGTGGGCCACGGCACCCGCGCTCAGCGGGTCACCTCGGCGTACCGCTGCTCCAGATCCACCCGGGCGAGGGCGCCCACCAGCCAGGCCAGCCGCTCCGACTCGCCGCTGCCGGCCAGCTCGGCCAGGTCGTCGGCGGAGCGGCCGAGCCCCAGCCGGCGGGCGGCGGTCAACGCCCGCTTGTCGGCCACCGGCGCGACCTCCCGCCACAGCGCCTGCGTCTCGCGCAGGAACAGGTCGACCACCTGGTCGTCCACCCCGGGCAGCGTGGTCAGCAGCTCCCGTTCCCGGCCCGGGTCGTGCCCGGCCGACGCGCGCAGCCGGCGCAGGTCGCCCCGGTACCGCTCGACCACCACGCGGGCCAGGTCGCCGAGGAGGTTGGCCAGTTCGTCGACGTCGCCGCGCTGACCGGCCTCGCGCAGCACGCGCACCCGGTCGGCGTGCAGCGAGCGGGCCAGCCGGGCGGCGCTGTCCCACCCGTTGTCGGGCAGGGCGTGGGCGCTGTCCAGGGCACGCCGGAAGTCACCCCGGCGAGCCAGCAGCACCGCCAGGCAGAGCAGCTGGAACAGGCTCGACGGGTTGTTGGTCACCCGGAAGCCGTACTGCTCGGCGAAGCCACGACCGTCACCGGCGAGCCGACGTACCAGCCGCTTCCTGTCCTCTGTCGTCACACTGCGGGTCATGCCCCGCGACTACCCACCCCGACGGTGGACACGCCTGCCGGTCAGCCGCGGACGTCGCCGCGACGGTCGCGCGCCTTCAGCCGGGTGGTCGGCATCTCCGGGGCGGGCAGCGGCGGCGCGGTGTCGTCGGCGACCACGCCGAACCGCCGGCCGGCCATCCAGTCCTCCCGGGCGGTCGCCACCTCCTCGTGCGACCGGCCGACGAAGTTCCACCACATCACCAGCGGCTCCTCGAACGGCTCGCCGCCGAGCAGCATCAGCCGGCTGCCCGCGTCGGCCCGCAGGTCCAGCCGGTCCCGCCCGGCGCCCAGGTAGAGCAGCGCGCCCGGGGCCAGGTCCAGACCGTCGACCTGCGCGGCGCCGGACATCGCCAGCAGGCCGTACTCGAAGTCGGGTCGCAGCGGCAGCGTCGCCTGCGCGGCGGCGCGGGCCTCGAGCTGCGCGCCGAGCAGCGGGGTGTGCACCACGGCCGGCGAGCGCTCGCCGCGCAGCTCGCCGACGAGCAGGGTAAGGTCCAGCTCGCCGTCGCGCCAGCGGGGCAGCTCGGCGTGGTGGGCGAAGTCGGCCGCGCCGGCCCGCGCCGGATCCGGCAGCGCCACCCACAGCTGCACGCCGTGCATCACCGGAGGGTGTGTGGCCGGCGACCGTTCCGAGTGGGCGATGCCGTGGCCGGAGGTCATCACGTTGAGCTGGCCGGCGCGGATCGGCTGGACGTTGCCGAGGCTGTCCCGGTGCACGATCTCGCCCTCCAGCAGCCAGGTGACCGTCTGCAGGCCGGTGTGCGGATGCGGCGGCACCTCCATGCCGGGCCGCTCGGCGACATCGTCCGGGCCGAAGTGGTCGACGAAGCACCACGCCCCGACCAGCCGGCGCTGCCGCTGCGGCAGCAGCCGCCGCACGGTCGTGTAGCGCCCGAGCGGCACGTCGTGACCGGGCAGCAGCACGCTGCCCGGATCGACCGGGGCCACGCCGGGTGGTCGGGTCTGTGCCGGCAACGATTCGGTACGGTCCACGGCCCGACTCTATGCCGCCGACGACCCCGCCCGCCCAGGGTGGCCCGGTTCGCCCCTCACCAAGCCCGTGACCTGCACGGACGCCCCCGCTGTGGCACAGTCGTTCGGCAAGCGAGGCCGGCAGCCGGGGGCGAGTGCCGCTAGTCGGTGCCGACGGTGACGCGGTTGGCGCCGGCGACCAGGTCGACGTAGACCCGGTCGACCGAGCGGTCCCAGTTCGGCGAGCTGATGATCTCCCCGGCGGCGACGCCGTCGCGCCGGTCGTCGTACACGGTGACGCCACCGGCGCCGGCGGCGGCGCGGACCCGTACCGGGGGGCCATCCGGCGCCCGGATCGTGAACTGGTTGACGCCGCCGGTCATCCGTACCGTCAGGGTGCCGACGGTGGGCGGCAGGTCGAGGTCGACGCGGGCCGCGCCGCCGATCAGGTCCACCCCGGCCAGCCGGGCCCTCCCGAGGTCGAGCTGGTGCAGGCTGACCCCGCCCACCAGGCGCAGCCGCCACACCAGGCGGGCGTTGAGCACCACGTCGACGGATCCGTTCCCGACCCGGCCGCTGTCGGCCAGGCGCAACCGCACCCGGTCCCCGAGCACCTCGGGCCGCGGCACGACCGCGGAGTCACCCGGGCTGCTGATCCGGTAGAGCTCGTCGCCGAGGTCCTCGGTGCGCAGCCGGAACGCGCTCACCCCGTCGGCCAGTTCGAAGGTCGCGCGGCGGCGGCCGGCCACCGGCGCGGTGAGCGCCTCCTCGGCGGCCGCCTCGGCCGCCCCGGCACCGCCCGGCTCGGCGGCGAAGGTGACCGACGGCGCCGGCCCGCGGCCGCCGGAGAAGGCCACGCCCAGCCGGTCCGGGTTGGCCAGGGTGACGGCCACCGCGAGCGCGCCGAGCGCCAGCACCACGATCGCGGCGGCGGTCAGCAGGCGGGTGCTGCGCGGCCAGGACGGGCGGTCCGGCGGTGGCTCGTCGGCCGGCTCGCCGGTCACCACCACGACCGGCTCGGGCCGCTCCCCCGCGCCCTCCACGGCCGGTTGCTCGCTGCCCGTCGTCGGACGGTCGTCCCGGCCCGCGTCCGCCATGTGCTCCCCCTTCACGGTCCCCGCCCGGCAGTACGTAACCCGACGCCGACCGGATCACTCCTGCGCGAGCCAGGCCGGCCGCCCCCACGCACCGCTGGCCGCCCGCCGCACCCACCATCCCCGCTCGCACCCCGCGTTGATCATGAAGTTAGCGGCGGTGTGGATCTCCTCCACTGCCGCCAACTTCATGATCACCGGGGGGTGGGTGGGGGTGGATATGCCGCTGGCCGGCACCCCCGTGGGGGTGCCGGCCAGCGTGTCGTTTACGTGCGGTCAGTTGTTCCAGTGCTTGGCGACGAGGTCGGCGGCCTGCTGCTCCCACTGGGCGTAGTGGAAGGGGTAGGCCGAGACCTG
>NZ_JBAKHS010000037.1:0-34055 GCF_036906795.1 Micromonospora sp. CPCC 205739 | reverse complement strand
GGGGGGGGGGGGGGGGGAGCGTCGGCCGTGCAGCTCCTGGTCGAGATCGCCGACGTCGCGGCGACGACGACCTGGGTTACCCGCCGCCCGCCGGTGTTTCGGGACGGGCCGTTCACGCCGGACTACGGCCGCGAGGTGGTCGCCCAGGTGGAGGCACGGGTACGGGCCGGCCTGCCACCGGGAAGCATCGCCAGCGCGACCGAGCTGTCGTGGACACCGCAGCTGCTCGAAGCTCGGGAACGCGGTCTCCTCCGACGCCGGCCGATGTTCGACCGGATCGTCCCCGGCGGCGTCCAGTGGCGCGACGGCGCGGCACAGGACGTGGACGTCATCCTCTGGTGCACCGGCTTCCGGCCGGCGCTCGACGATTCGGCCCCGCTGCGGCTGCGGGGGCCCCGCGGGCGGCATCGTCGTGGACGGCACCCGGGTGGTCGCCGATCCCCGGATCCACCTGGTCGGCTACGGGCCGTCTGCGAGCACGGTCGGCGCGAACCGGGCCGGGCGGGCAGCCGTCCGCGAGCTGCGCGCGCTGCTGGCGGCGCCCGCCCCGGCCTGACCGCGCGGCGACGGTGGCACCCGCGAAAAATCAGCCATATCGGCGCTCTCGCGGCCTGAACGCGCCGCCCAGCCGGCCTTCTTGGTCGCCCGCTTGCGGGGCGGCGTCAACGAGTCGGCCATTGCGGCGATCGCTGACGAGGCGGTAGTACGCCCAGACGCCCCGCTTCTCGCGCTCGCGCAGACCGGCCTCGCTGAGGATCCGAAGGTGATGACTGACGGTCGACGTCGACCTGACACGCACCGACAGGGGGCGGCAGGTGGTGGAGCGGATGGTCCAGGCCCAGCGGAAGGCCGCCGCCGGGCGGTGGCCAGAACAGCCCGCGCTGCTATGCCGCTTCGCGATCTTGCTCCCACCCCACTAGCCAGGCCTTCCTGGCGAAGCCGGCGGGTGATTCGGGATTGCGAGCAGCCTCCACGATCTCCGCGATCCGGAGGCGGCCAGCAAGGCCCGATCGCGCCGTCGGCGCGGCGCTAGCATCAAGTCCCATGATCGTATGGATCAATGGCACCCACGGCGTAGGCAAGACAACGACCAGTGCCCTCGTGCAGCAACTGATCCCGGATTCACGGGTGTTCGACGCCGAGAAGGTCGGCGAGACACTCATGGACATCACGCCGGGGCTGCCCGAGACGGACAACTTCCAGCACTGGCCGCCGTGGCGGCAGCTCGTCGTCGAGACCGCCCGCCGCGTGCTCGACTACACCGGCGGCACTCTGGTGACACCCATGACGGTCCTGGTCGAGCAGTACTGGCGCGAGATCAGCACAGGCCTCGCCCAACATGCCGTCCCGGTCAGGCACTTCGTCCTCCATGCTGACCAAGACACACTCCGTGGGCGCATCGAGGGGGAACACCCGGTACCTTCCCCGTTTCGCCTCAGATACCTTGAGCCTTACGCCGAGGCGGCCCGCACGTGGCTACACAGCGAGGCCGAGGTGGTCGACACCACGCACCTCACGCCCGCCCAGGCCGCCCTACAAATCGCAGAGGCCATCAAGAGTTGAGGTCCGCCCGCCCTGCGGAAACAGCCGCAGGTGGCAGCAGGGGCACAACCTTTCCCCAGGTAAAGCGCGACCCTCGCCGGATTGTGTGATCGGGATGCGTGGCCATCGAGTTCAGCGAGCCCTAAGTGGAGCGATATGCGGTCTATCAGGCGGTTTCAACTCGATGCAGGGAGAACCCGAGGACTTGAGCGACCGTTGCGTCCAGGTCAGCATCGACGGCCTGGGGTGCGAGTCGCGCATGCTGGAACCCGTGGCCACCTGGGTGCAGATTCGAACAGGATCAAAAATCGGGAGCCTTTTCTCGTGCGACGGGCCGTCATGGCGGCGCTGGGCGCAACTCAGCGGTAGCGCAGACCGTTATCCGCCGCCCGCCGGTTGGTCGACCGGACAGGCGTACGCGGTGCGGCCACCGAGCTGCCAGGTCCGTACGGGGCTGCCGCACCGCCGGCAGCGCTCCCGCTTGTAGACCCACCGCTCGTCCGGCGCGGCCGGGTCGCTGACCACCTGGCCCGCATCACGTCCCAGTGCCAGATGCTTCACGGCCAGCTGCCACAACCGCCTCGCCCTGGCGTCCCCTACGCTGACAGCGTCGGGATCCAGCTCCGCCAGGAAGAGCAGCTCGGCTCGCCAGGCGTTTCCGATCCCGGCCCAGACCCTCTGGTCCAGCAGTACTGTCCCCACCGGCGCGCCGGCCGCCGAAAGGAGGCGGACGGCCTCCACCGGATCGGCGTCGTCGCGCAGCGGGTCCGGTCCGAGCGAGGCCCTCAGGGCGCGTTCCGCGTCCGACGGTAGCGGCTCACAGCGAATCGGCGCGATCAGGTCGTACGCCACCTCCGGTCCGGCCAGCCGCAGCCGGGTCCCGCGCCGAGGTGGCACGGTCGGGTCGGCGAACCGCAGGAACAGCCCCCGCATGCCGAGGTGGACGTGCAGCACCGGTGCGTGGGTGAAGTGATAGAGCAGATGCTTGCCGTACGCCTCGACCGCCGTCAGGGACCGGTTGGCGTAGGGGCGCGGGTCGAAGCGACCCTGCGGGCTGGACACTTGTACCGGCTGACCGGCGAGGGCGGCGTGCTGCTCGCGGGCGTGTCGGTGGATGAGGTGCCCCTCGGGCATGGCCATCGTCTACCCGGCCTGCCAGTGGGAAAACCGGTGCGGCGGTCGCGCCGGCACGTCCCGAAGGTGTTGAACGTGCGTTGCCCGCCATGGAAGCAGCAGCCTCTTCATATCGCGGCCCGCTCCGCCGCGCCCGTCAGCTTGGCGCTGCCAGTGCCGAGCTGGTCAGTTGGCTGCGGCATCTGTCGCTACAAGCGCCACTTGTGCCCATGCCGGTACAGAGTGGCAGCCCCTTCGTCGGTCCCTAAGATCGTTGTGTCTGGGCCTCCAGTTCCGCCTGGCGCGTCGCCACCACGGCGGCCGGGTCGTGCCCCGGATCGCCGGGCTTGACCCCGCCGGGGCCGTCGCCGCATCGCCCGTCGGTGCAGGTCACCAGCACCGTCGTGATCCCTTCCGCGGCGTAGCGGGCAAGGACACCACCGGTGCTGGCCGCCTCGTCGTCCGGGTGGGCGTGCACCGCCATCAAGGTCAGAGATCCCTCAGCCATGCCCATACGCTACGAGGGGCGGTCGCCACCGCGCGGGACTCACCGCGCGGCGCCCGTCCGCCCCGTGGCCGATCGGGCGCCGGCTCGTCGAGTGGTGATCAGAGCCGGGAGCAGTCGAAGTCACTGAGGCCGTTGCGGAGGTAGCCGGCGAAGATCCATCCCCAGTTGGTGTAGGTCCAGTAGTCGCCGGTGGAGGCATTGAACCAGCTGCACCACTTGTAGACGGTGGTGCCGTAGGTGGCTCGTAGTCGATGGCCGTGCAGGCGGCAGCCGGCCCGTTGTGGACGGTGGCCCTCGGGGACTTGACGATGACGTCCCTGACCGGGGACTCCCCGCCCCCGGGCACGTTCGGGCAGCCAGCGGCCGCGACGCTCACCGGAGCCGGGGTCGCCGCGTGCGCCGCGGTGGATAACTTCGTCGCCGGCATCCTCCTCGCGCTGATCGCGCTCCTCGGCCTTCGCCGGGCCAGCAGGGCGTCAGCCTGACAGCGCTGCGGGTCTCGCTGCCGGGCGCCCACCAGGTCTGCGCGACTCCATACCAAGCACTTGAAACCCGTTACCTGGTGGTGTCGCCGTCCGGGTCTGGACGGTCCTCGCCTTCCTGACGGTCGGCACCCTGGGCTGGCCGTGGTCGCGACCCGCCCAGGACGGGCCCCGACGCGTGTGGGGACAGCGGGGGAGCGCGCGGCGCCGCCGATACACCTCGGCCTGCCCGCGACCGCTACGGCGGACCGAACCGTTCGGGATGCGGCGTTTTGAAGGTTACCTTCTTGACGGCCAATCGATACGTAGCTAAGTTTCAGCCACCCGGACTGAGAGGCCGTCGTCCATGCAGACCCGACTCGCCACCGCGACTGTCCTGTTGGCCACCCTGACGACCACGCTCGCGCCCCTTCCCGTCCAGGCCGCCGCCGCACCGGTGCATCCCCCGTCGGCCGAACACGGCTGGGTCACCTCGACGCTGCGGCACATGAGCCTGGAGCAGAAGGTCGGCCAACTCTTCGCCACCTACGTCTACGGCGGTGACGCCACCGAGCCCACGGCCGCCGACCGCGCCGCGAACCGGGCCGCGTTCGGCGTCGAGACGCCGGCCGAGGTCATCGACCGGTACCACCTCGGCGGTGTCTGCTACTTCTCCTGGTCGCACAACCTGGACGATCCCCGCCAGATCGCCACCCTCTCCAACGGACTCCAGCGAGCCGCCCTCGGCGACGGCGCGAAGGGCCGGGCGCCCCTGCTCATCTCCACCGATCAGGAGCAGGGCGTGGTGCTGCGGATGCCCGCCCCCGCCGCGCAGTTCCCCGGGGCCATGGCGCTGGGAGCCGGGCGGTCACCGGGCGCCGCCCGGACGGCGGCGGAGGTCACCGGACGCGAGCTGCGCGCGGTCGGCGTCCACCAGCCGTACGCGCCGATCGCGGACGTCAACATCGACCCGGGCAACCCGGTGATCGGCGTACGATCCTTCGGCGCCGATCCCACCCTGGTGGCAGACCTCACCGCCGCGCAGGTCACCGGGTTCCAGGACGGTGCCGGTGCGAGCGCGGTCGCGAAGCACTTTCCCGGGCACGGCGACACGGCCACCGACAGTCACACCGGTCTGCCGGTGATCGACCACAGTCGGGCGGAGTGGGATCGGATCGACGCGCCACCGTTCCGGCAAGCGATCAACGCCGGTGTCGAGTCGATTATGACCGCGCACATCGTGGTCCCCGCGCTCGACCCCTCCGGCGACCCCGCAACGCTGTCGCCGGCGATCCTCACCGGCGTGCTGCGCGGCGAGCTCGGCTTCCGGGGCGTCATCGTCACCGACGCGTTGAACATGGCCGGCGTGCGGGCGAAGTACGGCGACGACCGGGTGCCCGTGCTGGCGCTCAAGGCCGGCGCCGACCAGCTCCTGATGCCGCCGGACCTCGCGCTGGCGCGGGACGCGGTGCTGCGTGCCGTCGCCACCGGCGAACTCACCGAGCGGCGGATCGACGAGTCCGTCCAGCGCATCCTCGGCCTGAAGTACCGCCAGGGGCTGGCCCGCTCACCGCTGGTCGACGTCGAGGCGGCGGTACGCACGGTTGGCGCGCCGGAGCACCTCGCCGCCGTCACCCGGGTCACCGACCCGACCCTCACCGCCGTCCGCAACGACGCCGGGCTGCTGCCGCTGCCCCGCGCCGACCGGTCGGTGCTGGTCACCGGCTGGAACAGCGCCGCCTTCGCCCCGATCACGACGGTCGCCGACGGGTTCAGCGCTCGCGGCGCCCGGGCCACCGCCCGACCGGCGACCCTGCCCTCGGACGCGGTGATCGCCGCGACGGCTAACCAGGCCGCCGCGCACGACCTCACCGTCGTCCTGGTGAACAAGGCTTGGGACACCGTTGTCACCGACCCGCGCGGCACCCAGCGGCGCCTCGTCGCGGCGCTGCTCGCCACCGGGAAGCCGGTGATCGTCGTGGCGGTCCGCGATCCCTACGACATCGCGTACCTGCCGGGGGTGACCACCTACCTGGCGACCTACTCGTACACCCGGGCGGCGATGGACGCCCTCGTCCGTGCGCTGCACGGCGAGCTGTCCCCGAGTGGACGGCTGCCCGTCACGATCCCCACGGCCGAGGGGGCGGGCTCCGTGCTCTACCCCTACGGTCACGGCCTGAGCTGGTAGGAGGCAACCAATGCAGCGGAGGAAATTCCTTGTCGGCGCGGTCGGTACGGGCGCGCTGGGGGCGGGAGCGGGAGCGCTCGGCGTCGGCGGGGCCCTGGCGCCCGCGGCGGCCGCCCCCGGTGTCCGCCGGGTCCGCACCGGTCTCGACCAGTTGGTGTCCTCCGGGTTCGCCGAGCTTGCCGGCGAGCGGGTCGGGGTCATCTCCAACCCGACCGGCGTCGACGCGGCCTACCGGCACCTGGTGGACCTGATGCACGGATCCGGCCAGGTCCGGCTGGTCGCGGCGTTCGGCCCCGAGCACGGCTTCCGCGGCTCGGCGCAGGCCGGTGGCAGCGAGGGCACCGGCGTCGACGCCCGCACCGGCATCCCGGTCTACGACGCGTACGGCGCCTCGCTGGCCCGGTGGCAGAGCATGTTCACCGAGGCCGGGGTGGACACGGTGGTCTTCGACATCCAGGACGTCGGGGTCCGCTTCTACACCTACATCTGGACCATGTACACCTCGATGATGGCTGCGGCCCGGGTCGGCAAACGCTACGTCGTGCTGGACCGACCCAACCCGATCGGCGGGCGGGCCTACGGACCGATGATGACCTCGCCGTACACCTCGGGCGTGGGCCTGAAAGAGATCATCCAGCAGCACGGGATGACCGTCGGGGAGCTGGCCCGGTTCTTCAACGCCACCTTCCTGCCGGCCGAGGCGGGGCGCCCCGTCGACCTGCACGTGGTGCGGTGCCGGCACTGGAAGCGCGACGACCTGGCCGCCGACACCGACGTGCCCTGGGTGATGCCCAGCCCGAACATGCCCACCCCGGACACCGCGCTGGTCTACCCGGGCACCGGTCTCTTCGAGGGCGTTGCGTCGATCACCGAGGGGCGCGGCACGACCCGCCCGTTCGAGCTGATCGGCGGGCTGGCGACCGACTTCGACCACCGCTGGGGCGACCGGCTCAACGCCCGCGACCTGCCCGGTGTCGAGTTCCGCGAGGCGTACTTCTCGCCGACGGCGGCGGGGCACAAGCCGGCGTTGCTCAACAAGCTCTGCGCCGGAGTCGAGGTGAAGGTCGTCGACCGGGCGGTGTACGACCCGATCCGCACCGGGGTGGCGATGCTCATCGAGGCGCGCAAGTACCCGGCGTTCGCCTGGCGGCGCGACTCGTGGGACGCCGTGCGCCCGTACTGGATCGACAAGCTCACCGGCTCGCCGCGGCTGCGTACCCAGATCGACGCGGGGGCCGACGTGGACGATGTCGTCGGCGCCTGGGCCGACGAACTGGCGGCCTTCAACCGCCAGCGCCAGCCCTACCTGCTCTACTGAGGAGCGCGATCATGGCCGTTTCGTCCCGTCGTCCGCTCCGCCCCCTCGCGCTCGGCCTGGCCCTGGTGGTCCTGGGCACGACGGCGCCGGCCACCGCCGCGACCGCCAGCCCGAGCGGATCCGGGCCGCCGAGCGTCACCCCCGCCGACATCCGGTTCCGCGACGACACGCTGCGCACCGGTAGCGCCCGCGAGGTGGGCCTGCTGCCTGAGCAGGTGGACCGCCTCCCGGTCGACCTGGCCGGGTATCTGCAACCGACGCCGGACCACCCCGGTCACCCGGCGTACGCCGGCGCGGTGGTCCTGGCCGCCAAGGACGGCGTGATCGTCCAGCACGCGGCGGTGGGCACGGCGGTGCGGTACGCCGCCGTCGGCCCGCCGCCCGGGCTGGTCGGCGTGGAACTCCCCGCCGACCAGCAGCTTCCGACCCGGCCGGACACCATCTTCGACCTGGCGTCGATCTCGAAGCTGTTCACCACGATCGTCACCATGCAGCAGGTGGAGCGCGGGCGGGTGGAGCTGGACGCGCCGGTCGCCCGGTACGTCCCGGAGTTCGCCGCCGGCGGCAAGGCGGCGGTCACCGTCCGGATGCTGCTCACGCACACCTCGGGTCTGCCCGCCTTCACGCCGCTGTGGAGCAGGTACCCGACGCCGGCTGAGCGGTTCGCCGCCGTGCTCGCCACGCCGCTGGCGGCCGGGTCGACGCCGGGTTCCCGGTACGTCTACTCCGACCTCGGACTGATCGCGTTGGGCGTGCTGGTGGAACGGGTGACCGGCCGCCCGCTCGCCGAGCTGGTCCGCGACGGGGTGACCGGGCCGCTGGGCATGACCGACACCGGCTACAACCCGGCCCCGGAGCAGCGGTCCCGGATCGCCGCGACCGAGTACCAGCCGTACGCCGGGCGCGGCATGGTCTGGGGCGAGGTGCACGACGAGAACGCCTGGTCCCTGGGCGGGGTGGCCGGGCACGCCGGGGTCTTCTCCACGGCGCCGGACCTGGCCGTTCTCTGCCAGTCGCTGCTCAACGGCGGCGAGTACCGGGGGCGACGGATCCTGCGGGCGGACACGGTGCGCGCGATGCTGGTCAACCACAACGCGCCGCTGGAGTCGGACTACCCGGAGAGCGACCGCGGGCTCGGCTTCGAGCTCAACAAGCACTGGTACATGATGGGGCTCTCCTCCCCGGTGGGCTTCGGGCACACCGGCTTCACCGGCACGTCGGTCGTGATCGACCCGCTGTCGCACTCGTTCGTCGTCTTGCTCAGCAACCGGGTACACCCCGATCGTGGCTGGGGCAGCAACAACGTGGCCCGGCGCGCGATCGCGCGCGACCTGGCCGAGGCGATACCGGTGCGGCCGCGCTCCGACAGCGCCTGGCGAGCCGACCCGCGCGACCTCGCAACCGGCACGCTCACCGCGCCGCTGCGCCGGGCCGCCCGGGGCGGGACGGCGAGCTTCCTGCTCTGGTACGACACCGAGCCCCGCTACGACAGCGCGCGGTTCGAGGTCTCCACCGACGGCGGCCAGACCTGGGCACCGGGGCGCATGCTGCTGCGGCACGCCGACCGGCGGTGGACCGCCGACGGCACGGTCACCGGCTACGGGGGCCGGGTCTGGTGGCAGGTCTCGGTGACCCTGCCCGACCAGGCCACCCACCTGCGGTGGAGCAGCAGCACCGACGGCTCCGGCCAGGGGCGCGGCGTCTACGTCGACCGGATGGTCGCGGCCGACCGGGACGGCGTGCTCTTCGGCGGGGAGGGCGGCGACGCCTCCCGACTCGTCGCCGACGGATGGTCACCCGCGCGCACCTGACCAGAGGGCGAACGAGTCCTGCCTCACCCGCGGCGGCGCGGGTGAGGCAGGACGGTCTGCGCCGTCGCGTTCCCACCACCGACCGTCGTTCCGTCAACCGAAATGGATGCGGCGCCACCTGGTTCGCGGCGGTCGTTTTTCAGTCATGGAGGATTGCGGCCACCCGATGGCTGATCGGCAGGCACGCGCCCGTCCGGCGCGCACTTGCCGACGTCACGACGGCCAGGTTCGTGCACGCATGGCGGTCTCGTCGACGAGCAGCGTCGGACGAGTGGGACACGGTCACTCCTGATGGCAGGCGCGGAACGCCCAGGTCACCGCCAACTGGAGCAGCTTCGGCTTTGGTGGCACCGCCACCGTCCGGGACCTGTGGCGGCACGAGGAACTGGGCGTGCACGGCGGCGGCATCTCGGCGACCCTACCGTCGCACGGTTCCCGGCTGTTCAAGGTCACCCCGAAGGGCGACGCCCCCAAGGTGGCCAGCTACGAGGCGGAGGCCAGCACGAACACGCTCGTGCGCGGCGCCTCGGTCGGCGGCTGTGCCAACTGCTCCGGCGGCGCGAAGGTTGGCAACCTCTACAACGGCGGCGCCCTGCGCATCAACGGCGTCACCGTGCCGAAGACGGGCACCTACCAGGTGAACATCCGCTACGCCACGAACGACCCGCGTTCGGCGACCGTCGCGGCCAACGGCCAGAACGCCGTCACCCTGGCCTTTCCGCCCAGCGGTGGTTGGGACATCCCGGCCACGGTGACCGTAGCGATGCAGTTGCGTGCCGGCGCCAACACGATCGAGATCGACAGCACTACGCCGGTCTACTCACCCGACATCGACAAAATCGAGGTGCCGCTGACCGTACGGTAGGCGCGGCTCGTCATGGGGGCCGAGCGGCACTGCCGCCCCGGCCCCCACGCCGTCCGGACTCCGGCATCCGCGTGGCGCAGGGACGGCTATGGCCTTCCCTGCCAAGTGGCCCCTGCCCGCTTGTTCGATTGAAGGAAAACTCCGCTCGACCTCTTGCGTGCGCCAATGCTTGCCACCGACAGTCTGGATCACCACCAGCATTCGACTTACGTCGATGTGTTTCCGGTGGGCACTGAGGAGGAAGCATGGCACCCGTCGTCCCCCGCCGCAGAAGCCGCCTCGTCACACTCGCGATCGCCGTCCTCGCCGGCCTGGCGCCGGCCGCGCTGTGGGCGCTGCCCGCGCAGGCGGCCGCGCCGCTCTACACCGCCCTGGGCGACTCGTACGCCTCGGGCGTCGGCACCCGCACGTACTACTCCGACGGCACCAGCTGCTACCGCTCGCCGTACGCGTACCCGGTCCTCGACGCGAACCAGATCGGCGCCAGCCTCACGTTCGCCGCCTGCTCTGGCGCGAAGGTCGCCGACGTGTCCAACTACCAGCTCGGCAGCCTCAGCTCCTCGACCAGCTACGTCACGCTCACCGTCGGCGGCAACGACGCCGGGTTCACCAGTGTCATCACGCAGTGCGCCAAGCCGTGGCCGTACACCTGCTGGGGTGACATCGACAACGCCAACTCCTACATCCGAAATGTCCTGCCCGGCGCCCTGGACGCGCTCTACAACAAGATCCGCTCACGGGCACCGTACGCCCGGGTGGTGATCGTCGGGTATCCGCGCCTGTTCAACGAGAGCGACTGCCAGTCGCTGTCCCGGATCAGCCCTGGGGAGCAGGCGGCGCTGAACGACACCGCCGATCTGCTGAACCAGACCATCAAGGCCCGGGCGGTCGCGCACTCCTTCCCGTACGTGGACCCGCGGACCGCGTTCACCGGGCACGCCGTCTGCGACTCCATCGAATGGATCAACGGCCTGTCCGACCCGATCAGGGAGTCGTACCACCCGAACCGCACCGGCCAGTCGAGCGGGTACGCCCCGCTGGTCAAGAACGCCATGCTCAGCACCACTACGGCGGCCACCGGCAAGGCGTAGACACCGCCAGCGGGTGCCGGCCGGTCGACGTGTCCGGCCGGTACCCGGTTTTGCCGGATCCGGGGGGCTGGCGCGAGGCGCCGCCGATCTCCGCATGGCGGAGAAGGTGACGATTGAAGCGCTCGCGGTCCATGGCTCTCGACCCAGGTTCGACGGCGCGATCCGGAGGCGCGTCGGGATTGACCAGCTACCGCTGACCGCTGGATGCCGATTTGCGCAGGAGGGCAGTTTCTGCCGTCCGCGTGCAAAAAAGCGAAAAGGATCTTCGTCTCCGTCCACCCCGGTCCGCGCTCGCGCCGTGTAGAAAACCTTCGATGCGGCGGTTGACTTCGTTGGTTTGTGACAGAACAATAAACGTCAATATTTATGGTCATCCCTGTTAATTGTCATGCCTGGAAGGAGGCACCCATGGCAGCTCTGCGAGGCGAGGTGTCCTGGTTCTGCTGCGGCAGCGCCTGGGGACCCTGCGGCACGGCCGGCGGTGGCGCCTGCGGCACCTGCAAATCGGGCAACCACCAGCACGCCTGGCCGAACACGTCGGACGCCTGCCTGGCCATCACCCGCCCCCACGCGTGCGGGGTGACCGGGATGAGCCGGCGCGGCTGCGGCTTCCGGCACTACACCACCAACCTCTGCAACGGTGCCCGGGTCGGCACCACCATCGCCGACTGCGGGCCGCAGACCGACCTGTTCTGCGGCGAGCGCACCTGCTGCGGCTCGGCCTGCGGCAGCAACCGGATCATCGACCTGACGCCCGCCGCGTACAGCGCGATCGCCAGTCTCTCCGCGGGGCTGCGGCCCTGCGCAGTCGACACCGTCTGAACGGGAGGGCGCCACCATGCACCAGACCCTGGATCGTCGGCAGCTGCTCGCCACGGCGGCGCTCGGCGGCGTGGTCGGAGCCACCGGCCTCGGCTCGCTCGCCCCGGAGGCGGCCTTCGCCGCCGAGGCCGCGACCATCGAGCCCGGCGCGCCGGACCCGAACTTCGCCGAGGGCCGGATCAGCAAGATCTCCGGCAGCATGCTGCTGGTCACCGGCTCGGACACCGTGCTGCACTCGATCCGGATCACCGACGGCACCAGCATCTGGAAGCTGCACCCCACCAGCTTCGACAAGATGGCCGTCGGCGACGGGCTCTACGCCCGCGGCGTCCGCCTGCCCGACGGCACGCTCGCCGCGGACTCCGTCTGGGTCAACATCGTCAACCTGCACGGTCACATCGCCGCGGTCGGCCGCAACGTGCTGCACCTCGACCACAAGGGCCAGCGGATCGTCGCGCACGTCGTACCGGACCGGTCCGCCGCGGTCTACAACGGCACCCCGGCGGTCAGCGACCTGTCGCTGCTGCGTGTCGGCCGGCACGTCCAGGTGCTCGGCGCCTGGCACCCGAACACCAACGAGATCGACATCGCAACCGTCTACGCCGCCGCCTAGGGCGCCGGGCCCGGGGCGGCGTCCACCCGCATCCGCACCGCCCCGGGCGTCGCCCACCGGACCACCCGAGGGGAGAACCCATGATCGACCTGATCGCGGCGCTGCAAACGCTGGTCCTCGGTGCGGTGCTGATCTGGTCCGCCCGCGTCAAGCTCTTCAGCCGGCGCGCCGCCGCGGCCGCCAACCGGTCCGCGCTCGTCCGGCTGCTCGGACAGGACCGGGCGCTGCCCGCGTACCGGCTGCTCGGTGGCGTCGAGCTGACCCTCGGCGGGCTGCTCCTGCTGCCACCCGTGCTCCGGATCGAGGCGGTCGCCGCGACCGTGCTGGCCGTCGGCTTCCTCGGCTACCTCACGTACGCCCGCCGGGCGGCACCGGCGTCCTCCTGCGGCTGCCTGAGCGCCCGAGCGGCCCCGGTCTCCGGTCGCAGCCTGGCCCGGGCCGGGCTGCTGGTGACCGCCGGCGCCCTGGCCGGGCTGGCCACCGGCGGCTGGCTGCCCGCGCTCGCCGGCCGGCCGGTGGCCGGCGCCGCCGTGCTGCTCGCCGAACTGGCCGCGGTGGTGGCGCTCTCACCGGAGCTGGATTCGGCCTGGCTGCTGCCGCTGCGCCGGCTGCGCGCCCGGCTGACACATCCGCTGCGCGGCGGCTCCGGCGTACCGCTGCTCGCCACCGTGCAGCAGCTCCAGCTCAGCGACGCCTACCGGCAGGTCGCGCCCCTGCTCCGCTCCGACGTGCGGGAGCACTGGGACGACGGCGAGTGGCGCTTCGTCGGGCACGCCGCGCGCTACCAGGGCCGCCTGGTGACGGCGGTGTTCGCCGTGCCGCTGATCGACCGGGAGCCCGACGCGGTGCGGGTCGCCGTGGTCGACGACGCTACCGGGCACACCCTGCTCAGCCTGGCCGGCACACCGCCGGCCGCCGGCCCTCGGCTCTCCGTCGTCCCGGCCTGACACCGCCTCCCATGCCAGAAAACGAGGTCACGATGAGACACGTTCGACGATGGGCCGGCGGCACAGCCGTGGCCCTGCTGACGGCCACGACCCTGATCGGGGCGGTGCCCGCCGTCGCCGCGACGGCCTCCGCCCCCGCGCTCACTGCCGCCGTGACCGCGAAACTGCTCGGATCGGCCGGGACGTCCACCGCCGGTGCCGGCGCGGAACGGGACACCCGGGTCACCGTCAGCCGCACCAGCGGCGGGTGGGCGTTCGGCAACGCCGTCGCCCTTGCGCCCCGACAGGCAGGCGTCCACCCGACCGGGTCGATCTTCATCGCCCGGGCCGATCCTGCCGGGTGGCGCGTCGCCTTCGACGGCGAGGCCGCCTTCGGCGACCTGGCTGCCGAGTCGCCCCTGGTGACAAGCCAGGAGAGGAGCGTCCTCACCACCACCCCGACCCCGATGTACGTGGGCGGGGACTACCGGACCGGGATGGCCCTGCCGTTCGCGGTGGGCCAGACGTGGACGCTCACCAGCGGCCCGCACGGCTGGGGCGGGACCGAGTCGCCGTACAGCTCGGTCGACCTGGCCGGCGGCGACCAGGTGGTCCGCGCGGCCCGGGCCGGCGCGGCGTACACGATGTGCCAGGGGTGGATCCGGGTCATCCACGACCGGGGCTACTCGACCGACTACTACCACCTGTGGAGCAGCATTTCCGTCAACGGCGCCAGTGTCGGCCAGGGCGCCTTCCTGGGCAACACCGGCACCGACGTCACCTGCGGCGGAGCGGCCTACGGCCGGCACGTCCACTTCGGGCTGCGGCAGAACGGCGCCTACGTTCCGATCGCCGGCCACGACATCGGCAAGTGGGTGATCGCCAACGGCGCCGCCGCCTACCAGGGCGGGGCGCGGCACGGGTCGGCCTGGGCCGGTGCCGGCGCCGGCCTCTACAACTACGGCGCGCTCGGCCTCACCCAGGCGGTGGTCGACGCCAACGGCGGTGGGGCCCTGACCCGCCGTGCCGGACCGGGGACTGGCTACGGGGCGCTCGGCTCGCTGGCCGACGGCGTCACCGTCTCCGTCTCCTGCTCCGCCAATGGCACCTCCCACACCGGGCGGTACGGCACCACGGCGCTCTGGGACCGGTTGAGCGACGGCAGTTGGGTGTCCGACGCGTACCTGTGGACCGGTGTGAACGGGCCGGTCAACGGCTGGTGCTGAGGAGCCTGACTGCCGGGGCCGGCGGCTCACCGGCCGCCGGCCCCTTTCACCGCAAGGAGTGGCAATGACCGGGCCGGAGTCGCCCGGCCCGCTGGCCGCCGCGTTCGACACCGCGGCCGCGCGCTACGACGTCCCCCGCGACCTGCTCATGGCGCTGGGCTACGCCGAGTCCCGGCTAGAGATGCAGGCCGGCACGCCGAGCGAGGACGGTGGGTACGGCCTCACGCACCTGGTGCGCAACCCGCAGGTGCGTAATCTGGACGAGGCGGCCACGCTCACCCGGTTCAGCCAGTCCGCGCTGCGCTCGTACGCGGATCAGGCCGGCCCCACCGTCGCGGCCCGTTGCTGGAGTAGGTTCGCCGCGAAGGGCTGTCACAAACAGGGAGGCGGTCTTGTCTTTCCTGTAGAAGCTTTCTGTGGAGGAATACATGAGCGCTGAGCACGCACACCTGCCCCCAGGCGTTGAGGTGATCACGACCCTGCCGGAGGCGACGGCCCTGATCCCGGCTGGCGCCGAGGCCAGGACCATCCGGGTCACCCTGTCGCCCGGTGACCCCGGCGCGCCGCCGCACCGTCATCCCGGGCCGGTCTTCGGCTACGTGACCCAGGGCGAGATCCTCTTCGAGTTGGAGGGGCAGCCGCCCCGGGTACTCAAGGCCGGTGACGCCCTGTTCGAGCCCGGGGGCGACGTGATCCACTACCAGGGCGCCAACAACCTTCCGGACGCGCAGTCGCAGCTGGTGGTGACCATGTTCGCGCCGCCGGGTACCCCGGTTCTGACCGTGGTCAGCGCGGAGGAGCTGGCCGAACGACGACACCTGCGAGTTACCCAGCCACGATGACCAGCCGTATTCCGGATCTCTCCTTCTGCCCTAGCCGAGCAGCATCTGACCGCCGCCGGGGAGGCTACTAGCCTCGGCCCTTGAGAAGGTCGGCCCTGGTTCATCGCGCGCGGCCTGGTCGAGTCGACATTTCAGGGTGTTGCCTCGCTCACTGAGCATGCCGGTCCTGGCGCCGGCCGGGCCCCGGCCTGCTGGCGACCTCCGGCACGGTCGGGCCGAGAGCCACCAACCACCCGGACGGGGCCAACGTCTTCGGCCGTTGAGGCCCCCACCTTGTCCCCGTCCGAGGAGGCTGGACGGTCTACGACTGCCCGACAAGGAGGTCCGCCACCGCTGCAGCGTCGTTCGCCGAACACTGCGGCGCCGGCGCGTCGCGGGTGTGTTGCAGGCGATGATCAAGACGTACGGCCCTCAACTGCACCCGCGCCTGCCTGCCGGTTCTGATCCTGTGACGCAGGACGGGCTGCCACCGCCGCAACCATGATCAATTCTCGCAAAGCGGGCCTTATTAACACCGGAATGCCGTCGCGTTCGTCGGGGCCGCGGTCGCCCTGGGCGTTCGTAGAGGCCCTCGCGCCCACCTCAACCCTTTTCTGGTTGGTTGGCGTTCTGGCCTGCGGACCTGAGTATCAGTGATGCCGCCACGGCTGCCAGCGCTGCACCGAGCATCGGGAACACGATGAACACCCACAGCTGCTGCAGCGCTTCGCCGCCTGCGAAGATCGCCGGTCCGACCGACCGTGCCGGGTTGACCGATGTGCCGTCCAAGGCGACGCCGACCAGGTGCGCCGCGGCGAGCGCCACCCCGATGGGAAGGCCGGCGACCGCGGCATGCTCGGCTCGTGCTGGTCACAACGAGGACTACCAGTACGAACAGGAAGGTCAGCACCGTCTCCAACACCATGGCGCCGCCACGGTTAATTTGCTCGCCGTATCCGTTGGCGCCCAACGCTCCGGTCTGGTCGGCGACGCCGCCCCAGCGCGTCAGCGCCCACAACAGGAACGCGGCGACCGTCGCTCCCACCAGCTGCGCTATCCAGTATCCGATGGCGCCGCGGACGGAAATCTTTCTCGACAGCAGCACTCCGAGCGTGACCGCCGGATTGACGTGGCTGCCCGACAGCGAGCCAATAAGGTAGACCAGGGTCAGCATGACAAACCCGAAGGCCAACGCGACAACCGCTACACCGCCTTGCACCCTGGCGGCGACGGCGCTGCCCACGCCCACAAAGACGAGCAGCAGTGTGCCAAGCAACTCGGCGCCGAAGCGGCGGGCGTCGTCCATGCCGTCAGCCTAGGCACGCCGGTGGTGGCCGTCGGGTGTTCGCGACAAATGCCGCTGCTCCGTATGACCTGCCTTCGGCGGATCTTCATCTTGGTCGAGTAGCGGTCGTGTTCCGGGTCGGCGGGGTGATCGCGGCTTGCAGCCGGGGCGCCTGCGGCGATGGCGACCTGGTCGACCAGCCCCTGGCGCGCTGGCGCAAGGACCACGGACGGACTGCCGGCCTACCGAGGTGCTCACCCCCACGCGAGCGTGAAAGGGTGGTGTGGTCGGCTTCGGTGGCGCTCAGCCTGCACCGGCTCGCACGGCCCTCTGCTCTCATTCTGGCGCCATTCGGGGCCATGCGCTGGACCCGCGCGACCGGGCGCCCGTTGAGGTCCTCCGCTGTAATCTTTAGGTCGGCCCACGGGACGCCGCCGTCGGCAAGCAGCGAAGCGGGCGCTGACTCCGCGGCCGACCGGTCCGGGCGGCCTGGCCGGGCGTTCGGGTCGGCGCAGGCCGCGGCATCGGTGAGCACATCAGCAGCAACAACAGTCGACGCATGCCACCACCTCACACCGCAGCCGGCACCGCGCCTGAGTAGCCGTGCTCAGAGGGCGTGACCCTGATCGAAGCCCGCCGGGTGCTCGTCCCGGGCGGGCGGATCGTGCTACTCGGCCAGGACTGACTGGGACACCGTGGTCATCGACTCCGACCAACCCGACCTGACCCGCCGCATCGTGCACGCCCGCGCCGACACCATCCCCCACCCCCGCATCGCCCGCGCCTACCCTCTGGCTGAGGTGCAGCACCCCACGTGACTCTTCAGGGTCTGGCCCTATGCCGCTTCGCGATCTTGCTCCCACCGCTCCAGCCAGGCCTTCCTCCCGAGGCCGGCAGGTGATTCGGGATTGCGCGCAGCCTCCACGATCTCCGCGATTCGAGGGCTACGGTCGGCAAGCACCTCGAGGATGGCATCCACCATCGGCGGTTCCAGCGCCAGTTGCAGCGTCCACTCGCTGCTGTCGTAGCAACCGAAGATCGGATTCTCCTGGTCGACCTCCACGAGCCGGCTCCCCGGAACGGCATCGCCGTTGTGACCCTCTGCGCTCGCTTCGACGAACAGCTGCGCCAGCAGTTCCTGCCCAACCGGGCTGTCAAAGAATTCTGCCGACATGGAGCCGTCCAGAAGCCAGTCGACGAACGCTGCGGCGTCGTCACCGCGTCGCGCGAGCTTGACGTCCTCGGGCTCCGATTCGTCGAACGAGGTGGTGCAGGCCACGACACCGGACGTAACAAGCCCAATCGTTGTCCGATCGGTGCCGGAGGTCCTACTGGCCGTTTCGGTGAACCTCAACTCGCCCCACTTGGGGGATAGAAGCGGCTCCGTCCCCCACGAGTCGGGGTCCTCGGGCAGGAACCGCTCACCTTCCGAGGTGTAGAAGACAGGCCAGCGAGCGCCGTTGACGTACAGCACACGGTGCATCCCTCTCTCCTGTGCGCTCTCGGCCTCTTCGATGTGCTTCTCCCACATGCCGTCGGACCACAGGCTCCGATCAACGGCTTCCCCGCCACCCGGGGCAGTAAGCGCCAGCGGCAGGTTTCGTAGCGACTCCTGGTTTGCCTGGACCCGTGTGACTTCGTTCGGGTGGACCTCACTGAGGGTGGGGTCGGCGCTGATGAGTGCGGCTACGTCGCCGCCAGGACAGGGAACCTCCAGCCCGTCGGCGCCGCGTCGCCACAGCATCTCCCCTCTCCGGAGCACCTGTGCCCGCTCGAGCAAACGCTCTTCCTCGCCTCGGGGGCTGTAGCGCGCAATCTCATACACGAGCTCGCTGTCCATGCTGTTCTCCCTGCTTTGGGGTCACTCCCGGCTCTCGGCCGGTTAGCAGATGCTCTGAACTTGGTCCACCGCCACTTGTGAAAGTGCCGTGCCCGCCAACAGGTGCTAACGCATGCGGCGGACGATGGATCATGAGCGGCGGCAGTCTAGCGTCGGCCTCCGTACGGCCCGGACCTGGAGGTGAGTGTGTCGTCGTTGATCGCAGGTTGTGACCTCCGCAGGCTGGCGGCCTGGTTTGGAAGGGGTTTGCGCGGGCTGGCCAGTAGCGGGACCTGGTGCGCGCCGCCGGCGCCTCACGGGCGCAGTCCGCGCCGTGGCCCACGCGGGGCGCGCGGACTGGCGCAGCGACGACGCCGTAGCCATCGCGGCCGTCGCTTGATAGTCGCGGTGCACGGCCTGCTCACCCACATCCATCCGCCTCGAAGGATCGTGGACCCACTCTCGGTGGCAGCCACATTGGTTGCCTTCGGTGGTGAGCTCTACGCCGACGCGTGGCTGGCCTGCGGTCAGGTCGGCTCGCTTGACGGCGGGCGGGTTCGGCCGCGCTTGGCCGATTTGTAGGCGGCGTCCATGGAGGAGTATTTCGCTGCTCGGGCGATCATTCCGTGTTCGGTCTGGTCGGCGAGGTAGGCCAGGGCGGTGGCCTCTTCGGCCAGTTCGTCATGCAGGTGGGCCGGTGCTACGGGTAGGGCGTCGGAGAGGGCGTCCTGCGCGTGACGGATCTCGGCGAGCGCTGCGTCGGGGGTACCGGCGCTGAGGTGGCCGGAGGCCCGTCGTTTGGCCTGCTGTACCCGCAGGTAGACCAGTTCGGTGCGGACGGTCGGGTCAGGTACCCGTCCCGCGGCCTGGTCACCGGGGACGACGTTGACGTGCAGGGGCACGGTGAGCGTGTGCTGGGCGAGGGTGGGCAGTTCGACCCAGGTGAACTGGCAGGTGGCGACCTTGGCCAGGCCGAGGGTGGCGATGGCGGGGATGTCGAAGGTAATCAGCAGTTTGCGGGTCTCGTCGGCGTAGAAGGTGCCGAGTTCCGCGAGTAGCCCGTCACCGGTGGTAGTCGCGGGCAGGTCGTTGACGATCTGGACCGCGCGTACCTGCGGTGAGGGCTGGATCAGCAGTGACGCCGCCTGCACGGCCTGGGAGAGCAGGCCGTCGATCTCGCCGGCGATGAGCGCGCCAGCGGTGTCGGCTTCCTCGGCGAAGTGTTCGTTGCCGGCCCCGCCGCGGGCGATCGCCGACATGAGCCGTTCGTCGTAGCCCAGTCCGTAACCCAGGGTCGAGGTGGTGATGTTGTCGGCGTGGGCTTTGGCGGCGATGCCGCCTAACGTGTCGGGGTCGGTGACGCCGGCGTTGGCGTGCCCGTCGGAGATGAGCAGCACGGTCGCTCCGGCCGGCCCGGCGACACGGGCGGCTTCCTGCAGGCCACGCAGGTAGCCGGCGGACAGGTCGGTGCTGCCGCGCGCGTCGAGCTTGGCGATTGCGCGTTTCACCGCCGGCTTGTCGGCGAGGGGCCCGGCTGCGACCGCTACCTCGACCCGGTCATCGAAGGCGACCAGCCCGAAGTTGTCGCCGGGTTCCAGCTTGTCAATCAGGCCGAGCAGTGCGGTCTTCGCGCCGTCGAGGCGGCCACGGGCCATCGAGCCGCTACGGTCGAGCACCACCTGCAGCGTGGACGCCGGGCGGGCCGCGTCGCGGGCCGACGCCGTGGGTGCGGTCAGTTCGACGAGCACGGACAGTTGGTCGTCGGTCTCGAGCGCCAGCACGTCGACATCCAGATGTGCGGAGATGTGCATGATGTCTCCTTGGTGGCACGACACGGGTACGTGAGCAGGGCTTGCGTCGGGACGGTAGTGAATCATCACGGTGCGACATTCCGATGGTCGCCGCGGAGCCTCGGCGCCTGACAGGCCGCTCGGCATGGGCGTGACGGCTGCGGCAGTGCCGGTTCGGCGGGCGGCAACCCGACCGGGGTGAGGATGCCTCAGCCGCGCTGTCGCAGTACGGTCGCCGGGCTGGCCCGGGCCGATGAGGGCGGGGGAGTTGGCGACGGTGGGGGAGTTGATGGCAGCGACTATGCCGTTGAACGCGATCCAGAGCGACCGGGCTGCGGGTGTTCTCCTCGGGGCGGCGTGCGGTGACGCGTTGGGCGTGCCGTACGAGTTTCAACCGCCGCTTGCGGTCGGCGAGCAGCCCGAGATGCGCGGGGGTGGGCTTGGCCCGTACGCGCCCGGTGAGTACAGCGACGACACCCAGATGGCCATGTGCATCGCGGAGGTGTCCGCCACCGGGGCGGATCTGCGCAGCAGCGACGCCCTCGACCGCATCGCCGGCAACTTTCTCCGGTGGAAATGGCAGGGCGCCAGCGATATCGGGGCGCAGACACGGCAGGTCCTCGACGCGGTCTCCCACCTGAGCGGAGCGGGCATTGCCGCGGCGATGCGAGACGCAGCCGCGGACCTGCACCGGCGAACTGGCCGTAGCGCGGGGAACGGGTCTCTGATGCGCACGGCGCCGGTGGCGTTGGCTTATCTCGGCGATCCGGAGGCGCTCGCCGAGGCCGCCCGCGCGGTCAGTGAGTTGACCCATCACGACCCCCTGGCCGGGGATGCGTGTGTGCTGTGGTGCGCGGGGATCCGCCGGGCGGTTCTCGACGGGACCTTCGACGGGGTACGCGAGGGTCTGGACCTGCTGCCTGCAGAGCGCCGTGACCGATGGTCGGGCTGGTTGGCCGAGGCGGAATCCAAGCCGCCGGAGCAGTTCCGTCCCAACGGTTTCGTTGTCGCCGCGTTGCAGGCCGCCTGGTCGGCAATCACCCACACCGACGTTCCGGACCACAACCCACGCCAGGGCAGTTTTCCCTGCCAGCATCTCGAACGCGCTCTGACGGCAGCGGTTCGTGTCGGCGACGACACCGACACCGTCGCGGCGATCGCCGGAGCCCTGCTCGGCGCCCGGTGGGGCTCCTCCGCGGTGCCCCTGGCCTGGCAGCGCGTCGTGCATGGTTGGCCAGCGCGGCGCGCGGCGGATCTGATCCGCCTGGCCGTGTTGACGGCCCAAGGCGGCCAGACCGGCCAGGGCGGTTGGCCGGGCTGCGCCCGCGCGCCACGACCTGCAGTTGCGCCGTTGATGTTGACGCATCCGCGCGACCCCGGGGTGATCCTCGGCAACCTTCACACCGACGCGGCCGCGGCGGGCGCCAGCGCGGTGGTCTCCCTGTGCCGGGTTGGCTGCGACGACTTCGACGATGTGGCTGACGGCAACCGGGTGTCGGTGTGGCTGGTCGACCAGCCCGGCACCAATGCGCAGCCGCACTTCGTCGTCGATCAGGCCGCTCGGATGATGCTCGAGTTGCGCGAGGAAGGCCATGTCGTGCTGCTGCACTGCGCCGCCGGTCAAAGCCGCACGCCAGCGGTCGCCGCCCGCTACACGACCCTGACCACCGGCATACCGGCACGCTCCGCGCTGGCCGAGCTGCGCGGGCTGCTCGACACGCACGGCTGGACACTCAACCGGGAACTGCGGCAGGTCGTCGAACAGCTGTGACCGGTCGCGCCAGCGAGTCGCGCGTTCGCCGAGGCTGCCGTCTTCTGGGGAACCGCCCCTATCCGGCGGGATCGCCCTTGCACCAGCCGACCGGCGCTGACGATGCTCGTTGACGAGCGCGCGGGCGAGGCGGGATCGAGGACCTCAGCGGCCGATGGGGCTCGCGTTGGCGCCCGCCATATGCCCAGCGATGACTGATGAGGAAGCGGGCTGGGAGCAACCATCGGCGTGCCGACGCGCAGCGCCCTTGACGCCGGCCGGGTGACATGGAGGATCGGGCACCCGGGGGATGGGGCACGCCCTTGGTCCTCGTCGTCGAAACCGTCCCGCGGGCCTGTCTTCCCACAGGTCGGCCGCCGGGCACGGCTTCCCAGAAGAGGAGGTCGCGCACCCCGACCTCCGAACGAACAGGCGTCGGTGGTCGGGGTGCTGTTACGGCAGATCCTCAGCCGGGACGTTCCGGTCGGCGTCAGGTGCGGGGTGCGGCCACGGCGGCTTGGGCGTCGACGATGCCCCAGCCGTACGTCGGCGTGTAGATACCGCGAAGTCCGAGGACCGGGGTGCGGGCCGTGCCCATCAGCGTCGAGTACACATTTTCAAGGCTGCGCTGCTGGGCGAAGAGCAGGGCCGCGACTCCCGATACGTAGGGCGTGGCCATGGACGTGCCGGCGTAGGCGTCGTAGTCGCCCTGTCCGCAGCCGGCTGAGCCGGCGCCTACCGGGACGCTGGACCACACGTCGTCGTTGCAGTTGACGAGGCCAGCGCCGCCGGGGGCGGCGACCGCCTTCAGGTCAGCTTTCACGCCCAGGTTGGAGTACCACGCCTTCACCTCGTTCCGGTCGGTGGCGGCGACGCAGAGGGCACCGGATTCCCACGCTGGGGTGCCGCAGAGCGGTGCCGTCTCGTTGCCGGCGGCGGCGATGACGGCGACACCCTTCGCCTGCGCGTACGCGATCGCCTCGGTCGCGGCGGACTCAACGCCGGTGAGGGTGAGGGCCTGGGCACCCGGCAGCGCGCCGAGGCTGAGGTTGATCACCTTCGCGCCGTGGTCGGCGGCGTAGCGGATGCCCGCGGCGATGTCGGCGAAGCTGCCACTGCCCGCCTCCAGCACCTTGATCGGCATGATCTTCGCGTCGGGGGCGGCCCCCGCGACGCCGACGCCGTTGCCGGTGGCCGCAGCCGCGATGCCCGCAACGTGGGTGCCGTGCTCGTCACCGGCGTCAGGCTTGCCGTTGGGGCCCCGCCAGTCGCCGTTGCCGCAGGAAGTCGCACCGCAATCGATGAAAGTCGCCCCGGGCACGAGCTTGGACGCCAGGTCCGGGTGGCGGAGGTCGACGCCGGTGTCCACAACCGCGATCACCACCCCGGCTCCCGTGCTGGTCGCCCAGGCCTGTTCGGCGTGGATCTGCCGCAGGCCCCACTGCTTGTCGTACAACGGGTCGTTGGCAGCCGCCTGAGCGGACGTAGGGGCGACAGCCACCAGGGCGGCGGCCACCGCGGTGCTGGCGAGTAACCGGATGATCGACATGCGGCGCTCCTCGGGATGCGACAACGCTTCATCTATGAATCGTTGATCAGGCGCAAGACGTAACAACACGCGCCTCGTGGAGGTCGCCGGAACCGGGGATCGACAGCCGGGCAAGGCCGTTGGTTCGAGGTGCTGCACGACGCGCGCGCCCGGCAGGCGCGCTGGCGGCGGATCCAGAGTCTGGCCGGCAGCGCGGTCTTCGCCGACCCGCAGGTGCGTTCCCGCCTGCGAGCCCTGTCGGTTGCGGCGGCCGCCCGCGACACGGCCCGAGCGGCCCGCGCGCTCCGATGGCTCCCGTGCCTGTTCCTGCCGCTGTGGATCGCCGTTCCGGTGTACCTGATGGCACCGCTCGACTTTTCGGCCGGCGAGAACGTTCGGGGCGACCTGCTTGAGCTGCCAGGTACTCCACCGCCAGTTCGCGGATCTCCACGTCGGCGGGCTCGGTGGCCCACATCGCGCTCTCCGTGTTCACCTGCGGGTGCTGGCTGCCGGTCTACGGCCTGCTGTACTACCAGTACTCCCGGCCCAAGACGGTGACCACCTACGGGCGCTGACACGGCGTGACGCCGGACATCCGCGCACCGACGGATCGGTCGAGGCATTCGCATCGGTACGGTCCGGGGATGCCCGGCGCGGCTGGAAGTTCACGAGGTCGGCGCGGGGCGCCGCCGGGATCCTCCGTCGTCGGTCGATTACGTGACGTAGTCAGCTTGCGGATAACAGCGCGGCGCGCCACTACCTACCGTCAACCCGTCATCACCACCGGCCCCGGTGCCGGCAGCGGTTCCTCCGAACCGGACAGCCCACGGGCGCCGCCTCCGAGGCCTCAGACGGGAGAACACATGCGTGATCAGAAGGAAGCCCGGCGGTTCGGCGCGCGAGCGTCCGTAGTCGTGCTCGGCCTCGCCGTGACCGCCGCGGTGGCCGCCCCGGCGAGCCCGGCCTCCGCCGCGGTCCCCGGCCTGGTGCGGATCTCCGCGACCAGCGCCCTCAACTCTAACGACGTCCGCACCGTCACCGCGACCTGCCCGGTCGGCAAGGTGCTGACCGGCACCGGGTACCAGCTGAACGGGGCGGCCGGGGAGGCGGTCGTCGACGACCTGCGCCCCAATGGCGGCCCGGGCACGGCGCCGACGGCCGTCACCGTCGGCGCGTTCGAGGCGGACGCCTTCGCCGGCGACTGGTCGGTGAGCGCGTTCGCGATCTGCGCCAACCCGGTGGCCGGCCTGGTCCGCGTCGCGGCGGTGAGCACCAACAGTTCGAACAACTTCCGCACCATCACCGCGGCCTGCCCGGCCGGCAAGGTACTGACCGGTACGGGCTTCGAGCTGAACGGGGCGACCGGTGAGGCCGTCGTGGACGACCTCCGGCCCAACGGCGGCTCCACCACCGCGCCGACCTCCGTCAACGTGGGCGCCTTCGAGACGGACGCCACCACCCGGAACTGGGACGTCACCGCGTACGCCATCTGCGCCAGTGCTCTGCCGGGCCTGGTCCGGGCCTCCGCGGTGAGCGCCAACAGCTCGGCCGACTTCCGCAGCGTCACCACGACCTGCCCCGGGGGCAAAGTGCTGACCGGCGCGGGTTTCGAGCTGAACGGGGCGACCGGTGAGGTCGTCGTGGACGACTTCCGCCCCAGCGGCGGTGCCGCCACCGCCCCGACGTCCGTCACCGCGGGCGGGTTCGAGGAGGACGCGTTCGCCGGCAACTGGGACAACACGGCGTACGCCATCTGCGCCACCCCGTAACAGCCCCCGCGCTCGGTGCGGCCGTCCGGTTCCGCCGGACGACCGCACCCGGTGCGTGCTGGTCAGGAGCCGCCCTGGCGGTGGACCCGCCCCTCCCGGGCGACGGTGAAGCGGCCCTGGTGGTGTTCCGTGCCGGCGGAGCCGGTCGCGGTACGGCGGTGCCGCGCGGGTGTTCCGTGGTGGACCGCAGAGGTGCCCCGGGCCGTGGTCGGTGGACCTCAGCCCGGGTTCTGTGTCGGACCTCAGTTCAAGGCGATGTGGAGCCGTTGACCGGCGGAACGGTAGCCGGCGCGCTCGTATATCCGCCACGATTCCTCGCCGGAGGCCTCGAGCCAGGCGATTTCCGCGCCTGCGGTGAACAGCCGCCGGGTTGTTTCGGCGGTGATCGCGCCCGCCAGTCCCTGGCGGCGGTAGGGCTTGCGAACGGCGATGCCGGCGACCTCGCTTACCGCGCCGGTGGGCGGGACCGCCCCGCCACCTCCTGCGCAGGTGCCGTCGTCAGTGACGGCCATGACGGCCACGCCGCCGGCGCCCTGCTGGCGCCGGAGGCGAGCTACGTCAGCCTCGGAGGCCACCGGGTCGCCGCCGAAGGCTTCGTTCTGCGCGCTGATCAGCGCGGCGCGCTGAGAATCGGTGCCCGGTTCGTACAGACTGAGGTGGTCGAGCGTGGGTGGTGTCTTCAATGTGTCGGGCACACAGAGCAGGTAGGTGTGCCGGGCCTCCACGATGAAGCCGGCGGCGGTCAGAAGTGCCTCCAGGCCGGGGGAGCAGCTGGTGACGTACTCCAGGCGGGGTTTGCGATCAGCCGCATGGAAGGCTGCGACCAGGGCGGTGACATCGGCCGCGGTGATGGCGGTACCGGGACGCGGCGTCGCGTAGTTGATGTAGGGACTGGTCGTTGTCGGATCCATCCCGATCACGAACGGCCCCACCTCTACGGGCGCGGGTCGGTTGGACAGGTTGGCGACGACGGACTGCTGGATGCGGACATCCATGATCAACGTGAACCTCGATGCATGAGAGAAACTGCGGTGCGCGGAAAGAAGCGTTGGACCGCTCAACCGTGATAGAGCCGCGCGACGACCATTCGTCGCGTGGTCAACACTCAGGCGGCCGCTCGGCCTACCCGGATCACAGGCGTCATTCCCTCATGCAGAGTGCCCACGCCGATCGCGTGGTCGGCTGCAAGGTTGCCGCTGCTGGCTTGACTTGTCAACCCTTGATCACTGCCGCATCCGCATCTGCCGCCTGTCGTACTGCCGCGCGCCGGCGATCACCACGATCCGTACGCGCTTCGGCAGACTGATCGGTGGGCGGGGTGCGCGCTCGTGCCGAGAGTGCGCCGCTAGTTCGTCCATCGATCATGGCTGGGTCGGCCAAATTCCCCGCCGGACGAGGCGATCAAATTAATCAAGCAGCTTCACCTCGCTGCGAGCCAGCCTCTCACGCTCCAACGTTGGCAGATCGGCCAGGAGGTCCGGGAGGCGTTCGTTCCGCGGTACGAACACCATGGCGCCGGAGTACTCGCGGCAGATCGAGCACCACGCCAAGCCGACGCAGCGCTCGTAGAAGCTGTCGGATGGCGCGTTGAAGCGGTACCTGTAGGAGTAGATTTCGCCAGCACACGCGACGGCGTCCCCACCACGGACCCCGTGAATCGTGCTGACTTTCGACCATGCCCACCTGGCAGACCTGCGCCCCATGGCCTTGATCTTCCCTGGTCGCAAGCCCAAGCCCCCCATCCTGATCTGCCGCCGACAGCGCGATACATAGCGTCACGGCAAGCGGATTCAAGTCGGCGTGCGGTCGTGTCGAGAACAGTGTGCGCTGCTGCGGCTACGGACGCCTGGAGTCCAGCGGAGTGAATGCTTCCGTGATGAGGCGCAGGTCGCTTGATGAAAGCTCGGTTCCGAGGCTGCGGTATGCGTGCGATTCGAGGCAGACCAGTACGCCGTCCACGGGCACACTGACACGATTGGGTCCAGTACCGGCGGCTGTTGAGCGACTCGGCGCCTACGTGACTGGCTGTCAGTTGCACGGAGGCCCAGAAACTGCCGCAGCCATGCTGGCGTCATCCACCTGATCGACCACCCACACGTGAACCGTGACTCAACCACGAGCCTTGACGGGTCGTCTGCCGAAGTGGACGAGACGGCAGTTGATCGACGAATCCGGTGGCGGGCCAGGGTAGGTTTGCGTGGCGGGACGTGCCCGCCCGGTATGGGCCATGGCCGACATGCCGCCGGCCTCAGCGCGCGGCGCCGCCCGGTCGACCTGGGCCGGTCCCGGAGGGCCGGTGACCGACGCGTGGAGCCCGTACCACCGGGGAGTTGCCAGACGCCGGGCGGAAATCCCGCGCCGCGCCGGCCACCGTATCGTCGGGATCACGCTCGAGGGCCCGCCGGATGTGCGGCGGGATGACCTCGGATTTTGCCATCGCCAGTCGGACCTGCACCGAACGGTCGTCAACCAGGCGTTCCAGATCCGCCTCGTCCAGCTCGACCGCGCGGACCAGCGCGGCACGGACGTCGACTACGGGGTCCTGGGCAAGCGCGCTGCGCTGCTCGGCGGTGGTCCGCGGGTTGCGGGCGACCCCCTTGCGTACGCGTGCGGTGCGATCGGCCATCAGGGCGGTGATCACGTCGGGGTCGTGGGTGTGGGTGGCCAGTCGTTCCCGTACCTCGGGTGAGACGTCGTCGATCAGCCTGGCGGCCAGATCGGGCTCCAGCTCCCGCATCTCCGCGAGGAGGCCACGAAGCTCCTTGTCGGGTGCCTCTGACATCACCCGGCGAACCGACTCGTCGCAAGCCGGGTTGCCGGCGACCGCCCAGCGGACCCACCGGTCGGCGTCTTTGACGAGACGCAAGAGATTGGCGACCGAGGTCGAAGGGTTTCTCGCTACGGCCTCCCGGACCTGACGATCATGGTCCCGGGTCAGCGGTCGCAGTGCCTGCGCGGGTGCGTCGGTCCGGGCCGCGACCGCCTTACGGACCACGGCCGACGGGTCGGACGCCAAGTCGATGAGGGTCATCTGTGGCGTTGCGGGGTCTTGCGCGAGGGCGAGCCGCGCGTCGGCGCTCCCACCGGTCGCACGGTGGGCGGTGGCACCTGACCCGCTGTGACGATCAGGCCCGCCGACGTCCTGCTGCTTTCCCATGGGCGCAATCATGTCACGGACTGACTGGGGCGGCGCGAGCCTGACCAGCGCGTTGACGATGGTCGAAGCGTTACCTCGCGGCGGCGCCCATCGGTACGTCAACAGTGACTTGGCTTGATCTTCAACCTGTGGCAGCTGGCTGGTGACCCCGGCTGATCATGGGAGCAGCCCTTCGTTGATCATTCTTTTGTCCAGCGAAGCGGATCAATGACTCAGGGCTGTCTCGGTGATCAGTGTTCATGACCGTTGCCCGGCCGACGCGTTCGGGGAGCTGGCGAGATTCCAGCGGGAGGCATATGTCCAGGGCCGTTGGGATTCGGTCGGGGCGCGGGTGCTGCAGGAACCGCGCCCGGACGCGGAGAAGATCGGCGAAGGGCGTTCTCTCCGAACGAGATCGTCGCGGTCGACGGTTGGGTGCACGCGAAGGTTGGCTACCCAACCAACAGGCTCCCGTACACTGTGTAAGAGTCGAGCGGCGTCAGCAGGGCGGCTTACACGGCTGGCCCGGCAGGTACTGGCTCCGCTCCTCTGGCGTGATCCTGGTGCCGGCCGTCGCGCATGCGTCATCCGCCGTGCCGGCCTGATTCACGCCCCGAATGTCACCGTGACGGCTGTTGCCACCGCCGCCGTGCGGATTTGCCAAGATCACGTGTTCGGATCTGCCGCCGACAAAGCGCGGCACCAACCCGCTTCCCGACTCAGGCCAGTCCTGCGCGGCTGCGTCACCAATCATGCTGTCGCAGACGCTGGTGCGTCTGCCGCCCGGCCTGGTCGGACTGCCGGGCTCTCCCCGCGTGGACATCTACACCCTCGGCGACGACCTGCTGCACGTCGGCGGGCCGAGTCAGTTCACCGGCTTTTGCGGCATACACACCGGCTGGATCGAGGCACGCGTCCGTGTCCTGTGCCGACCTCCCTCAGAGGTCGACGTCTGCGGAGAGGGCGCGAAACGTAGCCGACACGCAGTGAAGCGCTGGCTACCACCGCAGCATCCATCTGCCTGACCCCGAGATCCATGCGATTCCCAAGCTGATGGCAAGCGGGACCTACGATAATGTCTGTGCCTCACTGGTCTGAGACTGCGCGCGTCGCTGAGGAACGGGGCGACTGGGACCAAGCAATAGCGGTGGTTGGTGCCGTTGCGGAGTGTTACAGCACCGACCACGAGCTCCATAACGCGCACCTGTGGCACATGGACCTGCTTGCTCGTGCCGGCCGTCATGTCGAGTTGGCAACTCTCGGCCAACGTGATGTGCACGCGCGCAGGCGGCTAAACCGGCTGCTCTACGAGGAAGGCCGGTTGGAGGATCTGCGACAGCGAGCGCGTTCCGGAGATGATGGAGCGCGGCACCTCCTCGACCGCCTGGCGAGAGATTCGGATGGCTCGGGTGCCGAGCAGGTGGGTGACTAGTTGGGTGACGACCGAAGCGGCCGACGCCGGACGCCCACGGACGATGGTGGACCGTTCCGGCAGTTCAGCCCAGCTCATCGACGGCCGATCATTCCTTCACACCGAAGACGTCGGCCGACTTGCCCCCGGAGCGATGGCGAGCATCAGAGGTTGTCACTCCAAGCCGGCCCCGACGGGCAATGGATGCAGTCATCGAGACGGCATACGTCGATCAGGCCACGGTGGCGCTGCCCGGTCCCGGGACAATCCGGCTCCGCGCACGTGCCGGTATCGTCCTCATGTAGCAGCACCGTCCCCTCGCACTGCACTGGGATCGGGCTTCAATCGGCCATGCGGC
This sequence comes from Micromonospora sp. CPCC 205739, assembly GCF_036906795.1. Taxonomy (NCBI): domain Bacteria; kingdom Bacillati; phylum Actinomycetota; class Actinomycetes; order Micromonosporales; family Micromonosporaceae; genus Micromonospora; species Micromonospora sp. CPCC 205739. Next base: position 3,904 of record NZ_JBAKHS010000037.1, on the reverse strand, counting down.
CCACTCCACGGCTCCTTCCTGGGAAGAGACGTGCACAGTCTCCCAGAGCTGGGGCGTGCCCGTTGCGTGCCCGACAGCCGGGTCAACAGGGGTCAGCAACGGATCTTCCCGCTCGGACTCTCACTCGCTCGGATGGACGACGAGCCTTATCACCAGCAGGTTCAAGACGATCTGCCTGGCAATCAAGGCACCTTCCAAACTGACGGTGGGGTAGAGGTCGACGGAGTCGCTTCTGGTCAGGGAGCTTTGTAGCGGTGAGTTTCGATCTTGTGGTCCTGGCGGTCGAGCCTTCCGCGACGGCAGATGTCGTGCGGCAGATGGCCGATCACTGCACCGGCATGGAACACCGAGACGGTGAACTTGACCAGCGGATCGTCTCCTTCTACGAGGAACTCCGTGCGCGCTTACCGGATCATCCGCCGTACGACCTGGAGTCGCCCTGGATGTCAGCACCTCTCGCTGTCGGCATCGACCACGTGAGCATGAACATCAGCTACTCACCACGGGGCAACGCGGCGGTCGACGTCGTCCTGGATCTGGCGGAGCGGCACGGTCTGGTCATCTACGATCCTCAGTTCGGCGAAGTCTTCGGCCTGCGCGGCGACTACGAGGTCCCGGTGGGACTGGGTGACTAAGAGCTCCTAACAAAATGATGTTGGGCGTGTCCTCGGGACGTGAGGATCGTTCTGTCTGAACGTGAGGAGGGGTGAGCAGCCGCCGTGGATCGTCTCGGACGACCTGTGGGCCGAGATCGTGCCGCTGCTGCCACCCCGACCTGCACGCCGGCACCGCTACCCGGGCCGCAAGCCGCTGGATGACCGCAAGGTGTTGTGGGGGATTCTGTTCGTGCTCTACACCGCGATCCCGTGGGAGTACCTGCCGCAGGAGCTGGGCTTCGGGTCGGGGATGACCTGCTGGCGCCGGCTGCGGGACTGGAACGACGCCGGAGTGTGGCAACGACTGCACGAAGTGCTGCTCGGCAGACTCCGGGCCGCCGGGCAGTTGGACATGTCCCGGGCGGTGATCGACGGCTCCCACGTCCGGGCGCTCAAGGGCGGCCCAAAACCGGTCCGAGCCCGGTCGACCGCCGCAAGCCAGGCTCGAAACACCACGTCATCACCGACGCGGGCGGCATCCCCCTCGCCGTCAGCCTGACCGGCGGCAACCGCCACGACGTCACCCAGCTCATGCCCCTGGTCGACAAGGTCCCTCGGATCAAGGGCATCCGAGGCCGCCCGCGGCAGCGACCGCAGCGGATCTACGCCGACCGCGGCTACGACTACGACTGCTACCGCCGCGAGTTGCGCGCCAAGGGCATCACCCCGCTCATCGCCCGACGCGGCACCGACCACGGCTCCGGCCTCGGCGCCCGACGGTGGGTCGTCGAGCAGACCATCGCCCTGCTGCACTGGTTCCGCCGCCTCCGCATCCGCTGGGAAATCCGCGACGACATCCACGAAGCCTTCCTCACCCTCGCCTGCGCCATCATCTGCTGGCGCCGACTCCAACACTCAAAGAGTTAGGAGTTCTAACTGAGTGACGACCGGGACCGACGTCGGCGGACAAACGTGGACGCCGGAGACGCTTCTCGCGGCTCATTTGTCGTGGGGGAGCAGGTCCGGCGGTTGTGTTGGTTGCCTGGGGGTCAAGGAGTCGTCCTACCTGCGCGATCCCTCGCGGTTCCGGCCGTCGACCTGGGAACCCCGAGCGGGTCAGAACGAGAAGTGCTTGACCACCGCCCAGCCCCGCTCCGCGGACCTGGCGTAGAAGGCACGAAGGTCCTCGTGGTACTGAGCCAGGCGCTCCCGCAGTTCCTCATCCGACTCGGACGAGGGCAATTGCCGCCACTCCTGCCACCGGTCCGGGAACGAAACTCTCTCCGGGTACGCCGCCGTGCGCGCCACGTCCGGCGGCTCGAGCGCCACGTGGCCCGGACCACCAAGGCAACGCCAGACGCGGCCCAGGTCAGCACGTCGATCCGTCCGATTGAATATGGCCGACGCCCGGTCAGAGGGATTCAGGGGTTCAAGCCTCAGCCTCGCCAGGGTCGTCCCTGACACGGACCGTCGCGAACAGCGGGCCAGTCGCGCTGCGGACAGCTCTGGGCAGGTTGCGCCGTACGATGCGCCGGTGATCCAGCTGATGAAGCGCCGCCCGCCGCGGCCGGTATTGGCGGCGCTGGCGATCCTGATCGTGGGCTACGCCACCGTCATCGCTCATGGTCCTTGGACCGACGCCGCTAGCGTCACTGCCAGCCTGATCGCCACAGCGATTGCAGCGGGGTTGGTCTACGGCCTGTGGCGGGGCAACCCGTTGGCCCAGGGCGTCGTGGTCCTGGCGATGGCCGGCAACCTGATATTCGGCCTTCTTGAGCACGCCGGCATCGGCTGGATGCGGGCAGTCAACATGGTGGCAGCCCTGGTCATCGCCCTATTGCTACTGGTGCCTCGGTCGTCACGGCGGTGGTTTGCCGACCCGTCTGTGGACCCTGCCCTTAACGCCGTCCCTGACAGCGAGCAGCCGATTGACACCGAGGCGCTGTGGGAGGAGACAGACGCCAGTGAGCGCCGGTAATCGGGCTTCCTCTGCCTGACGGCGGAGAGGCATGGGTCTGTGGGGCACACAGGGGGCACAAGACACTGTCAAACGTTGTCGACCAGTGACCAGCCGTGCGAACCTCGGACGCCGTGTGAGCAGGTGTCGAAACTTTCCCGCTGGTGAGCCGATCGTCGCTCCAAGTCCCGCTTCAACTGAGTGACTCACTGGGTGACAATCGCAACGGACGCCAGTGGAGGAGTACCTGCCTGGCATCCCGCCGGCGCGCGTCGAGGTGAGCAGGGCTAGGACGGTTAGCGGGCCGATCCAGAGCCACGACGTCGAGGAGCTTGCGCCTTCCGGCAACCATGACTCCATGGAGGCGCTCGCTGGGTTGTTCGGTGCGGTGGTCGGCGGCTTCTTGGTGCTGGTTGGCGACGTTGTCCGTAGGCGCGTGGAAGAGCGGCGTCAAGGGGTTCGCGACTTGGCCGACGCGGCGATAGGCCTTGCGGTGCAATACGGACGACACGTGGGACAGCTGAAGGACGGCCAGCGCGGCCTCCTAACTGCTTCCGACCCGCTGTCGGCCGATCGCTACGAGGCGTCAACCCGCTTCTTCATGACGCCGGGATGTGAAGAGCTGCGCGAGCAAGCCCTCGGACTGATCCGCGAGTACCAACGTCTGTCGGCCCGGGCGGCTGAGCTGTTGACGTACGACGACTTCGGCCAGTACCTCGGTAAGGAGCGGGCCTTTGAGGCGGCTGTGCAGGTGGTGGTTCGGCGAGGCCGCATCAAGCCGAGCGGTGACACCAGGCGACGAGTGCGGGTGTTCCGTCGCGTTGTGGCAGCTCTAGCGCTAGGGGCGCCGACGGGAGGTTCGCTGCCCCCGATGTCCGGGGGAGGAATGAACAAGCAGCCAACCGAGCAGCCAAGGCGATGAACCGCAGCGGACACAGACGGACTGCATCGGCGGCTAGACCAGGACCAGGACCTTGACGACCACCGTCCCCGACGAACTCGTAATGCGTAGGTCGACGGTTCGATTCCGTCAGGCGGCTCGGTACAGAAGCCCAGGTCAACGACCTGGGCTTCGCCGTTTTGCGAGATCGACAACCTCGCCGACGGCCGTGCCAGTCCGCAAATAGTCCGCATCCCGCGCCGCGACTGCTTCGTCCAGCCGCTTGGCGACCGCGTCCAGGTCGTCACCGAACAAGCCCGCGTACACGTCAAGGCGGCCCGCAAAGCGGGCCGCGCCGGCCCGGCCCCGGCCTGCTGGCGACCTCCGGCCGGCATCGGCCGGGCCGGCCGGCCACGCTTCGGACGACCAAGTCTTGAAGACCTCGGGGCTCTGCCCCGAACCCCGGCCCTC
>NZ_JBAKHS010000036.1:0-34189 GCF_036906795.1 Micromonospora sp. CPCC 205739 | reverse complement strand
GGCGCCTCGACCGAAGCCTGGCCGGGCCACGGTCGCAGGTCAATGAAACAAGTAGCCGATGTGAGTGCATCCGTGGGCACACGGCCTGGGCAACACGGCGGACATCCGAGATCCGGGGTGCGATTCAACGTCATGCCGTCAGGCTGACTACCTCGGGCCGGATAGCTCTTACGCAGGCCAGCCACCGTACGGCGGTATTGTATTCGACGTCTCTCGACCCTTCAGCGCTCGCCATCGCGCGGTTTGCCAGCCGCCCCGCACGGCCACCAGCGTCGGGCACGACGCGAACCACACCAAGATCCTCCACCGAGACCACTGGGCGAGCCGGCCGATCCGCCGACCTGCCCCCGTCCCGCCTCGGAGCCAGACAGCGCTTCCGCAGGTCTCCATCGCCGAGCAATCGAGGCCTTGTGGACGGACATCGTGGCCGCTCGTCCTGACGGCGCCCGACTAGAATTCACGCCACATCGGGCGCGACCTGCCGATTCTCGGTGTCGCTGCCACTTCCCAGTCTTGCAAGTAGCCCATCGTGAACCCGGTCAACATGCCGTCCACGCGGCGTGGCAAGCAGACGAGTGACCAGGTCCACTCCCCGCCGTGGGATCGACGACGGATCATGTGCTACGGTAGCCGAGTTGCAGTTTTGATTTCCGTAGACGTTTTCCGGCGCCTGATGGGGCATCTGAAACCCATCCAGGCGCTTTTCGTTTTTCGTGTCGTTTCGACGCGGGTGATCAACGCGGCGGCGTATGGGTCCGCACAGTGCGGTCTCTAACAGCCTGCGAAGGAGCAGACATGACTACAGGTACCGTGAAGTGGTTCAACGCCGACAAGGGCTTCGGCTTCATCAGCCCGGACGACGGCGGCGCCGACGTCTTCGCCCACTTCTCCGCGATCTCGGCGAGCGGCTTCCGCAGCCTCGACGAGAATCAGAAGGTGGAGTTCGACATCACCCAGGGCCAGAAGGGCCCGCAGGCGGAGAACATCCGCCCGCTTTGATCCACACTCTGCGAACGGCGGCCCGACTGGTTCAGCGGGCCGCCGTTCGGCGTTTCATGCGCTCACCACGGCATCGCGAAAATCGTCTGATCGGCAGAAGGCCGGCTGTCAGATAGCCGGGACCCGGGGTGCACGGCGTTACATCCTGAAGGGTTGATGACTATGGCGACGACCTACTCGGGTCCTGCGAGGCTGATCCTGGTCGACGGCGCATGCATATCCGGCATGGCTTCCCTCAGTACCAACCAGCGCGGAGGACTCAACGGCTGGGGCGGCACGTTCCGTCCGGACGAGATCACGACAGACCTTCGCAACGCAGTCGAAGGTCTGCAATTGGAACTGCCCTACGATCGGATGGGGACAGTCGCCGTCACCGGCATTCGCAAGCTACTCGCCACGCAGGTGTTGATGTCGTTGGCAGGCCGCGGACCCGCACCATTCTGATCGTGCGCCGCCCGGCCGCCGCTACATCGCCGCCGCGACGCGGTCACTCTGCTCTGCACTCATCTGCCGCCGATCGGGCGGCTGGCTTGCGCTGAGCAGCGCCGCTTGGGAGCGGTACGTCAGAGGCTGCGAGCGAAGCACGTGTCGTTGAGCTCCGCGTGCCACCAACCGGTCGGTAGTCCGACATCGTCAGCGGGCCAGGTCGGCGATGAGGTTCACGGAGCCCGACACGATCACCACACCGAATATGTACGACAGGACGGCATGGGACAGCACGCTGCCCCGGATCTGCGGATCGCTGATGGCCGTGTCCGATACCTGGTAAGTCATGCCGATCGTGAAGGCGACGTAAGCCAAGTCGCGGTAGGTGGTCTTTCCCTGCACAGGCTGGCCCTCGAAGCCGATCCCCCCGATCGTTGATCGATATTGCAGGTCGGCGTAGCGCAGGGTGAAGACCGTGTTGACAACGGTCCACGACAGCAGGACGGTCAGCATTGCGACGCCGACGAGCAGCACCCGCGTCGAGCCGCTCTGCTTGCCGGCGAGGCTGAGAGCAAGGCCGACACCCAGCAGGCTGGTGACGCCCGCTGCTACCAGCAGCACTGCGGCGGTCACCCGCGTCTCGTCCTCACGCATGGCCATCATCTCGGTGTGGGAGCTGTCCGCTCGGATGATGACCGGCCAGATGGTGAGGAGGAAGGCGAGCGCGGCGGCGTCCCAGCCCCCGACCGCGGCCAACTGCCACGTCATGAACGGCAGGAGCGCGAGAGCGACGATGAGCCCGATGGAGGCGACGAGGACGGCTCGCCGCAGGGCAGGGGCGTGCCAGCCCAGGCATCGGTGATACAACGTCTCCGGGGGCATGCCGGTCATCGTCCGAGTGTCTCCCATCGCATCACATAACGTGCTCATTGCCGTACACAGCGAGCCCGCTGGTCACCTGAATGGCCCAACGATCTGGCAGTCGGCATGCCTCCGCGCGTACGCGGTGGCGGGGACGAGTACCGACCTACTCGCCCAGTGACAGCCGAGCCGCCCGCATCCTCAGGTAGCGCTGCTCGGGCAGGCTGGTGGTGCCGCCGGCCGCCGCCCGGTAGTGCGTGACCGCCCGTTCCCGGTCCCCGGACATCTCGTACAGGTGGGCCCGGGCCGCGTCGAGCCGGTGCTGCCCGGCCAGCCGGGGGTCGGCGGCGAGCGTGGCGAGCGCGGCCAGGCCCGCCTCGGGGCCGTCCACCATGGCCGTGGCCACGGCCCGGTTGAGCGCGACCACCGGGTTGCCGGAGAGCCGTTCGAGCACCTGGTAGAGGGCCAGGATCTGCGGCCAGTCGGTGGCCTCGGCCGTCGGCGCCTCGTCGTGCAGCGCGGCGATGGCGGCCTGGAGCTGGTACGGCCCGACCGGGCCCCGGGCCATCGCCCGGGTGACCAGCGCCGTCCCCTCGGCGATGGCGGCGGCGTCCCAGCGGGTCCGGTCCTGGTCGGCCAGGGAGATCAGCTCCCCGGCGGGGCCGGTGCGGGCGGCGGCCCGAGCGTCGGTGAGCAGCATCAGCGCGAGCAGCCCGGCGACCTCGCTGTCGTCGGGCAGCAGCGCGTGCATGGCCCGGGCCAGCCGGACCGCCTCCTCGGACAGGTCCACCCGGCGCAAGTCGGGGCCGAGGCTGGCGGTGTGCCCCTCGGTGAAGATCAGATAGAGCACGTGCAGCACGGCGGCCAGCCGGTCCTGCCGCTCCCGCCGGTCGGGCAGCCGGAACGGCACCCCGGAGTCCCGGATGCGTTGCTTGGCGCGGCTGATCCGCTGCGCCATGGTGGCCTCGGGGACCAGGAAGGCCCGGGCGATCTCGGCGGTGCTGAGCCCGCCCACGGCGCGCAGGGTCAGCGCGATCGCCGACCCGGTCGACAGGGTGGGATGGCAGCAGAGGAAGAGCAGCACCAGGGTGTCGTCCCGCTCCGTGGCCGGCGGCTCGTCCGCCGCCGGGGCCGTCCGCCGCCGGTCGGGCTCGCGCCGGGCGGCGCGGTCCTCCCGCTCGCGCCGGGCGGTCTCGGCCCGGACCAGCTCGATCATCCGGCGGTACGCGACCTGGACCAGCCAGCCGCGCGGGTTGTCCGGCAGGCCCTCGGCGGGCCACTGGGTGGCCGCGTCGAGCAGCGCCTCCTGGACGGCGTCCTCGGCGGTGGCGAAGTCGCCGAACCGGCGGGCGAGCACGCCGAGGACCTGCGGCGCCAGTTCGCGCAGCAGGTCCTCGACGGTGCGGTCCGGGGTGTCCAGCCGTCACATCTCCTGCGGCGGTGCCGACATCACCGGGTGGACCTCGATCGGCATGTTCAGCGGTCGCCCGCCGGGGCCGGGCGCGGTGGAGATGTGCGCGGCGATCTCGACCGCCCGCTGCGGGGTCTCGCAGTCGACGATCCACCAGCCGGCGAGGAACTCCTTGGTCTCGGCGAAGGGTCCCTCGGTGACCACCGGCGCGCCGCCCGCGCCGGCCCGGACGATCCGCGCCTGCTGCGGCCCGCCCAGCCCCTCGCCCTGGACCCACTCGCCGTCGGCGGCGAGCTTGCCGTTCACCTCCTGCATGAACGCGATGTGGGCGGCGATCTCGTCCGGCGTCCAGGTGTCGATCGGGGGGAAGTCGGTTCCGGCGGCGCTGAACTGCATCAGCAGCATGTACTTCACGGCTGGCTCCTCACGTCCGAGCACCGATTCTCGATGCTTGCACCCGGAGGTAGAAGCCGCCGCCCCGGTTCTCGACATCCGTCCCGAAGATTTTCCGAACTTTTTCAGTCGACCGCGGTGACCTCCAGCAGCAGCGCCTGCTCCGGGTGCAGGGCGGGCAGCTGCACCCCGACCGAGCCCAGCACCGCCCCGCCCAGGGTGACCCCCTTGGGTAGCCAGCCGGGCTCGGTGAGCTGCAGCACCGCCGGCTCCGGTACGCCCGCCGGCGGACGGACGGCGTAGCGGCGGGCCGGGTCGAGACCCGGCAGGCGTACCACCCCGGGCGCCTGCGCGGCGGAGGTGGTCAGCCGCGACACCGCGTACACGGCGTGGGAGCCGTCGTGGGCGACGACGCCGTGCGCCTGCACGGCCGGGTCCGGGTGGTCGACCCGGACCACCCGGCCGGAGTGCAGCAGCGGGCGGAGCCGCTTGTGCAGCGCGACCCAGGCGGCCAGCTCGGCGCGCTGCGTGGCGTCGACCGACCCGATGTCCCACTCGATGCCGTGGTGGCCGAAGAGCGCGGTGACGGCGCGGAAGCCCAGGTCGTGCACCCGGTGGGTGGTGTGCGAGCGCTCCGGTCCGATGTGGGTGCCGACCAGCTCCGGTGGGAGCAGCAGCCCGGTCCAGCGTTGGATGGCGAGCCGCTCCAGGGCGTCGTTGCAGTCGCTGGCCCAGACCCGGTCGGTGCGGCGCAGGATCTCCAGGTCGACCCGGGCCCCGCCGGAGGAGCAGCTCTCGATCTCCACCCCGGGGTGCCGGCGGCGCAGCTCGTCCAGCAGCCGGTAGACCGCCACGGTCTGCGCGTGCACCCCCGGCCGGCCCCGGTGGCCGGCCTCGGTGAGGTCGCGGTTGTGGTCCCACTTGAGGTACGCGATGCCCGGGTGCTCGGTGAGCAGCGCGTCGAGCCGCCCGAGCAGGTGGTCGTACGCCTCCGGGTGGGCCAGGTCGACCACCTGCTGGTGGCGCCACTCCAGCGGCAGCCGGTCGGGGGTGGCGAGCACCCAGTCCGGGTGGGCGCGGAACAGGTCGGAGTCGGCGTTGACCATCTCCGGCTCGACCCAGAGCCCGAACTGCATCCCGTGCCCGCGCACGTGGTCGATCAGTGGTTGCAGCCCGTCCGGCCAGACCTCGTCGTCGACGTACCAGTCGCCCAGGCCGGCCCGGTCGTGCCGGCGGCCCCGGAACCAGCCGTCGTCGAGCACGAAGCGTTCCACGCCCACCTCGGCGGCCCGGTCGGCCAGCGCGGCGAGCCGGGCCAGGTCGTGGTCGAAGTAGACGGCCTCCCAGACGTTCAGGGTGACCGGTCGGGGCGTGCGCGGGTGCCCGGGGCGGGCGCGCAGGTGGCGGTGCAGCACGTCGCTGAGCCCGTCCAGGCCGGCGGTGGAGTGCACGGCGTACAGCAGGGGAGTGGCGTACTCCTCGCCGGGGCCGAGCACGATCTCGCCGGGGGTGAGGAGTTCCCCGCCGCCGAGGGTGGACTCGCCGGTGGGCCGGCGTTCGGCGACCGTGACGTGGTCGCCGCTCCAGGCGGTGTGCACGGCCCAGACCTCGCCGTGGCCGAAGCCGAAGCCGGGCGTGCCGGCCATCAGCAGCAGGGTGGCGTCGTGTCCGGTACGCCCGTGCCGGCCCTCGCGCACCCAGGCGCCCATCGGCCACGGGTGCCGCTGCGGCGCGCGTTCCCGGCACCAGCGCCCGGTGAGGTCGAGCAGTTCGGTGGCGACCGCCGGCACCGGCAGCACCGGGGTCAGCTCGCGCAGTTCGTAGCGGGCGTCGCCGTCGTTGCGCACCCGGTGCCGCAGGGTGAGCAGCCCGTGCGGGTCCAGCACGATCTCGACGGTCAGCGACAGGGCGGCGCCCGGGTCCGACGCCCGCACCGTGACCCGGGCCGCGCCGGGCCCGTCGGCCCCACCGTCGTCGTCGGATACGACCACCGCGTCCCCGCCCGCCGCCACGCGGCCCGGATCCGGCTCGCCGTCGACGTCGATGCCGTCGAGGCGGAACGCGGTGGACCAGTCCCGTCCGTCGCGGTGCCCGGCCAGGCCGGGCCGCCCGCTCCAGCCGGCGCTCGCCTCGGGCAGCAGGGACAGCACGGTGGGCGCGTCGAAGCTGCTCGGCACGACCGGCGGGATGGTGGCGTCGACCAGCGCGGGCAGGTCGCCGGCGGGCACCGGGCCGAGGTCGGCGCCCCAGTGCACCACCCGGGGCAGCCCCGGGCCACGCGCGTCGAGCACCAGGCTGGTCCGCGCGCGACGTAGGTGGATGACGGACGCAATCGTCATGACCGCTCATCTCTCCGTGAGGGCACGCCGGTCACCGTCCGTGACGGGACCGGGCGGCCGGATCGGGACGAGCGACATGCCGGTCAGGCATCTGAATGCGGGACCGGCATGTCGCTCATTCGTTGGCCCAGTGGGGCCGGGCGCGGGAGTCCCGGCGGTGTCAGCCCTTCGAGGCGCCCAGGGTCAGCCCCCGGACGAACTGCTTCTGGAGCAGGAAGAAGACCACCAGGGTGGGGAGGGCGACCAGCACCGAGCCGGCCGAGACCAGGTTGTTGTCGGTGAAGAACTCGCCGCGCAGGTTGTTCAGCGAACTGGTCACCGGGAACTTGTCGCCGGAGCGCATCAGCACGGTGGCCCAGAAGAACTCGTTGTAGATCCAGGTCACCTCCAGGGTGGCCAGCGCGGCCAGGGCCGGCCGGCACAGCGGCATGGTCACCTGCCAGTACTGCCGCCAGACGCTCGCGCCGTCGACCATCGCCGCCTCGTACAGCTCGCGGGGGAGCGCCTTCATGTAGTTGCTCAGCACGAAGACGCAGAAGCCGCACTGGAAGGCGACGTTGATCAGGATCAGCCCCCAGTAGCTGTCGTAGAGCAGCTCCGAGTCGCTCATGAACTCCGGCAGCGGCACCTCGGTGAAGAGCCGGAAGAGCGGGATCAGCAGCGCCTGCTGCGGCAGCAGGTTGGCCGCGGTGAAGAGCCCGAGCAGGACGATGTTGAGCTTCCAGCTGAACCGGGCGATCACGAACGCCACGCAGGAGGCCAGGAAGAGCGTCGCCAGCACCGCCGGCACGGTGATCCAGACCGAGTTGAGGAAATGCTTGCCGAACTCGGCGGTCTCCCAGGCGGTGACGTAGTTGTCGAACGTCCAGCCGCCGAGCGAGACGTACCCGTTGGCGGCGGTGTATTCGTACGAGCGCAGCGAGGTCAGCACCGCCCAGACGATCGGGAAGAGCCAGCCGATCGCCACCGCACCCAGGAACAGGTGTAGGACCACCCGGGCCGGCCGCAGCGGCGCGCGGCGCGCGACCGGCGCGTCGGTCGCCGGCTCGCGGGTCGTGGTCGCGGCGCTCATCGCCGGTCCTCCCTCATCACGGTGGTCAGGTAGATGGTGATGAAGACCAGGGAGACGACCAGCATGATCGTCGCCAGTGCCGAGCCGAAGCCGATCCGGCTCGCCTCGCCCACCACGTTGGACGTGACCAACGCGGAGATCAACTCCAGGCCGTTGCGGCCCTTGTTGATCACCCAGACCAGGTCGAACGCGCGCAGCGACTCGATCACCGTCACCACCAGCACGATGATGTTGATGGGTCGCATCACCGGGAAGACCACCCGGAAGAACGTCCGGCTCTCCGAGGCGCCGTCGACCGCGGCGGCCTCGCGCAGCGACGGGTCGACGCCCTTCAGCCCGGCCAGGTAGAGCAGCATGATGTAGCCGACGTGCCGCCAGCCGGCGGCGAACATGACCGCCCAGATGTTGACCGACGAGTCGCCGTACCAGTCGGTCTGGGTGCCGAGCACGGCGTTGAGCAGGCCCTGGTCACGGCTGTAGATGAGCTGCCAGACGAAGCCGATCAGCGCCAGCGAGAGCACCACCGGCAGGTAGAGCGCGGTCTGGTAGAACCGGCTGCCGCGGATCTCCTTGTCCAGTAGCACGGCGAGGAACATCCCGAACGGCGTGGCGACCACGAAGAGCGCCGCCAGCCAGAGCAGGTTGTTCTGCACCGCCGGCACGAACGGTGGGTAGATGTTGACCACGTCGGAGTAGTTGCGCCCGCCCACCCACTCGATCTCGCTCAGCGGGCCGATGCCGTCCCAGTCGGTGCCGGAGAGGGCCACGGTGGCCAGCGCCGGCAGCCAGACCAGCGCGACGACGAGCAGCAGCGGTACGAGCACCATCAGCGTGATCACCACGCGGTCGGTGCGGGACAGGAGCCGTAGCCGGCGGCCGCGACCACCCGTGGAGGTGGTGGTCGCGGCCGGCGACGGCACGGCGTGATCCGCTTGGATCAGGGGCAGGTCGGACACGGTGGTCCTCCCCCTCTCGCCGTTAGCTGGTGAAGATCGACTTCTTCTGGTTCTCGATGCTGTTCAGCAGCCCGTCGATGTCCCTGGGGTTCTTGATGAACTGCTGGAGCGCCGGAATGATCACCGTGGAGGCGAAGTCCGGCCGGGTGTCGCGGTCGAGGAACTGGGCGATCTCGGTGGCCGAGCCGACCAGGTCGGCGGCCTTCTTCTGCAGCGCGGTGTAGCCGCCGGTGTCGGCGCCGCCGTTGGCCACCAGGGTGCTCGGGTCGTTCTTCACGGTGATGTCCGCGGCGGCCTTCGAGCCGACGTACTCCAGCAGCTTCTTGGCGTTCGCCTCGGACTTCGGCTTGCGGGCCATCATGTAGCCGTCGATCGGCGCGTCCAGGGCCTTCGCCCCGATCGTCGAGTCGACCTCGGGGAAGGTGAAGAAGTCGAGGTCGTCCTGCTCCTCGTTGCTGAACTGCTGGGCGACGAAGAGGCCGAGCAGGTACATGCCGCTCTTCTTCTGCTGCAACGACTGGGCGGCCTCCTGCCAGGTGCGGCCCAGGCTGTCGGCCTGGTGCAGGGGGAGCAGCCCGCTCCAGGTGTCGAAGACCTTCTTCACCTTGTCGGAGGTCCAGGCCTCCTTGCCGGCCATCAGGTCGACGTGGAACTGGTAGCCGTTGATCCGCAGGTTGAGGATGTCGAAGGTGCCCATCGCCGGCCAGCCGTCCTTGTCGGCGAAGGCGATCGGGGTGAGGCCGTCCTTCTTCATCTGCGCGCCGAGGGTGTTGAGCTCGTCGAGCGTCTTGGGCACCTGGTACCCGCGCTGCTGCCAGACCGACTTGCGGTAGAAGACCGCCCACGGGTAGTACGACGCCGGCACGAAGTACTGCTTGCCGTCGTCGCCGGTGGAGGCCTTCTTGAACGCGTCGGAGTAGCCGGAGAGCTTGCCCCAGACGTCGCTGAGGTCACCGGCCAGCCCCTTGGCGGCGAAGAACCGCATCCGGTAGCCGGCGAACCACATGAACACGTCGTCCGGCTTGCCCTGCAGGTAGTTGTTGATGTTCTCCTGGAACGTGTTGTGGTCGACCGTGTTGACCTTCGGCTCGATGCCGGACGCGGTTTGGAAGCCGGCCATCACCTTGGCGATGACGTCCTTCGGCTTCGGGTCCGACTGGTTCGAGCCGATCGAGACGGTCTTGCTGCCCGAGCCGGACTCCGAGTCGGAGCCGCAGCCGGCGAGCAGGCCGGTGCCGAGCAGCGCGCCCGCGCCCGCGCCGGCGAGCAGCGAGCGCCGCCCGATGCCGGAGACGGAGGGCGGTACGAGCCGGGCGAGGTACTCGGCTTCGGTACGGGGACGGGACATGGTGCCTCCTGCGGATGAAGAGGTGCGGCGCCCAAGGGTTGTCAGTGGTGGCGGGGCCGGCGCGTCCTCGAATGCCAACATAGATCCACCGAGATCCAACATTGGCGAACAAGAACAGCCGGTGGCGCTTGAAGCTACCCCTCCCTGCGGCCGTGTCAAGAGGGCTGCTGGGGATCGATACCGCAGTGTTGACAAGGGATCTCGGCGGTAAACGTTGGAAACGAGCCGATGTTGGAAAGTGTTGACTTGCGGAGGCAACGCGGGCACGCTTTCCACCCATGCGGCAGCACGGCATCTGGCAGGGCGAGGGCATCTTCTACGGCGCGGACTACAACCCCGAGCAGTGGCCGGAGGAGGTCTGGGCCGAGGACGTGGCGCTGATGCGCCGCGCCGGCGTCGATCTGGTCTCGGTCGGCATCTTCTCCTGGGCACTGCTCGAACCGGCCCCCGGCCGGTACGAGTTCGGCTGGCTGGACCGGGCCCTCGACGTCCTGCACGACGGCGGGATCAAGGTCGACCTGGCCACCGCCACCGCCAGCCCGCCGCCGTGGCTGGCCCACCGGCACCCGGAGACGCTGCCCCGCACCGCCGACGGCACCGTGCTCTGGCCCGGCGGGCGGCAGGCGTACTGCCCCAGCTCGCCGATCTTCCGGGAGCGCTCGCTGGCCTTGGTCGAGGCGGTCGCCGGCCGGTACGCCGAGCACCCCGCCGTGGTGATGTGGCACGTCTCGAACGAGCTGGGCTGCCACAACGTGCACTGCTACTGCGACGTCAGCGCCGAGGCGTTCCGCCGCTGGCTGCGCGAGCGCTACGGCGACCTGGACACCCTCAACGCCGCCTGGGGCACCACCTTCTGGAGCCAGCGGTACGGCGACTGGGCCGAGATCAACCCGCCGCGTACCGCGCCGACCTTCGCCAACCCCACCCAGCAGCTCGACTTCCTGCGTTTCTCCTCCGACGAGCAGCGGGCCCAGCTGCGCGCCGAGCGGGCGGTGCTCAAGCGGCTGGTGCGCCAGCCCGTCACCACGAACTTCATGATCGGCACCGGGATCAAGTACCTGGACTACCACTCCTGGGCGCCCGACGTGGACGTGGTCTCCAACGACCACTACCTCACCGCCGCCGACCCGCTGTCGCACGTCGGGCTGGCGCTCGCCGCCGACCACACCCGCGGCGTCGCCGGCGGCGACCCGTGGCTGCTGATGGAGCACTCCACCAGCGCGGTCAACTGGCAGCCGCGCAACGTCGCCAAGACCCCCGGCCAGCTGCGCCGCAACAGCCTCACCCACGTGGCGCGCGGCGCCGACGGGGTGCTGTTCTTCCAGTGGCGGGCCTCCCGCGCCGGGGCGGAGAAGTTCCACTCCGCGCTGGTGCCGCACGCCGGCCCCGACACCAAGGTGTTCCGCGAGGTGTGCCGGCTCGGCGCCGACCTGAAGGCCCTCGCCGAGGTGCGCGGCAGCCGGGTCGACGCCGAGGTGGCGGTCCTGTTCGACTGGGAGGCCTGGTGGGGGGTCGAACTCGACTCGCACCCCAGCGTCGACGTCACCTACGCCGACCGGGTCGCCGCGCTGTACGGCGCGCTCTGGCGGGCCGGCGTCACCGCCGACGTGGTGCACCCCTCGGCCGACCTCTCCGGCTACAAGCTGGTCCTCGTGCCCACCCTCTACCTGGTCCGCGACGCCGACGCCGAGGCCCTGCGCCGCTACGTCGAGGGTGGCGGCACCGCCCTGGTGACGTACTTCAGCGGCATCGTCGACGAGCACGACCACATCCGCCTCGGCGGCTACCCGGGGGCGTTCCGGGAGCTGCTCGGCGTCCGCACCGAGGAGTTCTTCCCGCTGCGCGAGGGCGAGCGGGTTCGCCTCGACGACGGCGCCACCGCCGACGTGTGGACCGAGTGGCTGCACCCGGAGGGCGCCGAGGTGCTCGCCTCGTACGCCGACGGGCCGCTGCCCGGGGTCCCCGCCCTGACCCGGCACCGCCTCGGCGCGGGCACCGCCTGGTACGTCGGCACCCGGCTGGACGAGGCGGCCACCGACCGGCTGGTGGCCCGGCTGCTCGCCGAGGCGGGGGCGCGTCCCCCGGTGGCCGCGCCGACCGGCGTCGAGGTGGTCCGCCGCCGCGACGGCGAGCGGTCCTGGCTCTTCGTGGTCAACCACACCGACGCCGAGGTGCGGCTCGACGTCACCGGCACCGAGCTGCTCGGCGGTGCGCGCTGCGCGGGCGAGCTGCGGGTGCCGGCCGGCGAGGTGGCGGTGGTCCGCGAGGAACACGCCGCCGCGGTCCCGCTCGACAGTCCGACGGCGACGGCCTGACCTGCGTACCGTTTCCCCGTCCACCCGGTTAGGAGGTTCGATGCTCGCCCAGCAACGGCAGACCGCCATCCTGGAACTGATCCGGCAGCGCGGCGGCGTGCGGGTCAGCCACCTGGTCAGCAGGTTCGGGGTCTCCGACATGACCATCCGGCGGGACCTGGAGGTGCTCGCCGAGCGGGGGCTGGTCGACAAGGTGCACGGGGGCGCGACCCTGGCCGGCCCCGGCTCCGCCGAGGAGCCGGGCTTCGCCGCCAAGTCGATCCGTCAGCAGGGGGAGAAGCGGGCGATCGCCGAGCACGCCGCCGGCCTGGTCGAGCCCGGCATGGCGATCGCGCTCTCCGCCGGTACGACCACCGCCGCGCTGGCCACCATGCTCGCCGACGTACGCGGGCTGACCGTGGTGACCAACTCGATCCCGGTCGCCGACGCGCTCTACCAGAACCCGCGCGCCGACCAGACCGTGGTGCTCACCGGCGGCATCCGCACCCCGTCGGACGCGCTGACCGGGCCGGTCGCCGAGGCGGCGATCAGCTCCCTCAACGTCGACCTGCTCTTCCTCGGCGTGCACGGGATGAGCCCGCGTACCGGCTTCACCACGCCCAACCTGCTGGAGGCGGCGGTCAACCGGCGGCTGATCAGCGCCGCCCGGCGGCTGGTGGTGCTGGCCGACCACACCAAGTGGGAGACCATCGGCATCGCCACCATCGCCCCGCTGGAGGAGGCGGACCTGCTGATCACCGACTCGAAGCTGCCGCCGGAGGGCCGCCGGCAGATCGGCGAGCAGGTCGGCGAGCTGGTCGTCGTCGAGGCGGACTGACCGGCACGGGGCTGCGTCGCACGGTAGTCGGGCGGGCGGGCTCGCCGCGCCTCCCAGGCAGTTCACAGTCGTTCCGGTTAGCCTGCCCCGGTTAACGTTCGCGCTCCGCCTCGGAGCGCCTCGTCAGTGCTGCGGGAGTGTCGATGGTCTTCAAGAAGATGCTGAGCGCGTTCGGGGTGGGTGGGCCCAGCGTCGACACGGTCCTGGCCAACCCGAACACCCGGCCCGGCCTGACCCTCGACGGGCAGGTCAACATCGTCGGTGGCGACGTCCCGGCCGCCATCGAGCAGATCACCGTCGCCCTGGTCACCCGGGTGGAGATCGAGGGCGGCGACACCGAGTACGCCGGCATCATGGAGTTCCAGCGGATGGCGGTCAGCGGGCCGTTGCAGCTGGCGGCGAAGCAGCAGCTGTCGATCCCGTTCCAGCTGCCCGTGCCGTGGGAAGCTCCGATCACCGACGTCTACGGCCAGCGCCTGCGCGGCATGACCATGGGGCTGCGTACCGAGCTGGCGATCGCCCGGGCCGTCGACAAGAGCGACCTGGACCAGGTCAACATCCACCCGCTGCCGGTGCACGAGCGGATCCTGGCGGCCTTCGAGCAGCTGGGCTTCCGGTTCAAGCACGCCGACCTGGAGCGCGGTCACATCCGCGGCACCCAGCAGACACTGCCGTTCTACCAGGAGATCGAGTTCTTCGCCGCGCCGCAGTACGCGCAGGCCGTCACCGAGGTCGAGCTGACCTTCGTGACCAGCCCGCACGGCGTCGAGGTGATCCTCGAGTGCGACAAGCGGGGCGGGTTCCTCAGCGCCGGCCACGACATGTTCGGCCGCTACACCGTCTCGCACGCCGACGCCGACCGGCTCGACTTCGCGCAGGTCGTCGACGGCTGGCTGCGCGAGACCACCTCCCGCTACGGCAGCCTGCGCGCCGGCGGCTTCGGCGCCCCGCACGGGTACGGCCACGGTCGCCGGGGTCACGGCATGGGCGGCATGGTCGCCGGCGCGGCCCTCGGCGTCGCCGGTGGCATGGTCGCCGGGGAGCTCATCGAGGACGCCTTCGAGGGCGACTTCGGCGGCGACTTCGAGTGAGCCGACGACGGTGGCCCCCGGGACACGTCCCGGGGGCCACCGTTTCTCGCGAAGTTGATCTCGTGGGTCAGTGGCGGGCCTTGCGCTCGTCACCGCTGCGGAAGTTGCTACCGGCCTTGGCCAGGCCCCGGCTGCCCATGTAACCGATGGTCAGCAGGGTGATGAAGAACCAGGCCTGCGGGGCGCGGAAGATGTCCACCCCGACCGAGTTCTTGCCGACCAGGAACGACGCGGCCAGAATGCCGATCACGCCGGCGACGTAGACCCAGAATTC
Source organism: Micromonospora sp. CPCC 205739 (assembly GCF_036906795.1). Classification (NCBI taxonomy): domain Bacteria; kingdom Bacillati; phylum Actinomycetota; class Actinomycetes; order Micromonosporales; family Micromonosporaceae; genus Micromonospora; species Micromonospora sp. CPCC 205739. Next base: position 19,887 of record NZ_JBAKHS010000036.1, on the reverse strand, counting down.
GGTCGTCGCGAGCGACGGCTTGGTCTCCGTCCCCGGTGCCTGCATCGGCTGCTCGCGGTGCCCGTCCTGCATCATCGGCATCGGACGGGTCGGAGCCTCGTTCATCGCCGCCCGGTTGGGCGCGTCCTGCATCGGCCGGTTGATGGGCCTGGTGGATGCAGCCTGCGTGCTCATCTGGTCCTCCTCAGGATTTGATGAGTACCTGCACTCCCTCGCCCCGCTACCGCGTTTCGGCCACGGCACGGTTGGCGTTCATGGCGCGGGCACCCCCCGTCTACCCGGGCCCCCCGAGAGGTAACACCGCCTCACCAGCGGATTGCCGCCGTCGGCGACAACCCGCCCACAGAGCGCCACCGACGTGGTACGTCACGGCCGCCGCCAGCCGGGCGACGATGGCGGTACGGCGCATTCCGCGCACGCCGTCTTCTCCCACGGAGGCTGGCGGTTCCCGCCGGCCGGCACCGGGCAGAAGGGAGTCGCGCGTGGACCGGTTTGGTCGGGGCCTGGCCGGGCAGGCAGTGGATTACCGCCAGATCTGCGAGGTGATCAACGTGCGTGAGGACGACACGATGCGGGAGTCCGCTCGCCGGGCCGAGGACCGGCTCACCGCCGGCGTGTACGGCGAGGGCGCCCTGGACGAGGTGACCGTGCCGCAGACCGACGTGCTGCGGGTGATCCAGGAGGAGGACCCGGACGACCCGGCCGACGCCCCGGTCGACCCGAACGTGCTCCGCGACGGCGGCCCGACCCGTGGTCAGGGCGCGGTCACCACCACCGGCGGCACCGCCGGCCCGGCCAGCGTCCGCCGCCTGGCCCGCCAGCCGGAGCGACACCCCGGAAAGGTCGCCCCGACCACCACCGGCGACGCCACCACGGGCGGTCTGAGCACCCCCGCCGGCGGCTCGACGAGCGACAAGTCCGCGACCGGCTCCCAGGTGGGCAACTTCACCAATGACCGGGCGAATCCGGGCTGACCGGACGATCCGACACGAACGAACAGCAGTGGCCTCCCCGGGCGGGGAGGCCACTGCTGTCCCGCACGACCCTCGCCGTCCCGGCCGCAGCCGGGAGCGGGATCAGGCCACGGGGCGGAGCACCCCGAGCCGCTGGGTGGCCCGGGTCAGCGCCACGTAGAGGTCGCTGCGCCCGCGCGGGGACTCCGCGACGATGCCGTCCGGGTCGACCACCAGCACCGAGTCGAACTCCAGGCCCTTGGCCTGGCCCACGGTCAGCACCACCACCCGGCTCTCCAGCTCCGGCTGCTCGCCGACCGCCACCTCGGGCAGCGCGGCCACCACCGCGGCGGCCAGCTCGTCGGCCCGTCCCGCCGGCAGGATCACCCCGAGCCGCCCGTCGCCCAGGTCGGCGGCCTCCCGGGTGGTCGCCGCCACCAGCTCGCCGGCCAGCCCGTCGGCGTCTACCGTGCGGTCCCACGGCGGTACGCCGCTGGCGCGTACCGAGCGGGGTGGACGCAGCGCGGGGTCGATCTCGGCGAGCACGCCGGCGGCCACCGCCATGATCTCGGCCGGGGTGCGGTAGCTGACGGTCAGCTCCTCCAGCCGCCAGCGCTGGGCCACGTACGGCTCCAGCGCGTCCGCCCAGGAGGGGGTGCCGGCCAGCGCGCCGGTCTGCGCCACGTCACCGACGATGGTCATCGACCGGCTCGGGCAGCGGCGCATCAGCAGCCGCCAGGCCATCGGCGACAGCTCCTGCGCCTCGTCGACGATCACGTGCCCGAACGCCCAGTTCCGGTCGGCCGCGGCCCGCTGGGCGGTGGTCAGCCGGTCGGCCTCCTCCTGCCGCTCCAGCAGCCGGTCCGCGTCGATCAGGTCGGTGACACCGAGGATCTCGCCGCCGTCGGCCTCGTCCTCCACGTCGATCGAGCGGGAGCCCTTCCAGATCTCCAGCACGCCCTCGGCGTACTCGCGCTGGAAGGAGCGGATCCGCTCGCGGCGGGCGGCGGCGGCCCGCTCGTCCTCGCCGAGCAGTTCGGCGGCCTCGTCCAGCAGCGGCACGTCGGCCGGTGTCCAGCCGCCCGGCTCCCGGTGCAGCAGCGCCCGCTCGGCGTCGGTGAGCATCGGCGCGGCGGCGGCGATCCGGTCGGTCGAGGCGTACAGGTCGGCGAGGAGGCGCTGCGGGGTGAGCACCGGCCAGAGCTGGTCGAGCGCGGCCCGCAGGCCCGGCTCCTCGCGCAGTTCCCGGCGGATCTCGGCGCGGTCGGCCTCCTCCAGCAGGTTCTCCCCGCCCAGCGGGTCGGCGCCGATCCGCTCGGCGATCTGCGCGGCGAGCGCGTGGACCACCTCGACGTCGAACAGGGCCCGGGCCAGGTTGTGCGGGCGGCCGGAGCGGCGGGCCCGGTCGCGGGCCTCCCGGACCACCTCCGGGTCGAGCCGCAGCGTCTCCCGCTCGACCTCGATCTCCAGCGGCTCGTCCGGCACCCACTGCCGGTCGCGCACCGCGGCGGCCAGCACCTCGGTCATCACCGTGCGCCCCTTGAGCGCCGCCGTCTCGGCCGGTTCCGCGCGGCGCGCGCTCACCCCGGGGAAGAGGTCGCCGGGGGTACGCAGCAGCACCCCGGTCTCGGCCAGCGCGGGCAGCACCTGCGAGATGTAGCGCAGGAAGGTCGGGTTCGGGCCGACCAGCAGCACGCCCCGGCTGGAAAGCTCCCGCCGGTGGGTGTAGAGCAGGTACGCCGCCCGGTGCAGCGCGACCGCGGTCTTGCCGGTGCCAGGGCCGCCCTGCACCACCAGCACGCCCGGCAGGTCGGCGCGGATCACCCGGTCCTGCTCGGCCTGGATGGTCTCCACGATGTCGCGCATCCGTCCGGTCCGACCGGCGTTGAGCGCGGCCAGCAGGGACGCCTCGCCGGTCAGTTCCTCGTGCGCGGTGGGGGAGGCGGAGGCGAGGTCGAGCACCTCGTCGTTGAGCCCGGTCACCTTCCGCTGCCGGGTACGCAGGTGCCGGCGGCGCTTCACGCCCTGCGGGTTGGCGGCGGTGGCGAGGTAGAACGGCCGGGCGGCGGGGGCCCGCCAGTCCATCAGCAGCGGGTCGTAGTCACCGGTGGTGTCGAAGATGCCGATCCGGCCGATGTAGTGCGGAGTCCCGTCGGTGTCGTCGAGGCGGCCGAAGCAGAGGCCGTTCTCCACCGCGGAGAACTGCTCGACCTGATCGGCGTACATCCGGACCGCGCTGTCGCGCTGGGACCGGGCCTGCAACGTGCCGCCGGTGCTCCGCAGCTCCTCGGTTAGCCGCTGGGCGGCCTGCTCACGCATGGCGTCCAGCCGGCCGTAGAGCATCGAGACGTACTCCTGCTCGCGGCCGATCTCGTCGTCGTGCCGCTGCGCGACGGAACCGTCGGATTGCGTTGACAAGCCGTCTCCTCGTCAATTAAGATGGGCGCAGGAATGGCCTTTTCGCCATTCCTTTTTTGTGTCCGAACGGAGAAAGATACCGCGCCGCGGCCCACCACACCAAGCATCCCGGCCGCCCGGACACCCACGTCACACCCCACCACCACTCCTCCCTCACCGGCCCCTCGGCGCGCGCACTTTCGGAGAAAGCGTGCCCATTCGACGCCCGATGGCCACGTTTCTCGGAGAGAGGGTCAGCGGCGGCGGGTGCAGACCTGGCGGGCGCGGGCGACGGTGTCGGTGGACCAGACCACCGCGACGGTGAAGCAGTAGTCGTTGGTGCGGTCCAGGCCGTAGACCACGAAGCTGTTCGTCCCGGCGGGCAGCTCCTGGAAGGCGCGCGGATCCTGCCCGGCGCGCCCGCCGGAGATGACCACCGGTCCCTCCGCGCCCGCCGGGTACTCCCAGTCCAGGGCGATGTTGTCCCGCCGGTCGCGCAGGTTCACCCGGCCCGGCGGCGTGCCGGGCGGGGCGGCGGCCCCGGCGGTGGGTGACGCGGGCGACGGGGCGGGACTCGCCGGCGGACCGGTGGGGGAGGAGGCGGGCGCCGGCGGGTCGTCGGCGCCGTCGACCTGGGACACCCCGGCGACCACCGCGACGGTGCCCAGCACCACCACGGTCAGCCCGGCCACCACGGCCGGGGTGGCCCGGTTGCGGCGGGGCGGCGCGTGGTGCCGGGGCACCACCACCGGCAGCCGGGACGGCTCGGGGTCGCGCCGGCTGACCCGGTGCACCCCGTCGGCCTCCTCGGCGTACCCGTCGGCCAGCCCGACCACGGACGGGGGGACCGGCTCGTGAGCGGGGCGCTCCGGCTCGACGGCCGGCTCCGGCGGCCACCAGTCGGCGTCCGGGTCGTCGGCGTACGGGGTCTCGGCGTCCTCGGTGGGCAGCCGCTGGCCGGGCACCGTCGGCGGGTACGTCCGGTCGGTCGCCGCCGGCCCCACCGGCCAGGCGGGCGGCTCCGGTGGTCCCTCGTCGGCCGGGGCGGTGCGGGCGGACGGCACCACCGGGGCATCGCGCTCGGGCGGCGGCTCGTCGTCGCAGACGTGGTCCGGGTCGGCGGCCGCCCGGGCCAGCGCGGCGACCTGCCGGGCGAGCGGGTCGTCGGCGGTCAGGTGCTGCCGGGCCAGTTCGCGGGCGAGCGCCAGGTTGTCGTGCGCCTCGGTGAACCGGCCGCAGTCGCGCTGCATCGCGCCGAGCCGGGCCAGCATCTTGATGCCGCTGGCGTGGCCGTCGCCGTAGACCTCGCGGTGCAGCTCCCAGGCGTCCTGGAGGCGTTCCCGGGCCTGCGCGCACTGGCCCCGGGCGTACTCCACGGTGGCCAGGTCGGCGTGCGCGGCCAGCACCCGCAGCGACTCCGGCCCGTCCCGGGCGGTCAGCTCCAGGATCACCTCGGAGTAGAGCCGCGCGGCGCGGGCGTCGCTGCCGACCCGGTGCAGCACCGCGGCCAGCGTCGCCCCGGCCGAGATGGTCCGCTCGTCCGAACGCCCGTAGAGCCGGGTGGCGGCGGCGTACGCAAAGGCCGCCCAGCCGCGCGCGGAGTGCGGCTCACCGAGCGCGACCAGCACCCGCGCCTGGAGCCCGGCGGCGTCGGCCAGCTCGGGGGTGGCGTGATCGGGCCGGGGGTCGGCGTCGGTCAGCGCGTCGGCGAGCAGTCGCTGCGCGCCGGCCAGGTCGCCGGCGGACACCAGGTGGTGCGCCTGGAGGGTCAGTTCAGCGAAGCCGGAGGACACGCCCCATCGTGCTCGTCCGGCCACGGGTTGTACAACCCCCGGCGGTGATCGGAGTCGTCAACTTTCCAGGTGGGCGGCCAGCGTCTCGCTGATCCGGCGCAACTGGTCGACCTGCGCCGGGCTGAGCGCGTCGAAGAGATGGCGGCGTACCCCCTCGACGTGGCCGGGCGCGGCGGCGGCGAGCACCGCGAAGCCGTCGTCGGTGAGGACGGCGACCTGGCCGCGCCGATCGGTCGGGCAGTCCTCGCGCCGGATCCACCCGGCCGCCTCCAGCCGGGCGGCGGCGTGCGAGAGCCGGCTGCGGGAGGAGCCGGTGGCGTCGGCCAGCTCGCTCATCCGCAGCTGCCGCCCCGGGGCCTCGGAGAGCCGCACCAGGATCTCGTAGTAGGCGTGCGGCATTCCCGCGTCGCGTTGCAGCTCGCGGTCGAGGGTGTCCATCAGCGCGCGGGAGGCGGTCAGGAAGGCCCGCCAGGTGCGCTGCTCGTCGGGGTCCAGCCACCGGGTCATGACGACCATCATAGCGACAATGATTGAGCGCTCAACTAAATGGCGCTAGCGTGGGGTGCATGGGAATCCACCGCCTCAACCACGCCGTCCTCTACGTCAGCAACCTCGAGCGCAGCGTCGCCTTCTACCGCGACGTGCTGGGCTTCCGGCCGGTGGCGATGACCCCGGACGGGTTCCGTGGCGCCGCCTTCCTCCAGGCGGCCGACTCCACCAACGACCACGACCTCGGCCTGTTCGAGATCGGCGCGGCGGCCGGCCGGTCGCAGGCCGGGCGGGCCACCGTGGGCCTCTACCACCTGGCCTGGGAGCTGGACACCCTCGACGAGCTGGCCGCCACCGCCGAGCGGCTGGCCGCCGCGGGCGCGCTGGTCGGCACCTCCGACCACGGCACCACCAAGAGCCTCTACGGGCAGGACCCGGACGGCCTGGAGTTCGAGATCGTCTGGATCGTCCCGGCGGACCTGCTCGACGACGACGCGCTCGCGGCGCGCAAGCGGATCGGCCGGCTGGACCTCGACCGGGAGCGGCGGCGCTACGGCGGCCAGACCCGGGGCGGGGTCGGCATCTCCGTGCCGGTCTGAGACCGCCGTACGGTACAACGGCAGGATGTCCACCGACACCGTCCTGCGTGAGCTGCTCGTCCGGCAGCTCGACCACTGGCTGCCGGGAGCGCTGCACCGTTCCCGGTGGGCCACCCTCGCCCTGGCGTTCCCGGATCCCGGCGCCGCCGAGGCGGTCCTGCGGGTGGTGGCCGAGTTCGCCGACCGGCTCCGGGGCCGCCGGTTGACCGTCCTGGTGCTCGGCGGCGGGCCCGACCTGCCGGCCCGGCTCGGGCCGGTCGAGGCGACGCTGCCGACCGACGTGGCCGTGCACGTGGTGCCGGGCGACGCGTCCCGGCTGCCGGTGGTGCTCAAGGCGGCTGGCGCGGCCGGCGCGCCGCTGCTGACCCTCGCCGACGCCACCGCCGACCCGGCGCTGCTGGCCGCCGCGGCGACCGGCCGCCCGGCCGAGCTGCTGCTCGCCGCGCCCGCGCCGGCCCCGCTGCGGCCCGCGCTGACCGGCGCTGGTTTCCCGCTGGTCACCGAGGTCGAGCTGGTGCCCGCCGACGGGTCGCCGGCCCGTCGGGTCGCCTTCGGCACCCGGTTGGACAAGAGCCTGGAGGCGTTCAAGGACGCGCTCTGGGAGGTCGACGAGTTCGCCGGGGTGCGCTACCGCGACCCCGAGGACCCGGCCGGCGGACTGCTCGACATCGCCCTGCACCCCGAGCCGGGGCCGCTGCGCCGCGAGCTGCTGGCCGAGCTGGCCCGCTCCGGCCCGCGTACGGTCACCGAGCTGCGCCGGCACACCCTCACCGCGACCGTCTACCGGGCCGCCGACACGGTGCCCGCGCTGACCACCCTGCTGCACTCCGGCGCGGTCACCCGCGACCCGGGGCACGGCCGGCTCGGCGGCGCCGTGCTGATCAGCGTGAGCGACGGTGACCGGTCAACCGCCTGACCCGAACGCCGAGCGGGGTGCCGGTGAACCACCGGCACCCCGCTCGACCTCGGGAGGTCATGCCCGGGTCTTGTCCTGCTTCCAGGAGAGCGGCCCCGGCAGATCGACCCGGTGCGCCTTGGCCTTGGAGTTCCAGGACCAGCGACCGATCTTGATGCTCCACGAGGAGAAGCCGTTCTCGGTGAAGTTCAGGATGATCGGCCCGTACTTCTTGCGCTTGCGGAACATCAGACCCATGGTCGGCTCCCCTCACCTTGCCCTGTACTGCCCTGCTCTGACGTCACCGAACATGCCCGGATGGACGATTCGCGAAACCTGCTGAAGATCCGCTCAGGACGGTCGCCGAATCTCCACTCAGCAGGTAGGTGTTGCGAGGAGGGAAAGCGGCTGGGCAAGGGGGACAAAAAAGCCGGTGCCCGCCGAGGAGGTGATCCGACGGTGTGACGCGGGCGGAGGCGCCGGTGCCGGCTCAGGCGGCGGGCACCGGCGCGCGGTCGACGGCGAGGACCCGGGTGACGCTGCCATCGTCCTCGGTGACGTCCCGCTCGTGGGCGAAGCCGAGCTTGCCCAGCAGCGCCAGCGAGGCGGTGTTGGCCTCGGCGACGGTGGCGTACACCCGGGGCAGGTCGAGGTCGTCGAAGCCGTACCGGACCAGGGCCGAGGCCAGCTCGGTGCCGAGGCCGGCGCCCCAGGCCGGCTTCGCCAGGGCGTACACCAGCTCGTGGCCGTCGACCTCGTCGGTGTGCTTGACCTCGGCGTGCCCGACGTACCGGCCGTCGCGGCGGACCGCCCAGACGTCGAAGAGGTCGTCGGCGTAGACCGTGGTGAACACCCGGCCGAACAGGGCGGCGGCGTCGGCGGGGGTCATCGGGCCGTCGCCCATGAACCGGCCCACCTCCGGGTCGCTGAGCAGGGCGACGAAGTCGTCGGCGTCGGCCGGGCGGTAGGGCTCCAGCAGCAGCCGGTCGGTGCGCAGGACGGGGGTGGGCATCAACGGGGCTCCCAGGCGTCGGGCAGAGCGGTCAGCTTCCGGACGTGTGCGGGCAGCCGGCCACTGACGACCTCGGCCAGGCTGACCTCGTCGAGCACCTGCCGCACGGCCGCCCGGACGGCCACCCAGAGTCGGGGCAGGTTCTCCGCCGAACCCTCGTACCGGGTCTCCTCGGGGCGCAGCCCGCGTACCCCGGCCAGCGGGCCCTCCACGGCGCGCAGGATCGCGCCGACGGTGATCTCGCGGGGCGGTCGGGCCAGCGTGTAGCCGCCCTCCGCGCCGCGCTGGGCGCGCACGACGCCGGCCCGGCGCAGGTCGGCCAGGACCGCCTCCAGGAACTTGCGCGGCATGTCCTGCTCGGTGGCGATCGCCTGGGTGGACAGCAGCGAGGGGTACGCGGTGGCCAGGCTCAGCGCCGCCCGTACCGCGTAGTCGCCGCGCGCGGAGATCTGCACCCCGCCATCATGCCCGCCCCGGTCAGCTGGTCGGGTCGGCGGGCCGACGCGGCCGGATGATCCGCCGCGGCGGCTGCCCCCGCGCGGCGCGGAACGCCCCGGGACTCACCCCGACCTCGCGGGTGAAGAAGCGACCGAAGTTGGTCGGTTCGGGGAAGCCCAGCCGGCGACCGATCCGGGCCACCGGCTCGTCGGTGGCCGCGAGCAGCCGGCTGGCCTGGAGCGCGACCCGCTCGTCGACGACCTGCTTGGCGCTGCGCCCGGTCACCGCCAGGCAGGCCCGGGTCAGGGTACGCACCGAGCAGCCCAACCGGGCGGCGTAGTCCTCCACCCGGCGGGTGTGCTGGTAGCCGCGCTCGATCTCCCGGCAGAGCCGGTGGAAGGTGGCCAGCTCCGCGCGCTGCGGCCCGCCGTCGGCGCCGGTCGGCCGGTCGGTCGGAAGCAGCGCCAGGCGCAGCAGCAGCACGGCCAGTTCGTGGCGCAGCAGGTTCCGCGCGGCCGGGTCGGCGCGGTGCCGGCGGCTGTCCACCGCCAACTGGCTGACCTCGTTGATGACCGCGTCCTCGTCCTCGCCGGCCAGCTGGTGGTGGGTCGGCAGCGCGTCCGGATCGACGTCGAGACCGCGCAGCGCCTCGCCGCGCCAGCGCACCACCGTGGCGTCGAGCTGCGGGGTGCAGCGCAGCACCTGGCCGGGGCTGACCCGCAGCAGCGTGCCCGGCCGGCAGGGCAGCGCACGGAAGTCCAGCTCGGCGGTGCCGTGCCCGCCGGTGACCAGGATCAGCAGATCCGCGTCGAGCAAGGTCGGGCGGCGCCACCCGGGCTCGGTGGCGAGGTCACCGAGGTCGAGCAGGTCGATCTCGGCGGTGGACGGGTCGGAACGGGTTGCCGGGGAGAGGTGACCGGAAGGGACCATCACCTGCGACGGTAACCGGAGGCAGGAGCGGTCGCATCCCGGCGACGGGACCGCGACGCCGCGTCCGAAGGGTTGTCCCCGGTCGGCGGCCCCGGCTAGGTTACCGAGCGGTAGGTCCACCGACTCGCGAGGGATGGGCATGACTGATCTGTTCTCGGTCGCCGACAAGACGGTCCTGGTCACCGGCGGCACGCGGGGGATCGGGCTGATGATCGCCCGGGGCTTCGTGCAGGCCGGCGCCCGGGTGATCGTCTCGTCCCGCAAGGCCGACGTCTGCGAGGCGGTGGCCAAGGAACTCTCCGCCGAGGGGCGGTGCGAGGCGGTCCCCGCCGACCTGGGCCACGACGCGGGCGCCGAGGCGCTGGCCGCGGCCGTGCGGGAGCGCACCGGAGACCGGCTCGACGTGCTGGTCAACAACGCCGGCGCGACCTGGGGCGCGCCGCTGGAGGCGTACCCGGAGAGCGCGTTCGACAAGCTCTGGGCGGTGAACGTCAAGGCGGTCTTCCGGCTCACCACCGCGTTGCTGCCGGCGCTGCGCGCCTCGGCCAGCGCCGACGACCCCGCCCGCGTGATCAACATCGGTTCGGTGGACGGCATCCGGGTGCCGTCCATGGAGGTCTACGCGTACTCGGCCACCAAGGCCGCCGTGCACATGCTCACCCGCAGCCTCGCCCACCAGCTGGCCGGTGAGCAGATCACGGTCAACGCGATCGCCCCGGGCCCGTTCGAGAGCAAGATGATGGCCTTCGCCCTTCAGGACCCGGCGTCCCGTTCGGCGATCGAGCAGCAGGTGCCGCTCGGGCGCATCGGCCGCCCGGAGGACATGGCGGGCACGGCGATCTACCTGTCGTCGCGCGCCGGGGCGTACCTGACCGGCGCGGTGATCCCGGTCGACGGCGGCCTGACGACGCACGGCTGAGGCGTACCCGGATTCCGGGTGAGCGGGAGCCGCGCGGACTCGGCAGATCCGCGCGGCTCCGATCGGGTGGGTCAGCGGCCGGCGAGCAGCCGGTTCACCGCCGTGTCGACGTCGAGGTGCTCGGCCTCGCGGCCGCGCGGGACGACGACGTAGGTTCGCCGCAGGAAGCGCACCAGGACGCTGCGCGGCACCTCGAAGAGTGCGTTGCCGTCGGGTGACGACAGCGCCAGCGCGACGAAGTCGCCGCGTGGGGTGGCCCAGGGCCAGACCCGGACGTCGCCGATGCCGGCCGGTTCGTCGAGCCCGGTCACCAGCAGTTCGCGGGCGAAGGACCAACTGACGGCCTCGCCACCGGCGGATTCGGCGTGGAACAGGACATGGACCGCATACGGGTCAGCAGGGTCGTAACGCAGACTGGCACGCACCGGCAAGGCGGTGGCGTCAGGTGCGACGAGCCTTAGCGACGTCTCGACCTCTACGGTCGTCGGTCGGATGACACTCATGGACGTTCTCCCCCCGGCACCGCTGCGGAACGCGCGTGTCCCGCTTTTCCCATACTCAGGTGCTACTCCTGGCTACGCTCCGCCATACGCTGACTTCACCCAGTGGTGGGAAGTGCCTCGGAAGCGCCGCCAGAATGTGAAAATTCTTGTACGATTTCCGGTCTGCCCAGTGTGTGATCCCGCCCGGCGTCGGGTGGCTCAGTCGTCGACTTACTCCGGTAACGTCCAGTGGTCTGCGCAAGTGACGGGCCGGGACGACACTGGGGGTGGAAATGGTCACGAACCGATCCTCAATGGATGCGGCGACCGCGACCGAGTCACCGAAAGTAGGGGTCCGAGCAGCCGAAAGGCGGGGGAACGCGGTGCCGAAGGAACAGCACGACAGGACCGGTCGGTCGGCCTCCGACGGCCGCTCCGGTCGAGGTCGCGTACCTGATCGCGGCACCACCTCGCGCCCCGCCCGGCCGGCTCGTCGCGGCACCTCCGGCCTTGCCGCCGGGGGTCGCGGGTCCACCGGTACGGCCGTCGCCGACCGGCCCCCGACCGGGTTCCGGGACCGGGTCCGCACCACCCTCGACCTGATCCGCGCCAACCCCACCGGCCGGGTCGCCCTCAAGATCTTCATCGCGATCGCCGGGGCGCTCGTGGTCACCCTCGGGCTCGCCCTCATCCCGCTGCCCGGCCCGGGCTGGCTGATCGTCATCGGCGGCCTCGCCATCTGGGCCGTCGAGTTCCACTGGGCCCGCCGGCTGCTCGCCTTCACCCGCCGCCACGTGCACAACTGGACCCGCTGGGCCACCTCCCGGTCCCTGCCGGTACGCCTGCTGCTGGGCTCCGTCGGGCTGTTCTTCGTCGCCACGGTGGTCTGGCTGTCGCTCAAGTACAGCCTCGGCATCGACCTGGTGGCGCGGCTGCTGCACTACCTCGCCACGCACTGAGTCAGTGGCTCACGGCACGCTGACCCCGGATTTCCGGTCCGGTCACACGATCAGGTAGAGTCATCGGCGCTGAGGGCGATTAGCTCAGCGGGAGAGCGCTTCGTTCACACCGAAGAGGTCACTGGTTCGATCCCAGTATCGCCCACGCAGGTCAAAGGCCACTTCCCGGCTTCGGGAGGTGGCCTTTCTGCTGTCGTACAGCAGTTAAGTACAGCAGCGGCGTCAGTGGCCGAGGGAGTCGCCGAGGCGCTTGAGGGCTTCCCGCGTCGCCTTGGACGAGACCTGGGTGTAGATCTCCATGGTCACCGAGAAGCGGGCGTGCCGGAGGACCTGCATGGCGACGCGCGGGTGGACGTCGAGATCGGCCAGGAGCGTGGCGCAGGTGCGCCGGGCGTCGTGAACGGTGATCGGCCGTGCGCCCGCCTTGTCGCACCGGGTCTGCCAACTCCGTTGGAAGTTGCGTGGCTCGATCGGTGTGCCATAGCTGGTGGTGAATACGAGGTCGGTTTCGTGCCACGCTTTTCCGGCCGTTTCTCGTGCCTCGTCGCGTTGTTTGCTTCGCAACTTGAGCGCGGTCAGGCAGATATCGGGGAGGGGGAGTGTGGCGTCGGACGCCTGGGTCTTGGTGTCACGGTGGAGCAGTCTTCCCCGGACCCGTTGCAGTTGGCGGCCGACGGTCAGCTCTCCCGCGTCGAGGTCGACGTCGTCCCAGGTGAGGCCCAACGCCTCGCCCTTGCGGAGGCCGACGACGAGGACCAGGGCGTAGGCGGCGTAGAGAGGGTCCTCGTCGTGGCGGGCGGACTCCAGGAACTTGCGGGCCTCGTCGCTCGACCACGACTTCCCTCGCCGCCGGCGAACGGTGGCGAGGGTGACCGGGACGGCCGGGTTCTTGGCGATGAGGTCTTCGGCCTGGGCGTGGGTGAGGGCGGCTCGCAACGCTGCCCGGATGTCGCTGACCGTTCGCGTCGACGGGACCGCCTGACAGCAGCGGCCGACCGCGCAGCAGCGCCGCTTCTCCTTCGGCCGGGCGGCGTCCTTGCCTTGGGCGCAGCACTGGCAGGTCCGGGCCACCTGGTTGATCCAGGTCTGCACGTCCCGTGACTGGAGCCGGTCCAGCCGCTTGGCCCCGAGGCCCGGGGCGAGGTAGCGGCGGACGAACGTCTCGTAGGTGGCGTAGGTCAACGGTGCCCGGTTCGGCTCGATGATCTCCGACAGCCAGTAGGTGAGGAAGCTGCCGACCGTCGGGACGCTGGTCGCCACCGGCCCCTGCTTCGCCTGCTGATGCAACTTGATCCACTTGTCGTGGACCGCCTCGCGCGTCTTGCCGTAGACGTACTTGCGGGTGCGCTTGCCATCGGGCTTGGTGACCCAGACGTAGGCGGCGAAGCCGTTGCGGTAGGGGAAGATGGAGCCTTCGCCGTTAGCGCGGGCGCGGGCGGGCATCAGGCGGCCTCCTGGCGTTCGATCTGTTCGCGGATGTAGTCGTCGACCCATTCGGGGAGGATGCGGCGGTACTTGCCGTCCTTGATGGAGCGCAGCTCGCCGGTGGCGATCTTCGTCTTCACCTTGGAAATGCCGAAGCCGAGCAGGACGGCGACCTCGGCGGGGGAGTACCAGCGAGGGTTGAGGTCTCGGCTCATGCGGCGGCCCCGATGAGCCAAGCTTCGTGGGCGAGTTCTTCCCGGCCGACGCGTCTGCTCTCACGTCGTTGTCTGGCGGCGGTGTTGGCGAGGAGTGCGTCGCCTTCCGTGAGCCAGCCGGCCCCGAGGTAGGCGAGGGTGCCGACGGTGATGGTGTCGGCGGGTTCGTCGTCCTCGATGCGGCGGTAGGTGGCGCGGGTGTCGCGGAGCAGGCCGAAGGTGACGGAGTAGCGGCGGGCCTTGGTGAGGAAATGGCCGCCGAAGCCGAGCATGTGTGCCCATCGACGCAGCCCGGCGTAGGGGTTCGGTTTGGTGTCAAGGTGGCCTTGACGGTCGCCGGCTGTTGCGGCGCCGCCGGTCGTGTCGGTGTGGGTGGGGCGGCCGAGGTGCCAGCAGGCGTCGATGAGGCGGGCGAGGTGGTCGCCTTCCGGGTTGGCGTAGTCGTCGATGGTGGCCGGGGTGAGTCGGGTGGAGCAGTGGCCGGTGGCCTCCGTCGCTTTGGTGGCGTACTTGGCGAGGTAGGCGGCCACCTTGTCGTCCGTCAACTCACCGCCAGCGGTGTTGATGCGCCGGACGTCGACCTGCTTGCCCCACGCGACCACCCAGCCTTCGGGCTGGTCGGGGTGCGGGGGTGTGGTGACGGTGATCCGGGAGGCGGTGGCGCGGACGGCGGCCTCCAGGTCGTCGACGGTGATGCCGTCCGGCGGCTGCACGAGGGCGTCCGGGTCGTCGGGGTCGACGCCGTCCAGTCGCAGCAGGCAGTGGAAGTGCACCGCTGCCCGGCGTTGCATCTCGGCGACCTTGCCGTGTGACACCCGCACTGGAGGCACCCAGCGGACCTTGCCCGAGGCTGTGACGACCCGAACGAGCGGGATGCCGCGCTTCCGGCAGAGGGCGGCGAGGTGGCGTTCGATGGTCTGCTTGGTGCGCCGCCACAGCTCCCCGGAGAACCCGTTCCAGACGACCTGGTGGTCGTGGTCGTAGCAGTCCAGGCACAAGGGCCAGCCGAGCCGCGGATCGTCGGCGTCGTGACGGACGAAGCACACCGCGGGCTGCCGGTGCGGGCAGGTGCCGGCGTTGCTGCGGGCGCGGCAAGGGGCGGGTCGGCAGTCGCAGCGCTGCCGACTGCGGCAGGTGTGGCGGGGGATGTGCCGGTGGTGGACCGCGCCGAAGGACGGGGCGGTGAAGGTGGCGAAGACGATCGGGTGCCGGCCGACCGAGGCGGGGACGCCTTTGCCGCCGGTCAAGCCACAGCGGACGACCTGGTAGGCGTCGCCCTGGTAGACCCAGGCGCAGTCCGGGCACTGCGACTCGCGGCGGTTGCCGCACGCCTTGTAGAGCGCCTGGTCAGGCAGCTCGTCGGTGTGCAGCTGGCGGATGATGCGGCCGGTGGCCTGCTCGACGGCAGCGATGGTGCCAGTGAGACGGATTGGGCGGGCACAGCCGCCGGCGGGGGCGGTGTGCTCCAGCCAGCCGGAGAACGCGGGCATGGCGGCGCGGTGCAGGGCTTGGGTGTCACGGCCGGCGGCGAGCGCGGGCCGGTACAGGTCGAGCGGGGTGGACAGGACTTCCTCCTCGGGGGGCGGCAGGGACGGGAGACGAAGCACCACCAGCCGTGGACGTCTGTCCGCTGGTGGTGTTCGTCGTGTCTCCTGGCACCGCCGGAGGGCGGCTGACGCCGGAGGGCGGGTTCGTGGGCGGTGCCACTTCCCGCCGATGGGTCATGTCCCTTCTCGTCGTGGACCTGAAGAGTGAGGCAGGCACGGTTGGGGAGCCTGGGATGTCGGCATCGAGCGGGTTGCCGCAGGCTGCCCCAACCGTGGAGATGAGCGAATCCGGCGCCATCGTGGACGGCAGGAAAGGCCGTACTGGGCCGCTCAACGGACTCAGGGGGCCGGCACAGCGGCCGGTGTGATCGAGAGCCGGCGGGACGTGGCCAGCATCAGCGGAAGGAAGGCCGCTCGGCATCTCCGACATCGAGTCCAGCGATCCGGCAGGAAGGCCGCGCTGGGATGCTCGACGAGCGCCAGAGTAGCACCGGGTACCGACACGTCAACCCGCCGTTATCGACGACCGATGGTGGCCTCAATTGCGGTGGCGGTGCCGGGGTAGTGGGCGAAGGATGGCGCCGTGGTTACTGAGAAGCCGCCGCGAATCCTGCTGGTTGACGACCTCCGTTCGTTTGTCGACGGCCGGGTCGCGCAGGTGGCGCGCACTAGCGCGGCGGGCATCGAGGCGCTGGAGCGACACCGCGGACAGTGGTTGGACGAGCTATGGCTGGATCACGACCTCGGCGGGGACGACACGATCTGGCCTGTTGTCGAGGTGTTGGAGCAGGCCGCGTTCGAGGAGCACCCGTTCGATATCGGCGTGGTGTACGTCCACTCGGCGAACCCTGCTGGTGCCGCCAAGATTGCGCAGGTCTTGCGCCGGTGGGGATACAACGTCCGCTCGGTGATCGGGGCACCGCAGGTCGGCTACCTGCCCCCATCGGAGTAGTGGCGGGCAATCCATGCCCGCTACCTCGGGGCAGCAGCTGACAGCCGGCTGCCGCCCGGTGTGGGAGAACTTTCTGTACGTCTATCAAGGCGGCCCTGAACGGGCCGCACGCGCCGCCGCCTGGGCGCGCGTCCGACGCTCCGCTGTCGCTTCACGCCGGCCACGCAACACGCCCGGCGGCTGGCGCGGAGAGCGGTGAGCCCGGGGCCGCCGCAGGCGGTCGCGCCGAGAGTGGTTGAGGTTCGGGGCCGGCAGCCGGCCGCGCCGCGCCCGAGCAGCGCGGCGCAGGGAAGGGCACGCCGGGTCCGCGCGGCGAGTCGCGGCGGCGGACCGGTCGCGGCCACTGCGCCTCCGGCGGGGGCGCAACGACTCCAGGATGGCCGGGGCTCCGTCGGCGCGTTGCGGTCCGTGGGTGGTTGCCATCCCGCCAGCCGTCGACCCGGGCGAGCCGAGCAGACCACCGCCCGGCCCGCCAGCGTCCGACCGTACGTCAAGGTCCGCTTGACGTGGCGGACCGGGCGGCGGCCCGCTCCCCAGGGGGGCGGGTCGGCGGCAGACGGGATGGCTAGCAAGCGCAGGCGAGGGGCCAGTTGGTGAAGGTGTTCAGGCCAAGTCCTCGGGCTTCACCCTTCCCTTCCCGAGAAGGTTCCTAGCGAGGAGCAGGCGGCCGAGGTTGATCGCGTAGACGTTGCTGATCAACACCAGGATTGCTGCGCCGAACTCGCGTTGACCGGCCAACATCAGTGCAGGAAGACCGGCGAACAGCAGCACGGTCAACACGAAGACCCATAGAGGGAACCGCAGGTAGTAGAGAAGTGAGGGGATAGGGAGTTTAGGCACGCGGCCATTAGAACCCACGCAGACAAGGACGCCGGAAGCCCGCGCGTGGACTGTGACTAGCTGGGTGACGACCGGGGCGGCCGACGCCGGACGCTCATGGACGATGGCGGACTGTTTCAACAGCTCAGCCAAGACACTCGCCCAGCTCATCGACGACTGATCATTCTTTCACACAGAAGAGGTCACCTGCGTCGCAGGTCCAGTGCCCGTGAGGGCCTGAACCACGTCTGCAAGTAGGCACGCGCCGGGCATGACACTTCCAGGGATGTGGTCTCATCAGCGTCAAGTTGAAGGGCGAGGGGTTCGCTGCGGATCCAGTCCAGAGTTGCCTGGACGACATGCTCGCCCCCGTCGAGGCTGACTCTGGCCGACTGACCCGGCCGCAGCCCAGCGACTCGTTGCCCGTCAACCCTCACCCAGATTCGCCTAAGCAGACCACCTGAATCATGCGGTCGACTGAGGAGAAGCTCCGCCATCCGTCCTCGGTTCTCATGCGCGTTGTTGTCGAGCAGTATGGCATCCAAGGGTGCTGAACGCTCGGCGGCCCACTGGCCACGCTGCGGCATCGACAGCAGCGATGACAGACATCCCATGAGCTGGGCTGTCAAGCAGCGGCCTTTTGGTGGTGCTCTTCGCGATGTCGCCAGGCAGTGGCCTCGTCATAGGGGGTGCCGGTTTTGAGGCAGCCGTGGAGGATGCCGACGAGGCGGTTGCCGAGTTGGCGTAGGGCGGCGTGGTGGCCGGTGCCGCGGTGGCGTTGCTGGTCGTAGTAGACGCGGGCGCCGGGTGAGGCGAGGAGGGCGGCGAAGGCCTGCTTGTTGAGGGCGTCGATGAGGCGGTTGTTGTGCACGTAGCGGGCCAGCACGATCTTCTTCTTGCCGGATTGGCGGGTGATGGGGCTGGTGCCGGCGTAGTTGCGGCGGGCTTTGGCGTCGGCGTAGCGGGTGGGGTCGTCGCCGAACTCGGCTAGCACCCGGGCGCCGAGGATGCGGCCCAGGCCGGGTTGGCTCAGGTAGACCTCAGCGTCCGGGTGCTGCCCAAAATGCGCCTCGACCTGCTCCTCCATCGCCTTGATCTGCACCTGCAGCGTGGTCAGGATCGCTACCTGGGCTCGGACGGTGGCCGCGTAAGCCGCGGCGACCACGGGCGGCTGTGCCAGCTGCTGGCTGCGCAGCGCTGCCCGGAGCTTTCCGGCTTTGGCGGGCACGTCTCGGCGGCGGGCCAGTTTGAGGGCGGCGGTGATCTGCGCGGTGGTCAGCCGGGCCGCGGTGGCGGGGTCTGGCGCCTTGTCCAGCAGGTCCAGGGCGTCGACGGCAGTCAGGTCGTCGAACGCGGCCAGCGCGGCGGGGAAGAACTCCCGCAGCGTCTGCCGCAGCCGCAACGTGTGACGAGTGCGTTCCCAGATCAGTGTCTGGTGCGCCCGTGCCACCACCTTGACCGCCTCGGCAGCAGGGCTGTCACCGGCCACTGGGCGCAGTTGATGCCGGTCCGTGCGCACCATGTCGGCCAAGGCGTGCGCGTCACCGGCGTCGCTCTTGGCCCCCGACACTGCGTGCCGTTCCCGGTAGCGGGCAACCTGCAGCGGGTTGATCGCATAGACCTGGTAACCGGCGGCGATCAGCGCCTGCACCCACGGACCCCGGTCGGTCTCGATACCAACTACCACCTGCGCCGACCCATGATCCTCGCCCAGCTGCGAGCCGATCAGCGCGTGCAGGCCGGCGATCCCGGTGATTCCCTCCTCGAGTTTCGCCTTGCCCAGCCGGCGGCCGGTCTCGTCCTGCACCTCGACATCGTGGTGGTCCTCGGCCCAGTCGTCTCCCACGAACAGCACTGCATCCCCTCCGCCAGTCCACGGTCGATCGAGATGTCTGGCAGCGTCCGGGAGAACTTCCGCGAGCTAATGAACAAGTGCTCACGCCGAAGCGCGGCGGGCACGACATCCCATCAGCGATTCCGTCTCCCGACCACCAGCAGGGGCACGATCTGTCACTAGGACTGCCAAGGCGTCCTGCAACCGCGAGTGCTCACCCGCCAGCGGCTACCGGATCCGAGTCTGCCGCAACCGACCCGGCAACTCTCATTAGCAACCGCACCGGACGGCGACGCACCAGGGAGTGCGGAGACGGACGATACTCCGAGCTAATGACCGCACCCGGACAAGGACGGACGTGCTGCACAGAGCTTGTAAGCGAGACGTCGCGCCTATGACTGAAAAGATGATCAGTGGTTAGATGGCGGGTCGCCAGGGCTTACGGGTGTTGACGCCCCCAGGGCGGGCAGGAGATCAGCGCTGGTGATATCGGCTCGCGCTGTGGCCTGTAGTCGCCAGATCAGCTCTCGATAGCGGTCATCATCAAAAGGTTGCCCTTCATGCGCAACGGCGGTTACGTACACAAGAATGTCGTTTGCTGCATCGAGAACGGGTCGGTCTCCAACGAGGAGCACTCGTGTGAACGCGTGCCAGACCTCCGCTCGTGCATCTATCGCCGACTCCTCCGTGGGATGACGCCGTAGCGCTCGACGAGCGTGGCCAGCGGCGACATAGAAGGCGGAGTATGCCTCGATCCTCTCCTTGTGAAGCCTAAACCGATCTTCCCTGTCGTACTGTTCTTCACGTATGCGCCGGGCCTCCTTGGCTTGAGTGCGCCAAGCGAGCAGAGTTCCCGTGGTTCCGATGAGGCCACCAACTCCGGCTGACAATAGGGAATCCCACAGGGCCACTGCTCCTCCCACACCTACTCGGCCTGCCTGCCAACCCCAGTCTGAAGCTGACGTTGACCATTGGCAACGAGCAATGTTGATCTAGGGTGAACGGCGCTGCGGCACGCGACGGACTCGACGGCCATCTTCGGCGGGCTCAAGGCCGGGCAGCCAACCGAGCAGCCAAACCAGCGACCGTCGGCGGACGATGACGGACCCGGACACCAGGTTGGGCAGTGAGACCAGGCGGTGGAGCAGGGCCGGGCGACCGACTCCTAATGCGTAGGTCAGCGGCCGATGCGGATGCGGTCGGCGGCGTACGTCTCGCGGGAGCCGTCG
>NZ_JBAKHS010000035.1:0-35399 GCF_036906795.1 Micromonospora sp. CPCC 205739 | reverse complement strand
CCACCAACCCGTGAAACCGTTACACCGCAACAAACGCCACCGAACCTAACAAAGCACTACTAGGGCGTGTTGCTATGGATCTGCCTGAGGGCAGCGCCTGCCCGGCCTTTACTCGCCGGCTTCAGGGGGTCAGGCCACACGGGCCACTTCCAAGGCCTGGATCTGGACTAGGGAGTGCTTTGTCGATCATGGATCGGCAGTCCTGGTCATGACATGCTTCGGTCGTGGACTGGAGCGAGGATCGGCGGCGTGACTGGGTCCCGGTTGGTGGTCCACCGGCTATGAGAGCGTTGGTTGCCGGTTGGTGATCCACTGCTGCCGGTAGGCGTCTGGGGTGAGCCAGTCCAGCGAGCCGTGTGGTCTGTAGTGTTGTACTCGATGCGCCAGTCCTCGGCCAGTACCTGGACCTCGAGGAGGGTGTCGAATTGCTTGCAGGTGAGGAATTCGTCGCGGAAACGGCCGTTGAACGACTCGCAGATCCCGTTCTGCCACGGGGATGCGGGGTCGATGTAGGCGGGGTCGACGCCGGTGTAGCGGCACCAGTCGGTATGCCGTCATCAGCGACCGGCTCCGCCGCGATCCCAACGCAACCTCAAAGGCGACGGTGACCGTGGTAGCCACGAAGACTTCGCCACGACTGGTGAGCATGGCGGTTCGTATCCGCATGTCGCCGCCGGCCTGGTCGGCCGGCGCTACGGCGGTAAGCGCCTCGCCGTCGTGGTTGCGCAGCTGCCGGTGACGCGGACCGGCAACGAACTCGCGACACGTCTGGTGGATGGGCCGGCGCTCCCGGTGAGCGTCGACGGTCGAGCATCGAACTATTCAATGCTCACCATGCAGAGCATTCAGGCTGTTCACGCTGGCTGATCCCGGATAGGGTCCCGCCAGTCGCCCAGCCAGGAGGTTTACCGTGCTCAGGAAGCGTGCACTCCACGTCGTCATCGGTCTGGTCACACTGTCGGTCGCGGCAACGGGTTGTGGCCGGTCGACGAGCGGGCAAACACCGCAGCCCGGCGGCGCAGCCTCCGTCGCCGCCGACGCCAAGGCCGCCGATCTGGTGCCCGCCGCACTCAAGGGGAAGGGTGTCCTGCGAGTGGCCACCGCCGAGGGCTACCCGCCGATGGAGATGTACAAGAAGGGCACCCAGGAGCTGATCGGCGTCGACCCGGAGCTGGCCGCGGCGATCGCCGGGCGGCTCGGCCTGAAGCTGGAGATGACCAACGCCAGCTTCCCCGGTCTCATCCCCGGTCTGCAGGCCGACCGCTGGGACCTGGCGATGTCCTCGATGAGCGACACCGAGGAGCGGCGCAAGGCCGTCGACTTCGTGGACTACTTCCAGGCCGGTGGCGCGATCATGGTGGCGAAGGGCAATCCCGCCGGGGTCAAGGACCTGGCCGACCTGTGCGGCCGGGCCGTCGTGCTCGCCAAGGGCAGCTCCAACCTCGCCATCGGCGAGGGGCAGAACGCCAAGTGCGCGAAGAAGATGACGATCTCGCAGAGCGAGGACGCCCCGACCGGACTGCTGCAGATCGACGCCGGACGGGCCATCGCCACCATCGTCGACTACCCGGTGGCCAAGATGCTCGCCCAGGAAAGCGGCAAGTACGAGGTGCTGGAGGCGCAGTACGAGGCCGGGCCGTGGGGTATCGCGATCGACAAGAAGGACATCCAGCTGCGCGACGCGGTGCAGCGGGCGCTCCAGGAGCTGATCGACAGCGGTGAGTACACCAAGATCCTGGAGAAGTGGGGCGTGACGGGCAGCGCCATCCAGGCGGCCACCGTGAACAACCAGAAGTGAGCGCGCCGGTGGACCCGACCGTCGAGCAGCAGGAAACCGTCGCCGCGGGCCCAGCGCCGGACGGGCCCGACACAGAGCCGAACCGGATCAGCCACCCCCTGCGGCCGGGGCGGTGGCTGGCCGCCGGCGTGACCGCCCTGGTCCTGGTGTGGCTGGGCTGGACCATCGCCGTCAACCCCAACCTGCACTGGGACATCGTCGTCGCCTACCAGTTCGACCGGGTCATCCTGGAAGGGCTTTGGGTCACCATCCAGCTCACGGTCGCGTCGATGCTGATCGGCGTGGTGCTCGGCGTAGCGGCCGCGCTGATGCAGGTCTCCGACAGCCGGATCCTGCGCACCGGCGCGATGGCCTACGTCTGGTTCTTCCGCGGCACCCCACTGCTGGTGCAGCTGATCTTCTGGTTCAACATCGCGCTGATCTTCCCGGAGATCGGCCTCGGCGTGCCGTTCGGCGGCCCGAAGCTGGTGACCTGGGAAACGAACACCCTCGTCACCGGCTTCGTCGCGGCGCTGCTCGGGCTCAGCATCAACGAGGGCGCCTACATGAGCGAGATCGTCCGGGCCGGACTGCGGGCCGTCGACCCCGGCCAGCAGGAGGCCGCGGCGGCACTGGGCATGTCCCGCCCGAAGATCATGAAGCGGGTGGTCCTGCCCCAGGCGATGCGGATCATCGTCCCGCCCACCGGCAACCAGTTCATCTCCATGCTCAAGACCACCTCGCTGGTCTCGGTGATCGCCGGCGCCGACCTGCTCACCGTCGCCCAGCGGCTCTACCTGACCAACTTCGAGGTGATCGCCCTGCTCATCGTCGCGTCCATCTGGTACCTGGTCCTCACCACCGTCGCCAGCGTCGGCCAGCACTACCTGGAACGCCGGTTCAACCGCGGCTTCGGCACCACCATCCCGGGCACGCTGCGCGGGCGGATCGGCCGCAACCTGCGGTTCGCCGGGAGCGCACGATGACCGCCCCGATGGTGCGGTGCCGGCAGCTCCGCAAGAGCTTCGGCCGCATCGAGGTGCTGCGTGGCATCGACCTGGTCATCGAGCGCGGCCAGGTCGTCTGCGTGGTCGGCCCCTCCGGCTCCGGCAAGTCCACCCTGCTGCGCTGCCTCAACCACCTGGAGGAGCCCCAGGGGGGTCGGGTCTACGTCGACGGCGAACTGATCGGATACGAGGAGCGCAGCGGGCGGCTACGACCGTTGCCGGACGCCCGGCTGCGCCGCCAACGCGAGTCGATCGGCATGGTGTTCCAGCGCTTCCACCTCTTCCCGCATCGCACCGCGCTGGAAAACGTGATTGAGGGCCTGGTCGCCGTCAAGGGCGTCGGAACGGCCGACGCCCGCCGACACGCCGGTGACCTGCTCGACCGGGTCGGGCTCGCCGACCGGGCACACCACTACCCGGCGCAGCTCTCCGGCGGGCAACAACAGCGGGTGGCCATCGCGCGGTCCCTGGCGATGTCGCCGAAGCTGATGCTCTTCGACGAGCCGACCTCGGCGCTCGACCCCGAACTGGTCGGCGAGGTGCTGGAGGTGATGAAGGACCTCGCCGCCAGCGGCATGACGATGATTGTGGTGACCCACGAGATGGGGTTCGCCCGCGAGGTCGGCGACCACCTCGTCTTCATGGACGACGGCCTGATCATCGAACAGGGCCCGCCGCGGGAGATTCTCGCCGCCCCACGGCACGAGCGGACCCGCGCGTTTCTGTCCAAGGTCCTCTGATGGCCCAGCTGGACCTGCTGATCACCGGCGGGAACGTCATCGACGGCACGGGCTCGACCGCCCGTACCGCCGACGTGGGGGTGCGCGACGGCCGATTGCTGCTGCTGCCACCCGGCAGCCGCAGCCCCGCCGCCGAGGTGGTCGACGCGGGCGGTTCGGTCGTCACTCCGGGCTTCATCGACGTGCACACGCACTCCGACCTGCTCGCCGGCGACGACGAGCAGCGGGAGATGCTGCGGCTTGCGCCGCTGCGGCAGGGCGTCACCACCGAGATCTGCGGCAACTGCGGGATCAGTCCCTTTCCGGTCCCGGCCCGGTGCGCGGAGACGGTACGGGACCTGGTCGCCGCGACGTTCGGCCCGCCCGCCGCCACATACCCGTCCTTCGCGGAGTTCGCCGCCACGCAGGGCGTGGCCCGGCGCAACCACCTCGCCGCACTGGTGGGCCACGGCACGCTCCGCGCCGCCGTCGTCGGCTTCGCGCAGCGGCGCGCCACCCCCGACGAGGTTCAGCGGATGTGCGACCTGCTCGACGAGGCGCTCGCCGCCGGCGCGGTCGGGCTGTCCACCGGGCTGATCTACTCGCCCGGGGTGAACGCGGGCACCGACGAGGTCATCGCGCTCGCCCGGGTGGCCGCGGCGCACGGGAAGCCGTACGTGACCCACCTGCGCGACGAGATGTCGCAGGTGGAGTCGGCGCTGGAGGAGGCGATTGACATCGCCACCGCGGCCGGCGCGGTGCTGCAGGTCTCGCACCACAAGACGGCCGGGCGGCGCTCCTGGGGCGCCACGGTCCGCACCCTGGCCCGACTCGAGCGGGCGCGGGCCGACGGCCTGGACGTCCTCTGCGACGTCTACCCGTACACCGCCGGCAGCACCGCGCTACACGCCATGCTTCCACCCTGGGTCATCGCCGACGGCGTGCCCGCGATGCTCGCCGCCCTCGCCAAGACCACCGTCCGCGACCGCATCCGCGGCGACCTGTCCGCTGGGCTGCCCGGCTGGGAGAACACCGTCGGCAACGGCGGCTGGGACCTGATCCGGGTCGCGTCCGCCCCCACCAGCCCCGACGTCGAGGGGCGCAGCGTCGCCGATCTCGCCGCCACCCGCGGCGTCGACCCCGTCGACTATGTCTGCGACCTGCTCGCCGCCGAGGCAGGCAACGTGACCATCCTCAGCCACTCGATGCGGGAGGACGACGTTCGGCGGGTGCTGGCCAGCCCATTGGCGATGATCTGCTCCGACGGCGTGCCCAAGCCCGGCCGGCCCCACCCCCGATGGGCGGGCAGCTTCGCCCGGGTGCTCGGTCACTACGTCCGCGAGGTCGGCCTGCTCAGCCTGACCGAGGCCGTGCACAAGATGACCGCGATGCCCGCCCAGCGCTTCGGCCTGCGCGAGCGGGGCCTGCTCGCCGACGGGTACGCCGCGGACCTGGTGATCCTCGACCCCGCGGAGGCCGCCGACGGCGCGACCTACGACGACCCGCTGGCTCCGCCACGCGGGATCCGCGCCGTGGTGGTGGACGGCCACGTCGTCGTCGACGGCGACCGGGTCACCGACGCCCGACCGGGGCGGGTACTGGCCGTACCGGACCGTGAGCGCCCCCGGCGGGGGCAGCCGTGACCGGCTGCGACCCAGCCGCCGATGTGAGGATCGGGGGGATGGTGCGGCGGCTGGACGACGGGCGCACCTTCTCGCTCGATGAGGACGTGCTCCTGCCGCTGGCCAGCGTCGGGAAGATGCTGCTGCTCGGCGAGGTCGCCCGCCGCCTCGCCGCCGGGACCCTCGCCCTCGACCAGCGGGTCGACCTGCTCGACGACGACCGGGCACTCGGCGGCACCGGCCTGCTCGGTCTGCTCTCGCCAGGCACCTGGACCGTCGCTGACCTGACCACCGCGGTAGCCGCAGTCAGCGACAACGCCGCTACGAACGCGCTGCTCCGGCTGGTGACACTCGAGGCCGTACAGCAACTGGCCCGCACCAGCGGCCTGCGCGCCACCAGCGTGCATGACTGGATCCGGGCCACCCGCGGCCCGGACGTACCGCCGACCTTCGCGACCGGCACCGCTCACGACCTCTGCGCCTTCCTCACCGACGTGGCGACCAGTACCTGGCAGAGCCGGCGGGCGTCGGAGCTGCTGCGCGGGTGGCTCGCCCGCAACACCGATCGAACGCTCGTCGCCGACAGCATCCGGCACGATCCGTGGTCGACAGGGGGAGTCCGGGTGGCGAACAAGACCGGCACCGACACCGGTGTGCGGGCCGACGCTGGCATCGTCATCGGCCCGCACACCGTCGTCTACGCCGTGGTCGCGGCGTTCGAGCCCGGGGCGGAGCGGGCCGCAGTGGCGGAGCTGCGGCGGTGGGGTACGGCGGTCGACCGGCTCGCCGGCACTGGCGACCACCGCTCGGCCAACTCCTGACTGAGCCCCGTCGCAGCGTCGGTCAGCCGGTCGACGAAGCTGCCAACCACCGGATTCGGGTTGCCGGGACGCAGAGCCACCCCGATCTCGCGGTGCAGGTTGGCGTGACTGAGCGGCCGAACCGCCACCCCGCCGGGGTTCCGCAGGCCCAACGACGGCACCAACGCGACGCCGACACCGGCCCGAACCAGGCCCAGCACCACCTCGTAGTGGTCGCTGCGGCAGCGGATCCGGGGCTGGAACCCCTCGGCACGCGCCGCCAGCTCCAGCACCGACACCTCCCCCTGCACACCGAGCGTGGTGATCCACGGCTCATCGGCCAGGTCGGTGAGTCGCAGCCGCCGCCGTCCCGCGAGCGGGTGGTGCGCCGGCATTACCACCAGCTGCGGGTCCACCATCAGCGGGGAGACCGTCGCGGAGGATGCCTCCCGGATGGGGCTCAGCGGATGGTTGAACACCACCACAAGGTCCAGTTCACCCTGGTTGAGGCGGGGGAGCAGCTCTGGTGGCTGCCCCAGGATCAGGGCCAACTCGAGCTGGGGATGCTCGGCGGTGAAGCTCGACAGGGCGCGCGGCAGCAGCTCCGTGCCGGCGGTGGCGAAGAAGCCGATCCGCAGCAGACCCCGCCGGCCCTCCCCGTGGGCGGAGAGCTCGTCGCGGGCGGCCGACATCAGATCGGCGATCTGCTGGGCGTAGTCGGCCAGCCGCTGACCCGCCACGGTAAGCCGCAGGCTCCGTGGCCCCCGATCCACCAGCGCCACGCCGGCTTCCTGCTCCAGGGTGGCGAGCTGATGGGAGACCGCGGACGGGCTGAGCCGGAGCTGCTCGGCCGCGGCGACGATGGTCCCGTGCCGGGCGATCTCCAGCACGACCTGCAGGCGTGCGGTGTTGAACATGCGTCGACTGCCTTCCCTGCTCCTAGTGCGGTGTCCACTAACGTTCACCGGGTTTCCGATGCGCCGTTGTGGATCCTCGCCGTGTGGGCGAGCGACTCCCCAATTGGTGGTGGGGCGGGCCTCCGCGGGCCAACTGATCCTCGCGCCGCCTGTGGTGGGCGGCGGGGATCACGCCGGGACTGGCCGGCACCGGGGAGGTGTCGGCCGGCTCGACGGTGCGTGACCACCTCGGGCAGCACGACGGCTGCTGTGGGGGTGGTGGGTCCGCCGCCCGGGGTGCGGGTGGCGATGATGGCTGCCGCGACCAGGTCGCGGTGCCCGGAGAACGTGCAGTGCGGGCAGGACAGGCTCCGGCCACGGGGTTTCGGCACCCGCCGCAGACAGGCGGGGCAGGTGGAGGAGGTGCCGCGCTCGTCGACGAGGTCGACGGTGATGCCCGCCTGGACAGCTTTGTCGGTGAGGACCTGCATCAGGCGGCCGATTTGCCACTGCCGCAGCCGCAGGTTGTGCCGCCGCCCCGCGTCGATGTCGAGGACCCCTCGCGGGTCACCCACCCTGAGCACACCGACCCGCTGCTCTACCGCCCACGAGACCACCCTGCGGGCGGCTTCGTGCTGGGCCTGACGGACCCTGCGCCGATGCCGGCCCTCCCCCAACCGCGCCCGCCGCCGGTATTTCCGCCACCGCCGTGACCCTCGCTGGCCCGGCTTTGGTGCCCTGCGGGCCACGGCGCGGCGGCGGGTCTTGGTGTCGGCGAGGTGCATGCGGTGCTCCGCGCGGATCGCCCGCCCCGACACCAACAGCCCCTCACCGGCGGGGCCGGCCACCGCATACGGGTGAATGATCCCCACATCCACCCCCGCCACCCGGCCCGGATCCGGCCCCTCGCCCGCCGGATAGGTCGCCACCGGAACCTCGGCGGTCACGTCGAGGAACAGTTGGCCGCCCTTGCACAGCAGGGTGACCGAGCGGACCTGCTCGACCGGATAGGGCACCTCCCGCGCCAGCCTGACCCACAACGACGACGTGCCCCTGGCCGTGGGAAGGCGGCCCCGACGGCCGTCGAGGGTGAACGTGCCGTGATACCAGCGCACCGGCACCAGGCCCCGCCGACGACGCGGAAACCGCACCGACAGGTCCCCGTCCTGGCGGGCTTTCGCCGCCGCGAACCACGCATCGGAGAACCGCCGCAACACCGACCTGGCACCCGTGCTGTCCAACTCGCCGAACGTGCCCGGCCCCGACCCGGACAACTCCCGACACAACTGCTGATAACCAGCCAGCGGCTTAACCTGGCGACGTCGTCGCCACGCGTTGACCTCCAGGACACACGCCCACACGTCACCGGCCGAGCGCAGCAATCCGAAACACCGCCGCCGCTGCCCAGCCGTCACCCGCAGAGCTACACGAGCCGTGCGATACACGACCCGAGGCGCGGTGGGATCCCGACGACGAGGCACAACCACACCCAACCCCACGGGTACGACAAATCCCGGCAGCAGCCAACCCGGCGAACGTTAGTGGACACCGCACTAGCCGGCCCGGACGGCCCCGCCGCCTGACAGTGAGGATGTACGAGGAAGTCCTCCCGGCCCGGTCTGACCCGCCGCCTGACTGACTTGGGTCTTCAAGGGGATCTGCCGGCTGGGTGGGGAGGACTTCTCGTGCATTCACCGGACGGGCGGTTGTGACTTCAGAGGAGCCTGGCCAGAGGCCCTGTCACTGTCTGAACCGCCCCGGGGCTGGCTGCCTGCCCCCGGGCCTACTCGCAGCGGTCCTCCGAGCGCGTCCGTATGGCTCGCAACAGTCGGGCCGGTCCATCTCTGGCGCAGGGTCGTAGCGGGGTTGCCCTCCCCGAACGGCTGCCACTCACCCGGCTTGTGCAGCCCGAGACCGAACCACGATCTGCGCACCCGGGAGGCTACCGGCTCATGCTGGCCGGACGGTGCTGCGAGCGGGTCGCCTGCCGCACGTGCGATGGGCGCCGCACCAGGGACGTCCCCGGTGCGGCGCCCGTCAGCGTCGTGCCCTCGGGCGGTGGCGCCAGCTCCGTCGCCACCGCAGGGCTGTTCAGCGGGCGGTGGCGTACGTGGCGCAACCGATCAGTTCCAGCGACACCTGGAGCCGCTCGAGGCTGATGTTCCTGGCGATGGTGTCCTCTGGGGTGTGGTACGGCGGCTCCAGCAGCGCCGGACTTTCCTCCCCACGCCAGGAGAAGTTGGCACTGGCGATGCCGACCTCCTGGAAGGCCTGGTGGTCACTGGAGCCGCGCTGCGTCACCGGCGAGATCCGCGGGTCGTAGCCGAGGCGGACGGCCGCTGCCGCCACCTCGTCAGTGGCCCGGTTGGACTGGCCGGTGAAGGAGAGCAGCCAGTAACGGGTCGCCGGGTCCCAGCTCGTGGCGACCATGTCGTTCTGGTACACCGCGAGGAACCGGTCCCGCTCCGCCTCCGGGAGCTGGCGGACGTGGTGGCGGGCACCGAGCAACCCCTGCTCCTCCGAGCCCCAGAGGGCAAACCGGAGAGTGGCCTCGACCGGGATCGCGCGCAGCACACGGGCCAGCTCGAGGCAGAGCACCGTGCCGGAACCGTCGTCGTTGGCGCCGGGAGCGCCGATGACCGTGTCGTAGTGGGCGCTGACCATGACCACCGGCCCGCCGGCGCCTGACCGCCCCGCGCGCTCGGCGATGACGTTGTTCGAGGTCAGGCCGCGGTGTGCGGAGGTGGCGACGGTGAGGGTGAGCCGGCCGGCGGCGAGCAGGCCACGCAGCCGCTCCTTCTGCGCCTGGGCCACCCCGACCACGGGGATCGACACCGGCGAGCTGGCCGAGCCCGGCAGGGTGGGTGAGAACGCCGCAGTCCGCCGGGGCGGCACGCCGTCGGCCGCGAGGAACACGACGGCGGCGGCCCCGCGGGTCACAGCGGTGGCGACCAGCTGCTCGCGCCGCGCCGCCACGTAGTCCACCAGCACGATGCGGCCGGTCACGTCCGCGGGGTAGTTCTCCGGTGCGCCCGCGCCCACGTCCACCACATCGCCGCTGACCGTGGTGTCCAGCGCGGCGTGCGGCGAGGCGCCGGCCTGCCAGTTCAGGTCGGTGGGCAGTCCGGCCGGCGAGGCGAGCTGGGCGAGGAACTTGTCCGCCACGGCGAACGGTTCCAGCCGGACGCCGTACCCCAGGTGGTCCAGTTCCTTGGCGATGTAGTCGGCGGCGCGGCGCTCGGAGGCTGTGCCGCCGATGCGCGGTCCGATGTCCTCGCTGAGGACACGCAGGTGGGACAGCGCCCGCTCGGCCGACACCTGGGCGATGATCGTGCGGTCGTCCGGGGTGAGCGCCGGCGGACGGAAGGCGCCGGGGCGCTGGTCGGTCATCGCCCAGGCCGGTGTGGGAAGAGCCACGGTGGCAGCGCCACCGAGGGCGATCGTCAGCATCCGTCGTCGGTTCACGCTGGAGCGAACGGGGTCGGTCGAGGGTGTAGCGGGATAGCCGCCGTTGGTCATGGCTCCTCCTGATCTGTTGCGAAGCCGGGTCGACCGGTGGGTGACCGGGCTCACAGAAACTCGAACGTATCCACTCTTCGCGAGCCGTCCAAGACGCGTTCGGCGGTCGTCACCGGGCCGTGCAGCTGCCCTGGCCAGGCCGGTCGGCCAGGGTCGAGGGATTGGGCGCGGTCGGCGCGGGTGGGCTCGGTGGCCGTACCAGTCGCGCCAGACCATTGACATTCTTGACTTCGTCGGGACGTGACCCAAGGACGCACCCGTTGGCGATGGTCCAACGCTGGGCACTCGCGCTGCTGCTGTCCCCACCCCGGCCGCTGCGCCGGGGCATCCCCGCGCACCCCTGGCCGTGGCCGCTGCCCGCGAGCTGAATCAGGCAGATGGGCCGACTCGAGCCACCGCACTACCTGCAGGGGGAGCCGGTCGTGGGGGCCGGGATCGATGTGGACACTGCTTCTGAGCGCTGGCGCCACCGGGTGTGGTACGTGCGCCCGTGGCTGGACCTATCGATGAACGACGTGTGCCGCTGCTGCTCGGCGATCTCCGACGCCGTCTTGGGGACGCCCCCGGTGCGTGCACAGCCCGTGGCGCAACGTCCACCGTCGGGTCATCGAATCGGGTGTTTTCCCAGCTGACCGGCGCATACGACGGTACGGACGGAGGACTGTGCCGGCGAAACCACCATGACACCCAGCGATGATTGATGAGGGAGCGGGCTGGGAGCAACCATCGGCGTGCCGACGCGCAGCGCCCTTAACGCCGGCCGGGTGACATGGAGGATCGGTCACCCGGGGGATGGGGCACGCCCTTGGGCGTACGGCAGCCTGTGCGGTGGTTGCGCGGTAGGGGCGACCCGAGCGCCCGGCGTGGTATCTGAGATCTCCATTTCGGCCCGCGACCTTGTAGCATGCGGCGGACGACGGCCGGCAGCCAGAGCGCGGCTCTGGTACGACCCGGCGGGCGGCACTGCCGGGTCGGGCGGCTGCGGCGCCGGTCAGGCCGGGGCCGGAGTGAGAGAGGAACCTGCTCGGCGTGTTCCAGGAATCGGACCGGACCCGGATGACCGGCGGAAACTCAATTGGCGGGGCACCAGGCGCCGACCGGCCGGAGGCGTGGGACGCGGAGCTGGCCAGAACGGTGCGGCACGTCGCCGTGCTGCGCACCGGGTTCTACGTTGTCGTGCTGCTGGTCGCCCTCGGCGGCCAGGTGTCCGGGGCCATGGAACGGCTCGGCATGCCCTGGTACGTCGCCCTTCCCGCCGTTGGAGCGCTGGAGCTGGGCGGCGTTGTGGTGCTGGCGAACGCCGACGTACGCCGTCGACTGGGCGAACGGGCAATGATGTCCCGCGTGTTGTCGGCCGGCATCGCGACCGCCGCGGTCGCCTTCAACTGGCTGGCTCACAGCAACCACCTCGAAGGCGGTTTCTACGCGGGCATGTCCCTGCTCGGTTATCTGGTGTGGCTGATGAACACCGAGAACCAGCGGCGGGACCGGCTGCGCGCCAAGCAGCAGCTGCCACCCACGACGCCGGCGTACGAACCGGTCGGGCACTGGTTGCGACACCCTTGGCTGACCCGTCGTGCCCGCTCGCTGGCCAAGGCCGACCCCAGCCTCGGGCTGTACGGCTCGCTCGACGCGGCCCGCGCGCAGATCCGCGCCGAGCGGCGGCAGGCGGCGCTGAGCAAGGTGTTGCACCGCAAAATCAGCCGAGCGCTGGACGCGACCACCGCGGACATCGCCGTGGCGGTGTACGACCTCGACGAGATCGCCCGCCGGCTGGCCGAGCAGGCGGACTACGACGGGCTCACCGCGCTGATCGCCGCCGATCTGGCACCTGCGCGCGTGCTGGCCGGGAACCTGCCGGCGGGCGGCCGCCGTCGGTGGTGGCGTCGGGCCAGCCGTCCCGACCCCGTCGCGCTAGCCTCGGCCGCGCGGCTGCTCGCGGAAGCCCCGGAGCGGCTGCTCGCTCACGCCCCTGAGCCGCTTACGATCGCGGCCCCCGCGCCGGACGCGGCCCCCGCGACACCCGAGGGGGACGCGACCTCCGGCGGCTCAGCGCGGCCAGAGTCGGCCGAGGACGCCGTTCAGCAGCAGGCGAGCGCCACCGAGCAGGCGGGGGACGGCGCCGAGCGACCGGGATCGGAGCGGTCCCCGGCGGTGACGCCGCACCGCACCGACCGGCAGTTGGAGGGGTCCGAAAACACGGTCCAGCTCACCTCGACCACGGATCAGCCCGACCCGCCCCGCGCCTCCGACTGGGCGGCGCTGCACGCGGAAATCGCCCCGTTGCTGCCGGCAGCCGCACCGCGCCGGACGCCACGCAACGTAGCAGGCCGGTCGGCCACCAGCCGGGCGGAGGCGCCGTCGACCACGGACGCGCCAGGCCCCGTCGCGGAGCCGGCCGACACCGCGTCGCCGGCAACGACCCGTAGCGCGGCATCGATGCCGCGAGGCGCCACGGGACGGGCACGGGTCGCCCGAGTCGCCGACCCGGGGCCGATCGCGGCAGCCACGCGAGAGCTACCCCTGGTGGTCGGGCGGGACCTGCCGGACCTGGTAGACACCGCGGCGAGCCGCACCACACCACCCGTCGCGGCTCCCGACGCCGTGGAAGGGGCCACCGAGCAACGCTCAGCGTCGCGACCGCGGCAGCGCCGCTGGGAGGATGCGGACCCGCGACCGGGCTCGGAAACCGTCCGGCGCCGGTCGAGCACCCGGTCGGCCGAGGCCGGTCGGCCCTGACCGAAAGATCCTCCACGGCCTGATCGACGAATACTCCCCGGCCGCGTAGCTGAAACCGAGTTTCCGAGCGGTACACGTCAGCAACCGCCTCGCAGGCGATTTATGGATTCAGGGCATCACTAGTGCCGCCTCAGGCAAAGTTTGCCTCGTTCCTGTCAGGCTCCGCGTCGCGGGCCTCGAGGGCCGCCCGGCGCGCCCGCGCGCCGGCGCCCCACTGGCCGACGTACTACAGAAGACCACCGAGGACCAGGGTGACGCCGGATGGATGTAGTGCGTCGTGGGGCATGCCGATGCTGGCGTCAGGGCCGAGGCCCGAGCCGACGGGAGCGTCGGCCGGCGCCTTGGCAACTTCCGCCACCACAAAGCGCCGACAAGCGGGGATGGGCTGTCCTCTGTTCGCGGGATGGACGGGGTGGACTTTTGACCGATGGTGAGTAAGGTCAACTAGCTGTCCGCACCTGCGCTCTGCGAGGAGGCCAGCGACCGTGGCCGAGAGATCGACCGCTCGTTCCGCCGATGGGGCTGCCCAAGATCACGACAACCCGGCGAGTCTCATAGACAGCTGGATCGGTCGACGGTCGCGGCTGGAAGCAAACGATTCCGACTCGTACTACGAGCAGCAGGGAGCAGTCGCGCCGCAGGGGCGCGCCGACGTGTCGGACCAGTACCAGGAGTCGCACCAGCCCGAGAACACCTACGAGGACCAAGGGCGATCCGCAAGGCAGCGGGCACACCCGCAGTACGAGGATGAGTACGAGCAGTACGACGGGGCCCACTCTCAACAGGAGCATGCGCAGCGGCGGTCCGACCCACTGGCCTACCAGTACGACGAGCACGACCAGGCCTACCAGGAGGAGCGCCGGGCCCAAGAACCGTACGGACCGACCGATGCCAGCTCGGCTCACGAGGACGCGTACGCCGCGCAGCAGGAGAGGTACGCCCAACCGGAGACGGGCCACGCCCACGAGGAGTATTACCGGCATGCTGATTCCGCCGGCCGCAACGAGTACCGCCACGAGGAGTCCGACGCGCAGGACCCCAACGTCGACGAGGGCGGGCGGCCGCGAAGGACGCACCACCGCGGCCGTCGTGCCCGCCCACAGCCAGCCAGCCGACGGCGGCGCTGGCTGATACCGGTCGGTGGGCTCGCGTTGGCGGCGCTGCTGTGCGCTCTGACACTCATGTGGGGGTTGGGTCGACCGCCGGAGAGTGGGCTGGCAGTGTCGACGTCCACCACCCCGCCGGATCCGTTTGAGAAGCCGGTCACCCTCGCGGAGGTACCGTCGACGTCGCCAAGTTCCGCGACAGCGGGCGGCTCCTCCGCACCGTCCAGCGCCACACCGTCGGCCAAGCCTTCCGCCACGCCCAGCGCCACACCGTCTGGCACGCCTTCCGCCAAGCCGACCCCGACGCCCACCGTGGCCACGCCGACGAAAACCCGGAGCCCGAACCCGGTCCTGCTCGGCCCATCGAGCAGCCGCGGGGTGGCGAGCATGGCCCAGCGGTACTGCGATCGGTACACCGGGGGCTCAGCGGACCCCCGCAACGACGGCCGTTGGCAATGTACGAGGCTTCTCTCCGCGTCCACCGTCGACATGGACGTCGCCTGCCGCGACACGTACGATTTCGGCGCCTACGCACAGACATCGGATCCCGCCGATCCGTACGCCTGGCGGTGCTACCGCTGATCACCCGCGCTTCAGGACTGACGCGCGATCTGTCCGGGATCGGCTCACGTATCGGGACCAGCCGGGGCTGTGCGGGTTAGGCCTGCTGGGCGGTCGATCGGTAAGTGTGTCGCGTGTTGTCGCGCGTGTTGGGACACTGCGTCGGTGACCGGGTCTGTACTGCCTCAACCGCTTCGACCTCGTGCCCTGAGGCCCGGAGATCTCGTCGTTGTCGCATCGCTGTCCGGGCCGCTCCATGCCGTCTACGAGCCCGACCTCGAGCAGGCGGTAGTCGTGCTGGAGCGGATGGGATTCCGCGTGCGTCGGGCACCGCTACTCGAAGCAGGGCGGCACCATTGGTGGAGCGCGGCTACGCCGGCGGAGATCGCCAGGGAATTGAATGCTCTTCTGCGTGATCCTGAGGTGCGCGCCATCATCGCGCATGACGGCGGCCAGACGGCGCTCGGCTACCTCGACCTGATCGACGTTGAGGCGATCACTGCCGACCCCAAGCCGATCCTCGGCTACAGCGACATCTCGCTGCTGCATCTGGTGCTCTATGCGCGCACGGGTCTGGTCGGGTTCCATGCCGACATGGCCACGCCTGGACTCGGCGGGGCGTGGCAGGCTGCGCCCGCGGCGCGCAGAGCGGAGCTTGAGAAGCTCTACTCGACGTTGCTGACCGGTACGGAGGCGATCGGTGCGCTGCCTGCCAGCCCGTCGTGGGAGTGCTGGCGTGCCGGTCGTGCCGAGGGCTGGCTGATCGGCGGGGTGCTCAATCGCATCATGCGGGCGCAGGCGACGCGTTACGCGCTGCCGCTCGAGTGGTTCGACGGCGCGGTGCTGTTCTGGGAGGAGATGGGCGGCTACGCGTCGTGGGTGTGGAGCGATCTGCAGGTGCTGCGGCACTGCGGCATCCTCGATCGGATCGCCGGCATGGTCGTGGGCGTCCCGTACGCGATCGACGGACTCGGGGCGCCCGACGCGTCCCCGACCCTGCCCGAGATAGTCCTCGACGTCCTCGGCGACCGTGACATCCCGGTCCTGGGCAACGTCGAGTTCGGACACGCCGGCCCGAATCTGCCGATGCCGGTCGGCATCCGCGTCGGCCTCGATGCGCAGCAGCGGACCTTGTCGCTGCTCGAACCGGCGGTACGGCCGCACGTGACAACCGGACCGGTCGGCTGAGCAACACCGGATCAGTGGGCCCACGGTCTCGGCAGCCGTGATGCAAGACCGCACGCACTGGCTGACGATCTGGGCCTGCTGCGTCGTATATGACGCAGCGGTTCGCCCCGCGCCGTGCCAACACCCGGGCCAGCCCGACCTCGGTAGGCACGCCGCGCCGGCCGCCGGTACCACGAGCTGCTGGAGCGGCTCGACGTCGTGGAGGCCGATTTCGGCATCCACCCGCCGCGCCTGGCCGGTCAACCGACTGCCACGGTTCTTCCCGGGCGCCGGTAGCCCTGAAGCGGGTGCACCTGACGCGGCAGCGACCGTCCCCGTGGTCCGGGCCCGCGCGCTGGGGGACCACCGGCTACCAGGTCCCGCCGGGCATGCCGGCGAAGCCGGCTCCTCGACTGCGGCCACGAGGCGAACACGTTCGTCCAGCTGTCCGGCCCCGCCATATCCGTCGATCCCTTGACAGTGGCGTCCATCTATTCTTTGCTGTCCGAGACGATTAATTCGGGCCCGGCGCGGGTGTCCGTGCTCGGCGACCAGGAGGAGGCACCGGTATGGGTGCGGGCATGAGACGGTTGGCGCGTCGCGCCGTGGCGGTGGGCGTGACGGCGACGCTGGCGACGGCAGGATCGACGTTCGTCGCGGCAGGCGCGGCACAGGCGGCGGGAGTGCGCGCGAGCGTGGTCAACGCGGCGAAGGCGTACCTCGGGACCCCCTACCGCCTGGCCTACGGATGGACGTGCGGAAGAGCGGCGGTGGACTGCGAGTGCCTCAACCGGCACGCCATCTGGGACGGCACCTATGCCGCCACCGGACGTGGACTGCAGCTCAACTACTGGCTACAGGGCCAGATCAACCAGGGGCGTCGGACGAGCGACCCCCGTCCCGGCGATCTGATCTTCTGGGACACCGACCCCAACGACGGCATCCGCTACGGCGGCGACCTCGACCACACCGGCGTGTACGTCGGTAACAACCAGGCCATCGACGCCAACGCCTACTACGGCTACGTGAAGTACGACTCCATCACCCTCGGCGGCACCGAACGCGACCCGATCTTCGTCGATGTCCTGACGCCCAACGGCTACTGACCGGATCTTGAGGAGCCGGCCGGCCGCCGACTACGGTCGCCGGCCGGCCCGCACCAGGTCCAGTACCTGATCGACCGGCAGGGCGGGCATCCGGTGACCGTCGCGGCCGGTCATGTCGTCGTTGACGAACAACGAGTTGAGTACGGCCTCTTCGACGGCCTGCACGACCGCGTCGAAGAACCGGTCGATGAACCCCCAGGGCACGTAGGTCAGCGTGTCCAGGCGCTCGCTCCCGGGCTGCGGTTCGTCCGCACCCAGCCCAACCTCGTTCCCGGTGGAGAAGGTGAGGAAGAGGTCGCCGGAGAAGTGCGAACCCGTCGTGCCGGTGCGCGCCAAGCCGAGCGGCACCCGCCGTGACAGCGCCTTGCACTGGCCGGGCAGCAACGGCGCGTCCGTCGCCACCACGGCGATGACCGATCCCGCGCCGGCCGGCAGCGACGCGCCGGTCCGGGGGTCCTCGCCCGGCAGCGCTCGACCCACCGGTATCCCCGCCACCACCAACTCCTCGCGGGCACCGAAATTGGCCTGTACCAACACACCGACCGTGTAGTTTCGTCCGGCCAGGGTCACCAGCCGCGAGGCCGTCCCGGTGCCACCCTTGAAGCCGTAGCAGCACATTCCGGTACCCCCGCCGACCGAACCCTGCGCCACATGCCCGCCGGCTGCCTGCTCGATCGCTCGGACGACCGTCGTCGCCCGCACATGCTCGCCGTTGATGTCGTTGAGGTAGCCGTCGTACGTCTCGGCCACCACCGGCAGCATCCACCGCTCAGCCCGGCGCGGAACGTTGGCGACCACCCAGTCGATGACACCGCGGTGCCCGGCGCCGACCGCGTGCGAGTTGGTCAGCACCACGGGAAGGTCCAGCAGGCCCGCCTCCTCGATGAATGCCGCTCCGGTCATCTCCCCGTTGCCGTTGAGCACGGACGTTCCCGCCGCGCACGCCGACCCGACCCCCGCGCGGCCCCGAGGCAGGATCACCGTCACGCCGGTGCGGACCGGACCGACGCCCACCGTCAGCGCTCCGGCGCCCTCGATCAGGGTGACCGCGCCGACCTCCACACCCGGCACATCGGTGATGGCGTTGTTCGTTCCAGGTACACCGGGCAGCGGGAGCCCAAGTTCGCGAGCGCCCGGCTTCGCCGGCCGGCTCCGTCGGCCGTCTCCCGACACCGGCACCTCCATCGCAAGGGATTCTTCGTCCGCGACGACGAACATACCGGTCGCCTGCATCGCCCGGTGCGCTCTTGATAGCGTGACGCTCGTCCATGGACCGCTCGGAGAAGACTGGGGGAGCCGTGGCCCGCCCGAAGCTGCAGGACCAGCAGCGTGCACATCTGGCGGCAGCGACGCGGCGAGCCATCATCACCCACGGTCTGGCGAACGTTCGCATCCGCGACATCGCCGAGGCCGCCGGTACGTCCCCCGGCACGGTGACCTACTACTACCGCCAGCTCGACGGCCTTTTCCAACAGGTCTACGAGGAGGCCGTCGACCGTTTCCACCGCCAACGAGCGCAGGCGACCGCACTGGCGCCGGACCCCGCGGGGAAACTGCTGGCCGCCATCGACACCGGCCTGCCGAGCGGCCCCGACGATGAGCTGTGCTGTCTGCTCTACGAATTCTCACCCCAGGCGCGCCGGCGACCGGCTGACGCCGATCTGCGGCGCACCCTCTACGACCGGCAGGTGCAGCTCTACGAGCAGATCCTCACCGAGGGCGGCCGCGACGGCGTGTTCACCCTCGCCCTGCCCGCGGTCGAGGCCGCCAGAAACCTCGTCGCCCTCGAGGACGCCTACGGCTATCACGTCATCGCCGGCACCACGGTCACCCGCGACCAGGCGCGCCAGTACCTCATCGGTTACGCCAGCTACGCGACCGGCACCCGACTCATCCCGTCCGCCCGCTCCACGTGATTCCGCGAGCCCCCGGGGCCGGGGGCCTCAGACCGCCGGCACCGGATCGGTCGAGCGGGCCGGCGGGCCGAACAGCGGCAGCAGCCGATCCGCATCGAGATACGTGGTGATCCCCCGCACCCGCTGGCCGGACAGCTCCAGAATGACCAGCCCGAAGGGCCGGTGGACGCCGTCGGGCCCCGGCCGGGTCTGCCAGAACGCCGGTGACCCGTTCGCCGCGGTGGGCACCAGCCGCGCGCCCGCGCACGAGGCGCCCGGGTCGGACAGGGCCTGCGCGATCGCGTCCCGGCCGCGCAGCCACCAGCGGAACGGCGGCATCGACATGGTGGCGTCCGCGTGCAGCAGAGCCACCAGGGACGGTACGTCGTGGCGCTCGAAGGCGGCGCAGTAGCGGGTCAGCAGCTCGCGCTGGGCCGCCTCGGTGGGTGGGGACGCCTCCCCGGGCGTGGGGCCGACCGCCCGCAGGGTGGACCGGGCCCGCTGGAGCGCGCTGTTCACCGACGCGACGCTGGCCCCCAGCAGGTGCGCCACCTCGTCGGCCCGCCAGCAGAGCACGTCGCGCAGGATCAGCACGGCCCGCTGCCGGGGCGGCAGGTGTTGCAGGGCGGCGACGAACGCCAGCCGGATCGTCTCGCGCCGCAGCGCCACCTCCGCCGGGTCGCCGTACCCGGGCAGCACCCGGTCGTCGGGGACCGGCTGGATCCAGACGTGCTCCGGCGCCGGCGCGCCGATGCCCGCACCGGGCTCCGCGGCGGGGCCGAGGTCCATCGCCCGCGCCCGGCGTTGCGCGCTGCGCAGCATGTCCAGGCAGACGTTCGTCGCGATGCGGTAGACCCAGGTCCGCAGCGACCCGCGGGCCGGATCGTGGCGGTCCGACGCTCGCCAGGCCCGGGTCAACGTCTCCTGCACGGCGTCCTCGGCCTCGAAGCCGGAGCCGAGCATGCGGTAGCAGAACCCGGTCAGCTCGGTGCGCAGCATCTCGACCGCGACGTCGCGGTCGGCCGGTCTCTCCCGCACCCGCCCGACCATACGCCCATCGACCGATGAGTTCTGCGCCTCCGGTCCGTATCCCCTCCGAGGATCCCGGTGCCGGGGTCCCGGACCGGACGGAAGGAACCCGGATGACCGACGACGAACTCCGCGCCGCGGTGGCGGCGGAACGGACGGAACAGGCCGAGCTGCTGGCGGCGCTGCCTCGCGACCGGTGGGACGCGCCGACGCTCTGCGACGGGTGGCGGGTGCGGGAGGTGGTCGCCCACACCACCATGCCGTTCCGGACTCCGCTCGGGCGGACGCTGGTGGAGCTGGCCAGGGCACGCGGGAACATCAACCGGATGGCCGACCGCACCGCCCGCCGCGACGCCGCCGCGTTGTCGCCCGAGCAGTTGCTCGCGGCGGTAAGGGAGAACATCGGCCACCGGTGGACGCCGCCGGGCGGAGGCGTCCACGGGGCGCTCTCGCACGACGTCATCCACGGCCTGGACATCACCGTCGGCCTCGGGCTGGACCGCCGCGTCCCGCCGGAACGGGTCGCCCTGGTGCTGTCCGGCATGTCGCCCCGCAACGTCGCGTTCTTCGGTACGGACCTGAGCGGCGTCCAGCTCCGGGCGACCGACCTCGACTGGAGCCACGGCGAGGGCGCACCCGTGCGGGGTCTGGCCCAGGATCTGCTGCTGGTGCTCTGCGGTCGCCGGCTCCCGCCCGGCCGGCTCGACGGCGCGGCGGCGACCCGGTTCACCCGGCCGGGATGACGGCCGGTGTGTAGCGGGGGAGTGCCGCGCTCCGACCCGGCCGCCCCGCCCCGGGCGCTGCGGGGCGGGGCGACAATCCCGTCGCCGCCGCAGACGGCCATGGTCGACAATGGTCCGGTGGACCATCGGGCGCTGGTGCGGCTGAGCAAGCGGATGTCGTTGGCGTTGCGGCACCAGCCGGCCCGGTTCGGCCTGACCCCGGACCGGGCCGGCTGGGTGCCCGTGGCAGACCTGCTCGCCGCCATGCGGATCGCGCGCGCCGACCTCGACGCGGTCGTGGCCGGCAACGACAAGCAGCGCTTCGCCGTCGAACGGGGCGCCGACGGCGTCGAACGGATCCGGGCCAGCCAAGGGCACAGCATCCCGGTCGACCTGCAGCTGGAGCCCACCACGCCACCCGAGCGCCTCTACCACGGCACCGGCGCGGCCGCGCTGGACTCGATCCGGGCCACCGGCCTGCACCGGGGCGGGCGGCACCACGTACACCTGTCGCCGGACGTGGCGACGGCCCGGCGGGTCGGTGCCCGCCGCAGCGGCGCGGTGGTGGTGCTCGCCGTCGACGCGGCGGCGATGGCCCGCGACGGGCACGTCTTCTACCGCAGCGCCAACGGGGTGTGGCTGACCGACGCGGTGCCCCCGGCCTACCTCGTCGGCTGACGGGGCGTACCGGCCTGATCTGCCGCGACGCCCGCCCCCGCCGGACTACCCTCGGACCACGGCACGGAGGGAGCGGCATGAGCGGTCAGCAGGGTCCCGACATGATGCCCGCCGTGTTCTTCGGCCACGGCAACCCGATGAACGCCCTGGAGGTCAACCGGTACACCTCGGCCTGGCGGGCGTTCGGCCGGGCGGTGCCCCGGCCCCGGGCGATCCTGGTGGTCTCGGCGCACTGGTACATCGGCGCGACCGCCGTCACCGCCATGCCCCGGCCGCGCACGATCCACGACTTCTACGGCTTCCCGCAGCAGCTGTTCGACGTCCGGTACCCGGCGCCGGGCCTGCCGGAGCTGGCCGAGGAGGTCAGCGACCTGGTCCGTCCGACCTGGGTGGGCGCCGACGTCGACTCGTGGGGCATCGACCACGGCACCTGGTCGGTGTTGACCCACGCGTTTCCCGAGGCGGACGTCCCGGTGGTGCAGCTGAGCATCAACGCGTTCAAGGGGCTGGACTACCACCTGGGCCTCGGCGCCCAGCTCGCGCCACTGCGCGAGCGCGGGGTGCTCGTGGTGGCCAGCGGCAACGTGGTGCACAACCTGGGCGGGGTGGACCCGATGCTGGGCGACCGGGGTTTCGACTGGGCGCGGCGCTTCGACGACGCGGCTCGTGAGGTGATGCTCGACGAGCCCACCGAGGCGGCCCGGCTGGACGCCCACCGCGACTTCGGGTGCGCGGTGCCGACGCCGGACCACTTCATCCCGCTGCTCTACCTCGCCGGCATCGCCGGTGCGAGCAGGTCCAAGCCCGAGGTGCTGGTGCACGGGTACGCGTACGGGTCGCTGTCGATGACCGCGTACACGGTGGGGTTGTCCTGCCGGGGCGGCGACCAGCCGGCGGGCGCGCCGTCGCTGCCGCCCGGCGTGCCGGCCGACTCGGCGAACATCTGACCCGGCCTGGGTCAGCGCGGTGCGGGGCGCCCGGCCGGCTCGGGCTCCGCCGGGGGGCGCAGGCCGTCGACGAAGAGCGCGACCAGTTGGTGGCCGACCTCGGTGAAGGTCAGCGGCCCGTCCGGGTGGAACCAGGTGTGGATGTTGCCCAGCGCGCTGAGGAACGTGTGGGTGACCACCGTGGCGGAGACGTCGGTGCGGACCACGCCGGCCAGCTGACCCTCGTGCACGAGGTCACGGAAGAGGTCGTGGTAGCGGCGGCGCTCCCGGCGGGTGGCCTCGGCGTGCTCGTCGTCGAGCAGATGCGCCGAGCGGGCCCAGACGGTCAGCTCGGCGAGGTGCTCGGCGGTGTGCGCGACGACGTCGAGGGCCGCCGCGCGCAGCCGCTCCCGCACCGGCCCGTCGCCCGCGGCGATCTCGGCCAGCCGCTGGGTCTGCTCCGCGAGCAGTTCGCGGTAGATGCTGGTCAACAGCTCGGACTTGGACCCGAACCAGTGGTACAGCGCACCCTTGGTGACCTCCGCCGCGGCCACGATCTCCTGCACGCTCGTCGCCTCGTAGCCGCGCCGGGCGAACAGCTCGGTGGCGGCCGCGACGATGCTCTGCCGCGCCGAGCCACGCGGCGCCCGCCGCCGCTCGGGCGCGACGGCGGACCCGGTCGCCACCGTCACCGCGACTCCCGGTGGCGGCGGATCTCCCGGCGGGCCACGTCGCGCACGTGCACCTCGTCGGGGCCGTCGGCGATGCGCAGGGTACGGGCGCCCGCGTACATCGACGCGAGCGGGAAGTCGTCGGAGACGCCGGCGCCGCCGTGCACCTGGATGGCCCG
Source organism: Micromonospora sp. CPCC 205739 (assembly GCF_036906795.1). Lineage (NCBI taxonomy): Bacteria > Bacillati > Actinomycetota > Actinomycetes > Micromonosporales > Micromonosporaceae > Micromonospora > Micromonospora sp. CPCC 205739. The sequence continues at coordinate 12,280 of NZ_JBAKHS010000035.1, read as the reverse complement.
GTCGATCACCTCCAGCGCCACCCGCGGGGCGATCACCTTGATCGCGGCGATCTCGGTGCGGGCGGCCTTGGCGCCGTAGCGGTCGATCATCCAGGCCGCCTTGAGGGTGAGCAGGCGCGCCTGCTCGATCGCCATCCGCGACTCGGCGATCTGCTGCTGCACCACGCCCTGCTGGGCCAGCTCCTGACCGAAGGCGACCCGGGTGGTGGCGCGCTGCACCAGCAGGCTCAGCGCCCGCTCGGCCAGGCCGATGGCGCGCATGCAGTGGTGGATCCGGCCGGGGCCGAGCCGGGCCTGGGCGAGGGCGAACCCGCCGCCCTCCTCGCCGAGCAGGTGCGACGCCGGCACCCGGACGTCGGTGAAGACCACCTCGCCGTGCCCGTGCTGGTCGTGGTAGCCGAAGACGGGCAGCGAGCGCACCACCTCGACGCCGGGGGTGTCCACCGGCACCAGGATCATCGACTGCTGCCGGTGGGTGTCGGCCGACGGGTCGGTCTTGCCCATCACGATCATGACGGCGCAGCGCGGGTCGGCGATGCCGGTGGTCCACCACTTGCGGCCGTTGATGACGTACGAGTCGCCGTCGCGTTCGATGCGGGTGCGCACGTTGGTGGCGTCGCTGGAGGCCACGTCCGGCTCGGTCATCGCGAACGCGGACCGGATCTGCCCGTCGAGCAGCGGGCGCAGCCAGCGTTCCTTCTGCTCGTCGGTGCCGAACATGTGCAGGATCTCCATGTTGCCGGTGTCCGGGGCGGCGCAGTTGACGGCCTCCGGGGCGATGTCGATCGAGCGGCCGGTCAGCTCCGCGAGGGGGGCGTACTCCAGGTTGGTCAGCCCGGATACGTCGGGCAGGAACAGGTTCCACAGGTCCCGGCGGCGCGCCTCGGCCTTGAGGTCCTCGACGACGGCGGGCAGGTGGTGGCGCTTGCCGGCCGCGGTGAGCTCGGCGCGCTGGGCGGCGTAGACCGCCTCGGCCGGGTAGACGTGCTCGTCCATGAACTCCTGCAGCCGCTTCAGGTACTCGGCGGACCGTGCGGTCGGTTCGAAGTCCATGGCTGCCTCCCCATTGACGCGCGTGTCGGCGGCTCGCTACCGTCGCCGAACGCCGAACATACCGGCTGGTCGGTATGGCGTCCAGAGCACCGCGAACGTGAGGAGCCCCAGGGTGAGCGTGATGGACCGGTTCCGCCTCGACGGGAAGGTCGCCGTCGTGACCGGCGCCTCCTCCGGCCTGGGGGTGTCGTTCGCCCGCGCGCTCGCCGAGGCCGGCGCCGACGTGGTGCTCGGCGCCCGCCGCGTCGAGCGCCTGCCGGAGACGGGCGCGCTGGTCGAGAAGGCCGGCCGCCGGTACGCGTACCGCGCCACCGACGTCAGCCGTCCCGAGGACTGCGAGGCGCTGGTCGCCACCGCGATCGAGCACTTCGGACGGGTCGACGTGCTGGTCAACAACGCCGGGGTCGGCACCGCCGTGCCCGCTTCCCGGGAGACGCCGGAGCAGTTCCGCTCCGTCGTCGACGTGAACCTGATGGGCAGCTACTGGATGGCTCAGGCGTTCGCCCGGGCGGCGACGGGCGGCGGCGCCATCGTCAACATCTCCAGCGTCATCGGCCTGCGCCCCGGCGGCATCCCGCAGGCCGCGTACGCGTCCAGCAAGGCCGGCGTCATCGGCCTGACCCGCGACCTGGCGGCGCAGTGGACCGGCCGCAAGGGCATCCGGGTCAACTGCATCGCCCCCGGCTTCTTCGCCTCCGAGATGAGCGACCAGCTGGAGCCGGGCACCTTCGAGATGGTCAAGGCGCTCGCCCCGGCCGGGCGGCTCGGGGAGCACGAGGAGCTCGCCGCCACGCTGATCTGGCTGGCCAGCGACGCCTCGTCGTACGTGACCGGAGTGACCGTGCCCGTCGACGGCGGCCTCGTCATGCCTTGACGCCCACCGCCGCGGGGCGTAGACCGGCTGTCACGTTGCTCGATGTACCGCGACTCGCCGCACAGGAGGAGCACCGATGAGTTTCAACCTCGCGACGATCCTCCGGGAGCCCCGCCGGGCGCATCCCGACAAGCCGCTCTGCCACCTCGACGACCTGAGCTTCAGCTACGCCCAGGTCGACGAGGTCTCCGGGCGGGTGGCCGCCGGCCTGCTCGGGCTGGGCCTGCGCCGCGGCGACAAGGTGGCGGTGCAGCTGCCCAACCTGCCGCAGTTCCTCTTCACCTACTTCGCCGTCCTCAAGGCGGGCCTGGTGATGGTGCCGCTCAACCCGCTGCTGCGCGCCGACGAGGTGGCGTACCACCTCGCCGACTCCGACACCCGGGTCCTGGTCACCTTCGAACTGTTCGCCGGGGAGGCGGTGCGGGGCGCCGCCCAGGTCGAGGGCGTGACGACGTACGTGGTGCAGCTGCCCGGCAGCGACCGCCGGCCGCCGGGGACCCGGCACTACGACGAGCTGTACCGGGGCAAGGACACCGGGGAGATCGCGCCGACGGACGCCGACGACACGGCGGTGCTGCTCTACACCAGCGGCACCACCGGCCGGCCCAAGGGCGCCGAGCTCACCCACTTCCAGCTCTACATGAACTGCACCGTCGGCGGCGACCTGTTCGGCTTCGCCGACGACGACATCGGCGTGGCCGTCCTGCCGCTGTTCCACGTCGCCGGGCTCTCCAGCGTGCTCAACGTCGCCGTGCGCTACGGCGGCACCATCGTGCTCGTGCCGCGCTTCGAGGTGCGGCCGGTGGTCGACGCCATCGAACGGCACCGCTGCACGATCTTCTCCGGCGTGCCCACCATGTACTTCGCCCTGTTGCAGGCCGACCTCACCGGCCGGGACCTCTCCTCGTTGCGGGTCGGCGTCTCCGGCGGGGCGCCCATCCCCGGCGAGGTGATCCGCGCCTTCGAGGAGCGGTTCCCCGGCGTGGTGATCCTGGAGGGCTACGGGCTGTCGGAGACGGCCAGCACGACGACGTTCAACATCAGCGCCGAGCAGCGCAAGGTGCTCTCCATCGGCAAGCCGATCTGGGGCGTGGAGACCCGCATCGTCGACGACGCCGACCGGCCGCTGCCACCCGGACCCGAGCACATCGGCGAGATCGTGGTGCGCGGGCACAACGTGATGAAGGGCTACCGGGGTGCGGGCCAGTGCTCCGCCCTTCAGGGCGGGGGTGAAGGCCCGTGCTGGGAGGGCCGTCAAGGCTCGAGCAGTGCCTTAGACCGGGCGGTTCTGCTGTTCGATGTACTGACGCACGGCACTCAGCGGTGCGCCGCCGACGGAGCCGGCGAAGTACGAGCCCGACCAGAGCTTGTTGGCCCGGTAGTAGTGCCGCCGCAGGTCGGGGAACTCCTGCCGCATCCGTCGGCTGGACACGCCCTTGAGGCTGTTGACCAACTTCGCCAGGGCGACCTTGGGCGGGAAGTTGACGAGCAGGTGGACGTGGTTGTTCTCGCCGTTGAACTCGACCAGTTCGGTCTCGAAGTCGGCGCACACCGCCCTCATGATCTCTTCCATGCGGGCGAGGTGCCGGTCGCCGAACACCTTGTGCCGGAACTTCGTCACGAAGACCAAGTGAGCGTGCAGAGCAAAAACGCAGTGTCTGCCAGTGCGGATGCCTTCGAGTTCAGCCATAAACCAATGGTATTCTACGCTCGTGCAGCTCCGTTACAACTACCGCGTGTATCCCACGCCGAGTCAGCAGGCTTCGCTGGCTCGGGCGTTCGGGTGCGCGCGGGTGGTGTTCAACGACGGGCTGCGCGCACGGCAGGAAGCCCGCGAGCAGGGTCTGCCGTACCTGTCGGACGCCGAGCTGTCCAAGCGGGTCACCGCGGCCAAGGGGACCCCGGAACGGGCATGGCTGGGCGAGGTCTCGTCGGTCGTGCTGCAACAGGCGCTGGCCGATCTGAACGTGGCGTACCGCAACTTCTTCGCCTCGATCACCGGCAAGCGCAAGGGCCGCAAGGTGGCACCGCCGCGGTTCCGCTCCCGCAAGGACAACCGTCAGGCGATCCGGTTCACCGCCAACGCCCGATTCAAGGTGCTGGACAACGGCCGGCTGCGCCTGCCGAAAATCGGCGACGTGGAGGTGCGCTGGTCGCGGGGTCTGCCGTCCGAGCCCAGCTCGGTCACGGTGATCCGGGATGCGGCGGGCCGGTACTTCGCCTCGTTCGTCGTGCAGACCACGCAGGACGAGACGCTGCCGCCGGCCGGGGCCGAGGTGGGTATCGATCTGGGGCTGACCCACTTCGCGGTCCTCTCGGACGGTACGAAGGTCGCGGCCCCGACGTTCCTGCGCCGCGCGGCCCGCAAGCTCAAGCGGTTGCAGCAAGACCTCTCCCGCAAGACCAAGGGATCGAACAACCGCAAGAAGGCCGTCGTGAAAGTCGCTCGGGCGCATGCCCAGGTGGCCGACACTCGGCGGGACTGGCAGCACAAGCTGTCCACGGCGATCATCCGCGACAACCAAGCGGTGTACGTCGAGGACCTGTGCGTCGTCGGTCTCGGCCGGACCCGGCTGGCGAAGTCCGTGCACGACGCCGGTTGGGCGTCGTTCACAAGCATGTTGGAGTACAAGGCCGCCCGGTACGGGCGCACCTTCGCCCGCGTGGACCGGTTCTTCCCGTCCACGAGGATGTGCTCGGACTGCGGCCGGATCAACGACAAGATGGCGCTCAACGTCCGAGCGTGGGACTGCCCCTGCGGCAGCACCCACGACCGGGACGTCAACGCGGCCACGAACGTCCTCGCGGCGGGACGCGCCGAGAGCCTAAACGCCTGTGGAGCGCAGATAAGACCGGCACTCGTGCCGGCACCGCGCGAGGAAGCAGGAATCCGCCCGGACGCCGCGTGTTCCACGCGCAGCGCGGAGGGAATCTCCGTCCTTTAGGGCGGAGAGATCGTCAACTGTTCGTCGTCGACCGCAAGAAGGACATGATCATCCGGGGTGGGTACAACGTCTATCCCCGCGAGGTCGAGGAGGTCCTGTACGCCCACCCGGCGGTCGTCGAGGCGGCGGTGCTCGGCCGCCCCGACGCCAGGCTGGGGGAGGAGGTCGTGGCGGTGCTCAGCGTCCGGCCGGACGCCCGGGTGACGCCCGACGAGCTGGTGGCGTACTGCCGGGAGCGGCTGGCGGCCTACAAGTACCCGCGGCAGGTCCGGATCGTCCCCGAGCTGCCGAAGGGCCCGACGGGCAAGTTGCTCAAGCGCGAGTTGAAGAAGGAACTGCTGGAAACGCCTGCACGGCAAGTGCAATAGTCGCTCCCGTCCGGGTCCGCACGGACCCGGGCCGCCCACCGATGTCCTGGTACGACAGGTCCACATCACAGCGTCGTAACAAGCCATTGACGCACACCGCTCGAAAAGTACACTCCCGGTGTAATAACCGCCCCCACGCTTCGCCCGAGTCGCACCGCGCACACCCCCGCCGCCGTGTCCCGTAAGAGGTGAAGATGAGCCCACCCCCCACCGACACCCCCACCGGCGGCATCGACCTGGCCCTGCACGACGTCGGCGTCCGGTTCGGCGGACTGGTCGCGCTGGACGGCGTCTCGATGCGGGTGCCGCCCGGCCGGATCGTCGGCGTGATCGGCCCCAACGGCGCCGGCAAGACCACCCTGTTCAACGTGGTCTGCGGCTTCGTCCCGCCGACCAGCGGATCGCTCACCCTCGACGGCCGGCCGTTCCGCCCCCGCCCGCATCGGCTCACCCGCCTCGGCATCGCCCGCACGCTGCAGGGCGTCGGCCTGTTCCCCGGCCTCACCGTGGTGGAGAACGTGATGGCCGGCGCCAGCCACGCCGCCCGGGCCGGCTTCGCCACCGCCCTGTTCGGCCTGCCCCGCAGCGACCGGGACGAACGGCGGCTGCGCGAGGAGGCCCTCGACCTGCTGGCCGAGCTGGGCGTCGCGAAGCACGCCGCCGCGCCGCCCGGCACCCTGCCGTACGCCGTGCGCAAGCGGGTCGCCCTCGCCCGCGCCCTGATCGCCCGCCCCCGCCTGCTGCTGCTCGACGAGCCGGCCGGCGGGCTCGGCGCCGACGACATCGCCGAGCTGGCCGAACTGGTCACCGCACTGCCCGGCCGCGCGGCCGGCGCCTGCTCGATCATGCTCGTCGAGCACCACATGGACCTGGTCATGTCCGTCTGCCACGAGATCGTGGTGCTCGACTTCGGCCGGGTCATCGCCGCCGGCACCCCCGAGCAGGTACGCGACGACCCGCTGGTGACCGAGGCGTACCTCGGCGCCGACGTCCCGGCCGGCGCGACCGGCACCGCCGCCGGCCCGGTGGGTGCGCCGTGAGCGCCATCCTGGAGGTCGACGCGCTCAGCTCCGGTTACGGACCGGTGCCGGTGCTGCGCGAGGTCACCTTCGCCGTGCCCACCGGGACCATCGCCGCCGTGCTCGGCGCCAACGGCGCCGGCAAGACGACCCTGCTGCGGACCCTGTCCGGCCTGCTGCGCCCCACCGCCGGCCAGGTCCGGTACGACGGCACGGACCTGCGCGGCGTCCGCGTCGAGGCGCTGGTCCGGCGCGGCATGGCGCACGTGCCGGAGGGGCGCGGCATCGTCGCCGAGCTGACCGTCGAGGAGAACCTGCGCCTCGGCGGGCTGTGGCGCCGCGACCGGGCCGACGCCCGGCGCGCCCAGGACGAGGTGTACGAGCTGTTCGAGCCGCTGGCCCGGCGGCGACGGCACGCCGGGCACCAGCTCTCCGGCGGGGAGCGGCAGATGCTCGCCCTGGGCCGGGCGCTGATCGCCCGGCCTCGGCTGCTGCTGCTCGACGAGCCGTCGCTCGGCCTCGCGCCCCGGGTCACCGCGCAGATCATGGCGCTGCTGCGGCGGCTCTGCGACGACAGCGGCCTGACCGTCCTGCTCGTGGAGCAGAACGTGCGCAGCGCCCTCTCGGTCGCCGACCAGGGCGTGGTGATGTCCCTGGGCCGCGTCGTCATGGCCACCCCGGCGGCGCAGCTGCGCGACGACGACACGCTTCGCCACGCGTACCTCGGGTTCTGACCACCCACCCGTAGGAAGGATCCGCGCTTGGACCGGTTTCTGTTCCTCACCTTCGACGGACTCTCCACCGGCGCCGTCTACGCGGCGTTCGCCCTCGCCCTGGTGCTGATCTGGCGGGCGGCCCGTCTGGTCAACTTCGCCCAGGGCGCGATGGCGGTGGCGACGGCCTACGTCGGCTACGCGGTGGCCTCCGCCACCGGTTCGTACTGGCTCGGCCTCGGCGCGGCCGTCCTCGCCGGCCTGGCGCTCGGCGCGCTCGTCGAACGGGTGCTGATGCGCTTCGTCGGGCACGCCAACCCGCTCAACGACGTCATCGTCGCCCTCGGTCTGGTGCTGCTGATCCAGGCGGTGCTCGGCATCGTCTTCGGCAACGAGTACCGGCCGGCCGCCGCGCCGTTCGACACCGACGCCCTGTCGATCGGCGGGATCGCCGCCCTGTCCCCGTACGACCTGTGGGTCCTCGGCGCCGTCCTGGTGGTCGTGGTGCTGCTCGCGCTGCTGTTCACCCGTACCCCGATCGGCCTGCGGATGCGGGCCTCCGCCTTCGCCCCCGAGGTGTCCCGGCTGCTCGGGGTGAACGTCAGCCGGATGCTGACGGTCGGCTGGGCGCTGGCCGCCGCGGTCGGCGCCCTCGCCGGCATGCTGGTCATCCCCACCGGGCTGGGGCTGCACCCGCACGCGATGGACCTGGTCTTCGTCGTCGCCTTCACCGCCGCCGTCGTGGGCGGCCTGGACAGCCCCGCCGGTGCGGTGGTCGGCGGCCTGCTGGTCGGCCTGATCCTGTCCTACGTCACCGGCTACCTAGGCCCGGACACCACGCCGCTGGCCGTCCTCGTCCTGCTGCTGGCGGTCCTGCTGGTCCGCCCGGGCGGGCTCTTCTCCAGCGCGAGAGCGAGGCACGTGTGACCACCACCGAGCCCGACGTGTCCACCTCGGAGCCGCCGTCCATCCGGCCGTCACCGCTGCGCCGGCTGCTGCCCGGCCCGCCGGGCGCCGCTCCGGCGCGGGGCGCCACGCTGCTGCGCCACCTGGTCCCGGCCGTGTTCGCCGGCACGCTGGTCGTGCTGCTGACCAACCAGTTGCCGCCGTACCAGAACCTCCAGGTGGCCCGGGTCTGCGCGTTCCTCTGCGTCACCGCCGGGTACACCGTCCTGGTCGGGCTCAACGGTCAGCTCTCCCTCGGGCACGGGGCCCTGATGGCGACCGGGGCGTACACCGTCGCGCTGTTCCACCGGGCCTTCGAGGCGCGGGCGGTGCAGGGCCGATGGATCCTGCCGCTGTCCCTGCTGGCCGCCGTGGCGGTGACCGCGGCGGCCGGGCTGGTCATCGGGCTGGCCGCCGCCCGGCTGCGCGGGCCCTACCTGGCCGGCGTCACCCTCACCGTCGCCACCCTGGTCCCGGCGATCACCACGATCTTCATCGACACCTTCAACGGCGAGCAGGGACTGCGCTTCCCGGCGGAGACACCGCCGGCGTTCCTCGGCGCCTACTTCCAGCCGGAGCGCTGGCTGGCCTGGATCGCGCTGCTCGCCGCGCTGACCACCATGGTGCTCATGGCGAACCTGGTGCGCAGCCGGTTCGGCCGGTCGCTGCGCGCCGTCCGCGACGACGAGGTGGCCGCCCGGCTCTCCGGCATCCACGTCGCCCGCAACCAGGTGCTCGCCTTCGTGGTGAGCGCCGCCTGCGCCGGCCTGGGCGGGGGCGTGTACGCGGTGCTGACCGCCACCGTGGCCCCCGGCAAGTTCTCCCTCGACCTGTCGCTGTTCCTGCTGATGGCGATCGTGATCGGTGGGCTGGGCAGCCTCGCCGGCGCGGTCTGGGGCGCGGTCCTGCTGGTCGCCCTGCAGGACCTGCCGAGCCTCGTCACCGAGACCTTCACCCTGCCGGCGGGCCTGGCCCAGCGGCTGGAGGGCAACCTGGCCCTGGCCGTGTTCGGTCTCGTCCTGATCGTCGTCATGCTCGTCGCCCCGGGCGGCCTGCAGGGCGCCGCCCGCACGCTCACCGCACGTCTGAGGCCGCGTCGGCGGGCACCGAGCCGCTGACCCCACCGTCGCACCCACCCCCCGTCGCAAAAGACAGGAGAACCATGCATCCCACCGCACGCCGCGCTCTCGCGGCCGCCGCCACCCTCACCCTGCTGGTCGGCGCGTCGGCCTGCGCCAACGACGAGAAACAGGCGGCCGAGAACGTCCCCGGCGTCACCGACACCGAGGTCGTGATCGGCACCCACCAGCCGCTCACCGGTCCCGCCGCTCCCGGCTACTCCCGGATCTCTGCCGCCACCAAGGCGTACTTCGAGCACGTCAACAGCAAGGGCGGGGTGAACGGGCGGAAGATCGTCTACAAGGCGGTCGACGACGGCTACAACCCGGCGAACACCGAGAACGTGGTCCGCAAGCTGGTCCTCGACGACAAGGTCTTCGCCCTGCTCGGCGGGCTCGGCACCCCTACCCACACCAACGTGCTGGAGTTCGTGAAGACCCAGAAGGTGCCCGACCTCTTCGTCTCCTCCGGAAGCCGCAACTGGAACCAGCCGGAGAAGTACCCGACGACCTTCGGCTGGCAGCCCGACTACACCGTCGAGGGCAAGATCCTGGCCACCTTCGTCAAGCAGCAGTTCCCGGGCCAGAAGGTGTGCCACTTCGGGCAGAACGACGACTTCGGCCGCGACTCCCTCGCCGGGGTGGAGAAGATCCTCGGGCCGGTGGCCGCCAAGCAGACCTACACCACCACCAACCAGCAGGTCGGCCCGGCGATCGGGGCGCTGAAGGCGGCCGGCTGCCAGGTGGTGATCTCGGCGACCATTCCCGGCTTCACCGCCCTGGCCATGGGCCAGGCCGCCGGCCAGGGGTTCCGGGCGCAGTGGGTGGTGTCCAACGTGGGCGCCGACTACACCACGCTCTCCACCCAGCTCGGCGACAAGAAGGTGATCCTCGAGGGCATGATCGCCGACAACTACCTGCCGATGGCCAACGACCAGAGCGACCCGTGGATCCAGGCGTACACCAAGATCCACCAGCAGTACAACGCCGCCAACCCGATCGACGGCAACGCGGTCTACGGCTACTCGATGGCGTACACCTTCGTGCAGGCGCTGCTCGCCGCCGGCAAGGACCTGACCCGCGAGAAGCTGGTCGAGGCGGTGCGCAAGGGCGGCTTCACCGGGCCTGGCCTCACCCCGTTCCGCTACAGCAAGGACGTCCACGCCGGCTACAGCGGCGTCCGGATGAACAAGGTGCAGAACGGCGTCCAGGCGTACTTCGGCCCGACCTACACCACCGACGACGGTGACGGCGCCGTCACGGAGCTGACCGGGGCGCCGGCCGCGCCGCCGGCGGACGCGATCCCGACGACCTGATCCGCGAGCGCCGCCGGTCGGCAGGCGGCGCGGCGGGTCCGGCCCGGGCCGCCACCGGACGGTGGCGGCCCGGGCTGCTCAGACGTAGAGGCGGGCGAGCGTCCGGGCGACGCAGCACGGCTTGTCGCCGCCCTCGCGTTCCAGGGTCACCTCGTTGGACACCTGGAGTCCGCCGGCGACCGGCTCCACCGCGAGCAGGCTGACCCCGGCCCGGACCCGGCTGCCGGTGGGCAGCGGGGCGGGGAAGCGGACCCGGTCCAGCCCGTAGTTGACGCCCATCCGGATTCCCTCGACCCGGTAGACCTCGGCGCCGAGCGCGGGCAGCAGCGACAGCATCAGGAACCCGTGCGCGACCGTGCCCCCGAACGGCCCGCTCCGCGCCCGCTCGGGGTCCACGTGGATCCACTGCCGGTCCCCGGTGGCCTCGGCGAACGCGTCGACCCGGGCCTGGTCGACCAGGTGCCAGTCGCTGTAGCCGAGGTGGTCGCCGAGCGCCTTGGTGAGCTCGTCGGGAGTGGCGAAAACTCTCATCGTCGGTCCTCCGTGCCGTTCAACAGGTGCACCTACGGTGCGCATTGTCGGGCCGCCGTGTCAACGGATCGACCGATCCGGTGCCCTCCGGTCGTCGGTTGGCGCATCTCGATACACTGCCGGTGCAGTTTTCTCCGGCACCGTCACGACAGGGGACCGTCACATGATCGACGTGGACGCCGACGCGCCGGCGCGGGTGGACGGGCGTTCGGCGCGCGCCGAGCGTACCCGTAGCGCCATCGTCGACGCGCACCTCGCGCTGATCGACGAGGGTGACCTGCGGCCGACCGGGGAGCGCATCGCCGACCGCGCGGGGGTGTCGCTGCGGACCTTGTGGACCAACTTCAAGGACATGGAGACCCTGTTCGCCGCGACCGGGCGCCGGGTCAGCGAACGGCAGGAGGCGCTGGTCCGGCCGATCCCGCCGGAGCTGCCGCTCACCCGGCGGATCGCGGAGTTCAGCGCCCAGCGCGCCCGGATGCTGGAGGTGCTGGCCCCCACGGCCCGCGCCTCCGCGCTGCGCGAGCCCTTCTCGCCGCAGCTGCGCCGCAACCGCGAAGGCAACATCGCCCGGGTACGCGGCGAGATCGAGACCGTCTTCGGCCCGGAGCTGGCGCACGCCGGGCCGGACCGTGAGCAGCTGCTCGACGCGCTGACCGTGGCGAGCACCTGGTCGGCCTGGTCGATGCTGCGCGACGCGATGGGCCTGGACGTCGAGGCGGCGCGGGCCACCCTGGCGCGGATCCTCGGGGCGCTGCTCGTCGACGCCATCGCCGCCGGGCTGCGCTGACCTTCCCCGAAGGCCGTCACGCCCCCGGCGCGTCGCCTAGGAAGTGTTTCGTCAGTGGCGGACAAGGCAGAACGGATGCCCTGCAGGGTCGGCATAGATACGCCAACCTCGTCCATCTGCTCCATCGTCCAACACCGTTGCTCCCAGGGCCAGCACCTGCTCTTGGGCGCGGTCCAGGTCCGTAACACCGAAGTCCAGGTGGAACTGCTGTGGCCGGGCCGGGTCGGGCCACTGCGGTGGCTGGTAATCCAATGCGCGTTGGAAGGCCAGGACGAGGCCAGACGACGTGTGTAACGTCGCCCAGTCGTTGCTGATCGCCCATCGCTGATCCCGCTGGTTGACGGCACCGCCGAGGAGCGCCTGGTAGAACTCGGCAAGTTCCGCCGGGTAAGAGCAGTCCAGCACGACACACTGCAGGTCGGCGATCATGAGCCGATCCTAGGCGCTGGGAGACGTGCCGGAATGCTACGGGCCCTGGCAGACGACGAAGCCACCCTGCACATCTCCTGATCAACGAGTGGCTGCCCGGCAACTTTTGAAACACGGCCTAGTAGTGCTTTGTTAGGTTCGGTGGCGTTTGTTGCGGTGTAACGGTTTCACGGGTTGGT